>NZ_JBFUAR010000025.1:0-124946 GCF_056406175.1 Arthrobacter sp. P1_D12
TCGACCGGGATGGTGTTGACGTAGTCCGTGGTGGTGACCATCGGAACACCCACGCTCTGCGCGCCGGCCCGCTGGAGCAGGCTTCGCATAATGTACTGGGCACGTTCGGTGCCTTGTTCCTGAATCAGGGTATCCAGGGACTCCAGCCATTCGGCGGTCTCTTCCGGATCACGATCAGGCAGCTGGTTTGTCAACCCGCTGAGGATATGGGAGGTATCTTCTCCTGCAGCCACGTCCACCTCACTCTTCATCGTTGAATGGTGATCAATATTTTTCATTATGTGAAAAAACTTTCTTGCATTTCGAGATTATCGAGAGGGGTTGGGGCGCGTCAACATCAGCGGCGCATCACCGCGGCCCGGCAGTCACAATCGGTTGGAAGGTCGGTGCCTTGGCGGTCAGGCTGAGGTGAGCAGCCTTCCCCACCGCGGGGAGAGCAGCGGGGCGCCGGCCATTTTGAGGCAGTGCCAAAGGGTCACGGCCACCGAATCGAGCACGGGAACGCCCATGGCCGCCTCGATTTCCTCCGCGATGTTGGCACCGTAGAGATTAGTGCAGAGGTACACGAGCGCGTCCGGGTTCTGTGCCGCAAGTTCCAGCGATCCGGGCCGCATCTCGGCGTCGGAGACCCGGGCGAATGATTCGTTGTCGCTCAGGCCGAGGAAACGGTGGTCAAGTGTTTTGATCCCGTCCCGTTCGTAGGACGCCACGATCCGTTCGTTGACGTCCTCCGTGTACGGGGTGAACAGCCCGATCCGCTCGGTGCCGAACGACCGGAAGGCCTCCATGTAGGCCAGTGTGGAGGTGGTGGCGGGAATGCCGGTGGCGTCCTGTATTCCCTTGACGAGTTCGCGGTCGTGATCGGCGCCGAGCCACGATCCTGAAGTGCCGTTCCACGCGATGACGTCGACGTCGGCGGTCGCCAGGATCTCGGCGGCGGCCCGCATTGCCGGGGCATCAAATTGCCGGTCGGAGGAATCGTCGAGGGCGATCCGCGTGACCTGGATCCTGGCGAAGTGGATTGTCACGTCGTCGCGGTCGCCGAGGATCCGGTAGCTTTGCGGCTCCAGGCAGGTGTTGGAGGACGGCACGATCATGCCGATACGGGTGGGGCGGGTTACGGAAGGCATGGGTGCTCCTAGCGGGCAGCGGGGTAGACAGCGGCGGGGGCGGGGGTGGCGCTGACGGGGCCGGCGGCCGTGGCGGCCTGGTGTTCGCGGAAACCGTTGCGGGCCACGAACCGGCCCACGGGGCCGGGGTCATGGAAGCCGCTGGCGTCCAGCACCACGCGTCCGGCGGAGACCACGACGGCGGGCCAGCCGGTGAGCGTCCTGCCGTCGAACGGCGAGAAATCCGTTCCCATGTGCAGGGCAGCGCCGTCAACGGTGCGTTCCTGTGCGGGATCGAAGACGACGAGGTCGGCGTCGTACCCTGCTGCGATCGTTCCCTTGCCCGGCAGGGCGTTGATCCGGGCCGGACCGGCGGCGAACACTTCCACGAAATCCTCCACCCGGGCTGCCCCGCCGGTGGCGTCCATCATGGCGGTGAAGGTGACAGGCATGCGGGTTTCCACTCCCGGCAGGCCGTGCGGCATGGCGCGGATGTCATCGGACCGCTCGCACTTTTGCGTGAGGTCGTAGCAGGAGTGGTCCGAGGCCACCGTGTGGATGGCTCCGGCGGCAAGCCGGTCCCGCAGCGCGGCGACGGTCTCGGGGCTGCGCATCGGCGGGCAGCAGGCGTACCACTCGGGGAAGGACGTGCCGTAGACGGTGTCGTCCAGGGTGAGGTAGTGCGGGCACGTTTCCGAGAAGGCGTCCATTCCGTGGCTGCGGGCCCCGGCGACGAGGTCTACGGCCCCCGGCGTGGACTGGTGCACAAAGTAGACGGGAGCGTTGGTGTACTCGGCCATCGCCAGGGTCTCCTTGACCGAGATCTCCTCCGCGAGTTCGGGCCGGGTCCGGTGCAGGTGTTCGATGCCGATGCGGCCGTCGTCCGCATGCTGCTGGGTGCAGTCGGCAATGATGGGATCGTGTTCGGCGTGGATGTAGGTAAGGCCGTCGAGCCGGACCATCTCGCGCATGACCCTCAGGATGGTGTCCCCGTCGGCCATGGTGGTGCCCCGGTTTGTGGTGTACATCTTGACCGAACGGACGCCCTCGACGGCGAGTTGCTCCAGCTGCCACGGCACAGTCTCGTCCCAGCTGACCACGGAGCCGTGCAGGGCGACGTCGCAGCGGGACTCGCGGGCTAGTTCCTTCTTGTGCAGGACGGCAGCCAGCGGGGTCTCGCGGGCGTCGCGGGGGATGCCGAAGTCGATAATGGTGGTGGTGCCGCCCCAGAGGGCAGCGGTGGATGTTGTCCGGTAGTCGTCCAGGGTACGGAACCGTCCGGTTACCTGGGCGACATGGCAGTGGCCGTCCACGCCACCCGGAATCACCAGCTGGCCGGCGGCGTCGATGGTCCTGGCGGCAGCGGGGACCGCCTCAGAAGCGTCCACGAGCTGGACGATCGTTCTGCCGTGCACCACGACGTGCACATTCTGGCGGCCGAAACTGTTGACCACGGTGCCGTTGGCAATGACAAGGTCTGGGGTGTGGGACATCGTTGTCCTCCTTCGAGAAAGAAAATTAGTGGGACGATGCGGGCAGCCCGGTGGCGTGCTGCGCCGTCGTGAGGGCGGCATGGAGGTTTTTCGAAAGCCCCTTGCGGGCCTTGACCGGTGGCGGCGCGAAGGCGCCGGCCCGGTGCGGACCGGACTGGAGGTTGACTACGGACTGGGCCATCTGGATGCCAGCGGAAATGCCGTCCACCACGGGGACGGGGATCTGGCCTGCAAGCTCGCGGGCAAGTCCGGCGAGCGGCGCGCCGGCGAGGATCACGACGTCGGCCCCGTCCTCGGCGACGGCCTGGCGGCTGAGCGCCAGCAGGGTCTCCTTGAAGTCCTGCTGCACGGAACCGATGCCGTTGAGGCTCTCGTTGATGGAGCGGATCGAGGCCAGCCGGCCGGCGAGCCCGAACCGTTCAACGCAGTCCAGATACCAGGGCCGGATGCGGTCCGAGATGGCGATGATCGAGAACCGGTGCCCCTGCAGGGCGGCGGCGCAGAGTGCCGCCTCGGTAATTCCGATGACGGGGACGTCGGCGAGTTCCTTCAGCGCCGGCATCCCTGGGTCGCCGAATGCGGCGACCACCACGCCGTCGACGCTGGCGCCGTCGCGAGTGTACTCTGCGATGATTTCGGCGACGGCACCGGCGGCGATCAGCGATTCAAAGCGGGTTTCGATGTATTCGACGCCGTGGCCGGCGGTCCGGACTACCAGTTCGGTTCCGGGCGAGGCTGAACGCCGGGCTTCGGATTCGATCAGCGAAGTGACATCGTTGCTGATGTTGGGGTTGATGACAAGGAGTTTCATTTCTTCTTCCGATGAAGGTCGGGTTCGGTCCGGCGGAAATCCTCAGGAAACTGTTCCCGGTATTTGTCGATGTGGGACGCCGACTGGGCTGCCGCCCGGTCCGGGTCCCCGCTGGCGATCGCGGCGTAGAGGGCGCGGTGCTCCTCGATGAGCTCGGGGAGGTCGCTCACGTGCCGGAACAGCCAGTGCATCCGGCCCTGGAGGGGTTCGAGCGCGGATTTGAGGAAACCGTTGTCCGCGATCCGGGTGATGGCATCGTGGAATTCGCTGTTGGCCCGGTGGGCGTCCATAAGGGCGCCCCTGGCAAGGGACAGCTCGGCCGCGTCCAGCAAAGCTTCCAGGCCACTGAGGTCTTCTGGCGTGGCCCGGGCCGCGGCCAGCCTGCAGGCCAGCACTTCGAGCGACTGGCGGACGTCGAAGAGATCCTCCACGTCCTTGGCGCTGAGTGAGCTGACTTCGGCCCCGCGCGCGCCGCGGTCGCTGACGAGGCCTTCCTGACGCAGCATGCGCAGGGCTTCGCGGACCGGGAGGCGGGAGACGTTGAATTCGGCGGCGAGGTCGCGTTCCACCAGCCTGGTGCCGGGAACGTAGTGCCCTTCAAAGATCCTGGTGCGGAGGGTGTCCCGGACGGCCTCCCGGAGGGGGCGTTCCTTGTCCTGGGTTTCTTCTGCGGTAAGCATGCTGCTCCATTTCGGGTTCTTTATGGCACTGCGTTCCCGGCTTCGGGAACCAGTGTTTCGTGGCCTAGCTTAGACAGGGAGCCGCTTGTTGTAGTTCAGGGTCAGCACAGATACGCCCATGATGATCGCGGATCCCACGAAGTACAGCAGCGCCCAGGTGTATGAGCCGGTGGCACCGACGATCAGGCCGACCGCGATCGGGGTGACGAAGCCGGAGATGTTGCCGCTGAAGTTCATCGCGCCGCCCAGGACGCCGGCGTTCGTCCGGCCACCCAGGATCGAAGGGATGCTCCAGAAGAGGCCCACCCAGCGAAGGAAGAACATGACGACGGAGAGCAGGACTACCGCCGTCGTCGGGTCGGCAACGACGGTGACACCGACAAGGCCGCCGATCACTACGACGCTGGAGGTGCCCAGGAGGGTGCGCATGACGCGGTTGGCCGAGGCGCCAGATGCCCGCCATTTGTCGGCGATGGTGCCGCCGAGGATTTCGCCGACGAAACCGGCGCCGAAGATCACGAACGTGGACCAGCCGATGGTCTTCAGGTCAAAGCCCTTGGCCTGGGCCAAGTAGAGCGGGCCCCAGGTGAGCAGGCCGTAGAAGACGCCGTTGAAGCCCAGCCAGCCGAAGCACATGGCCCAGAAGGAACGGAACTTCAGGTAGGGGAGCAGGGCGCGCTTGCCCTTGCTGCCGTCGAGCTCGGCTTCGGCGTCCTCGGCGGCGTGGGAGGCCTCGATGTACTCGGCCTCGGCGTCGTTGACTCCGCGGTGCTGGCGGGGGTTGTCCCGGACGTACCACCAGACGGCGAGGCCCATGAGGACGGTGGCGGCGCCGGCGATGATGAAGGAGCTCCGCCAGCTGCCCGTCGAGGCGATCAGGCCTGCGATGAGGATGCCGCCCAGCCCGGCGCCCAAAGGGGCTCCGGCGTCAAGGATGGTGGCGCCGCGGCCGCGTTCCGATTTGTGCATCCAGATGGCGTTCAGCTTTCCGCCGGCCGGCATGACGCCGGCCTCGGTGACGCCGATGCCCAGGCGGGCGATGAACATGCTGACGAAGCCTCCGGCCAGGCCGGAGGCCGCCGTTGCTGCACCCCAGCCGACGCAGGACGCGGTCATCACCTTGCGGGGGCCGAACTTGTCGATCAGCCAGCCGACCGGGATCTGCATGAGCGCGTAGGTCCAGAAGAAGGCCGAGAGCAGGAGGCCCACGAGCTCCGGGGCCATGTTGAATTCCTTCTGGATGATGGGCAGGGCAACAGAGATGGATCCCCGGTCGATGTAGTTTACGGAGACGAGGACCAGCAGGAGGAGGAACATTTTCCATCGGACGTTCGTGCGCCGTTGCACGCCGTCCTTGGAGCTTGTGAGGTCATCGGGCTGTACTGCTGTTTCGGTATTTGGAAGAGACACAACTTCTCCTTGATAGAGAGTAAACATGCCGGTAAGTGATGGGGGATTTGTTTGAGGGTCAGGATGCCGGAGTGTGGGGCGTCCTGTGCGCGGGCCCTGTGTCGATCGGAGCGGTTGATAAGGGGCCGATGTCAGCGCTGACATCAGGTTCGGATCAGTGCAGAATCTGGGAGGGCGGGGCCCGGCAAGCTTTTCTTGTTTTGGGATCCCGTTTTGGGATCCCAAAATTCAGATTAGGAGTGACGTGGGCCACTGTCAAGCGTTACGGGCCTCCCAGCCCGGTTCGCCGGGAAAATGTCGATTGTGACTGGCCCTGGGTGCCGCGCGGGCTGCTCCGGAACATGGCTGCGCCGGAACATGGCAGGGAGACCTGCGCCCGGAGTGGTGCCGGGGGCGGTAACGGTGGGACGTGGTGATGGCAGCCGGTCTTGGCTGCTCCGGGCTTAGCTGCCCCGATAGGTGGAGTAGGCGAAGGGGCTCAGCAGAAGCGGCACGTGGTAGTGGGCCTGCGATTCGGACACCGCAAAGGTCAGTGTGACTTCGGGGAAGAAGGTCTCGGTCCCGGCAGCCGCGTAATAGGCTCCGGTGTCGAAGCCCAGGCGGTAGGTGCCGGAGCCCAGGCTGTCGGGGCCGAGCGACTTGACGCGGCCGTCATCGTCCGTGGCGCCGGCCGCGATCCTGACCCAGCGTTCGCCGTCGAGCATGTCCAAGGTGACTGCGACGCCCGCGGCGGGCTTGCCGGAGCCCGTGTCCAGAACGTGGGTAGTGACGTGGGAAGTACTCATGCGCCTATCAGTCCTTCGAGTCGGAGTACCGCGATTTCGCGCAGCTGCTGGCCGATGACCAATTGTTCTTCTTCGGGAGTGTGGGCGAGCCGGGCGTTGAGGGCCGCCAGGATCTCCTCGCGGCTGCGGCCGGCCGCGCGGATCAGGAAGACCTGGCCGAATTTTTCTTCATAGCTCCGGTTCCCGGCGGCGATGGCGGCGGCGACGGCCGGATCCGGAGCGCCCAGGCTCGCCTGCTCCGATTGGGAGAGCCGGGCCTCCGCGCTGTTTCCTGCGGCCCGTTCGCCGATGCGGGGATGGTGGGCCAGCGCGGCTTCCACCTCCGCGTCGGTGAACGGTTCCGCCGCACGGCCGGCGGTTTGGAGGAGGATTTCCGTACTGTCGAAGGGCCTCGAGCCGACGATCTCCTCAATCCATCGCTCGATGTCCAGGCAGGGGCGCAGGGCGGCGGCGGCCTCCGCGCGTCCGGCGGCATTAAAGTCGTACAACAGCATGTGCCAGATCCTTTGTGTCAATGCTGGCATCCACGGTGTAGGGCTATACGACAAAATATTCGTATCGTGGAACTGTTATTTCAGCATATGCAAAAAATTGAACCGTACCGGGTGGCGGGTGTCAACCGGACCGCGGAAAGCCGAAGGGTTCGTTCCGGCTAACTCGCCAGGAACCGCAGCAGGACCTCGTTGACCTCCGCCGCGTGGGTCCACAGCATGCCGTGCGGGGCGCCATCGATCTCCACATACTCGGCGCTCGGCAGCGCCTTGGCGAATTGGCGGCCCGCGACATCGATCGGCAGGATGTTGTCCGCCGTGCCGTGCACAATGAGGGCCGGGACATCAATTTTGGGGATGTCGGCACGGAAGTCCGTGTACCAGGTCGGCTGCGCTGCCGCCGACGCCGTGGCCCCACCACTGGTGGCGAGGTTCCAGCCGGCGTTCATGACCTCCTGGCTGAGCCGGGGGGTGCCGAGGAGGGCTTCGCTGTTGTAGAAGTTCTTGAAGAATTCCGTGAAGAAAGCGTACCGGTCCGCCGTCACGGCCTCCATCAGCCCGTCGAACACCGACTGCGGGACCCCGCCCGGGTTGTCCTCGGCCTGAAGGAGGTATGGCTCAAGGGAGCTCAGGAACACGGCTTTCGCCACCCGGGCAGAGCCGTAGGTTCCAAGGTAGCGGCCCACCTCGCCGGTGCCCATGGAGAAGCCCACCAGCACGGCGTCGTTCAGGTCGAGGGTGGTCAGGATGGTGTTGAGGTCCGCCGCGAACGTGTCGTAGTCGTAGCCCTCGGTGGGCTTGCTGGACTGTCCGAAGCCGCGCCGGTCATAGGTGATCACACGGTAGCCCGCGCCGAGCAGCGCCGCGGTCTGCTTCTCCCACGACGAGCCGTCCAGTGGGTAGCCATGGATAAGGACCACGGCCTGGCCGGATCCGTGGTCCTCGTAGTAAAGCTCGACGTCTGTGCTGTTTTCGGTTCCAACCTTGATGTAAGCCATGCCAGCGGTCCTCCCGGTTCGGCGCAATGCGTGGTGGTTCGGTGTGGGCGGTTCGGTGTGGGGCGGTTTCGATCTGGTGTGCAGTCAGTACGTGGCCTCCACTTTAGCGGCCGGAACTCCCGCCGCCAGAGCCTGTTCACCATCCGGAATGAGGAAGTCCTCCGCCAGGTCCGCCCATTGGGGCCGGAAGGAATACAGGCAGCCGAGCCTCAGGCGGGTCGCGGCTGCGTAGGCGTCGAAGCGCGCCGGGGTGACATGCAGTTCCTCGGCAGCGGCGATGACGTGGCGGAGGGCGGTTTGGTACCGTTCTGCGCTCAAGCGGTGTTGGCGCAGGCGCAGCTGGAGGTGCACGGCAAGGTTTGCGAGGTCGGCAGCGGCCTCGGCCCGGCCGGCTTCGTCGAAGTCCAGCAGCCCCAGAGGAGCCCCGGGACCCGCCGTGAAGATCTGCTTGTCGTGGAGGTCACCGTGGGACCACACCAGCGGATCCGGATCGGTCCGGAGCAGCTTTTCGGCGGTCTGCCCTGCGGCCACGCGCACGGCGATGTTCTGCGCCTGAGCCGCCGGAACGTCCCGGGCGTGCACGAGCCATCGGTTCACTGCGTGCCGCAGGTTTTCCAGTTCGACGGCGGCCGGCCGGGGTGGGAGCGCCTCGAGGGTAGGGCGGTGCGCCGGAGTCCGGGCCAGGGAATGCTGCCGGACCCAGGCCCGCGACCATTCTTGCCAGGCATGTTCGAACAGCGCATCGCTGACGCCGGGGTCGTTTCCCAGCTCGAACAGGGAGCGCCCGGGCAACGCCATGAGGGTGAGGCAACCCGGGCTGCTGGAGACAATATCCGGGGTGAGGAAATCCTCGGCGCCGAGGAGCTCGTTCATCCGGGCGTGTCTGCCCACTGCTTCGTCGGCCTGGAGGACCCGAAAGATCTTGAGGTAGTGCTCCCCGGCCCGGACCACGGCACGCTTGTGGGCCCGGTGTACTACCACCATCCCCAGCGGCGAAGCGAGCTTCAGGGCGGGGAGGCGCCGGTCGCGGCCGTCCCGCAGGAGCTCCAGCTGCCCCGCCCGGAGGTGGGCTGCCCGGACTCCTGCCCGATCCGGGGCCGCAAGCTCCAGAACATAGTCCTCCGCGGAGTCGTCGGGCCAGGACCGTATGACCTGCCATTCGAAGTTGTCGGCATCCAGGATGGCGGCCGGGACGGGCGGGTGCCAGCCCATGTGGATCAGCTCCGGGATTCGAGGGGCCGGCTGGCGGCCAGGACGGTGGCTCCGAAGGACTCACGATGCTTTACCCGGTCCTCGAGAACGCGGGTCGCCAGCAATGAGCCCGAAGGGAACGAAGAACAGGCCAGCCGCAACCAGCGCGCGTCCCCGTATGCACCGAACCGATCCGGGCTGACCTGCAATTGCTCGGCGACGGCCAGCACCTCCGTGTGGGCCTTTAGGTATCGCGCCGACGTTAGGTTATTGCGCCACATTCGCCGCTCCAGATGGAAGTCCAGGTAGGCGAGGTCGCGGGCGGCCTCGGCCCGGGCAGTATCGTCGAAGTCCAGCAGTCCGAACGGGGACCGGCCGTCGCCGGCGATGATCTGCCGGTCGTGCAGGTCTCCGTGGGCCCATACCAGCGGGTCCGGTGCCGCACCGAGCAGGTTCGCCGTGACGTAATCTGCCATGGCGATCAAGGTGTCGCGTTGGGTGGACAGTTCCGGAACATTCTCTGTGTGGTGCAGCCACAGTTTCAACCTGCTGGCCACGGCCTTCGCTTCCACCTCGGGTGAAAGGACCGGGAGGGCCCCCAGAACGTTTTGTCTCCTGACGTCAGACGCCGCGCTCAGCTGGGCGAGCCACGCGCTGGACCATTTTTCCCATGCGCCGGCAAACTCCTTCTCGCCGATCGTGACGTAGTCCTCGCCGATTTCGCCCAGCGTCCGTCCGGAGAGGGTGCTCAAAACGAGGGTGTCCGGGGAGCTCTGAAGCACCTGGGGCGCCATAAAGGCGCCGGCGTCCAGCAGGAGGTCTATCTGAGCGTACCGTTCGGCCGGGACCGCGGCCCTGCCGGGCCGGAAGACCTTGATGTAGCAGCCCTCCGCCTGGATGATCGCCCGCCTGTACGGCCAGTGGGCAATGATTTCCCCGTGCTGTCTTTCGGTACGAAGGGCCGGCAGCCCGGGATCGTCCTCCGGCAGGATCTCAAAGTGGCCATGGCTCAGATGTGCTCCCCGGACACCGGGGCGTCCCGCAGCCTCGACCTCCAGCAGGTACTCTCCGGGTTCCACATCGGGCCACGCATTGCGGACGCGCCACGCCGTACCGGCGTCGTCGGTGTAATTCCAAAGCGGCGGGTGCCAGGTCATGTGATCAACTCCAGGGCTCGGCGGATATGCCAGCTCGTGTCGGCCGGCCAGTCGCTGGCCCGGTTCCGAAACGGGTCGACGCTGTTCAGGAACAACCGGAACGCCGCCCAGGTCTCTACCCTGGCCTGCGATACGTGCCCGCCAGCCTCGCGGTAACCGTCGATCAGCTGGGCCGTCTTACGGCCACCGGCCAAGGGCCCCACACCTGCGGGGTCTGCGATGTCCTCCACCGCGGCAAAGGACCCAAGGTCCCTCGCCGGGTCGGAGGTCGTCACGCGGTCGAAATCGATGATGCGGATGGCCGGGCCGTCCACCAGGACCTGGTCCGCCGAAAAGTCACCATGGACCATCACCGGCTGTTGCCTTCGGGGGCTGGCGGCGCCGACAGCTGCCAGGAGCCGGCGGGAGAGCGCGTCCACCGGAGCCTCGAGCCCGGGGAGCAGGCAGGTGACCATGGACCGCGTGGCCATGAGCTGGCGTACAAGGTTCTCCATGTCCGCCATCGGGTCCGCTCCGGTTTCCGTGTCCATGCCATGGATCGCCGCCAGGGCTTGGCCAGTCCGGTAGGCGGCCGGATCATTGTCGCCGCCGCTCAGGTCTCCGTGGCCCCAGTCCGGGGAGGCACTGATGCCGTGCGCGGTGCATTCCGGGTCGGCGAGTTCGGGCAGGACCGGTATGCCGTAGCTCTCCAGCCGCTGCCGCAATCGGGGACCTGCTGCAGCTTCGTCAACCAGGACGGCGGTCTTGACGACGATGGGCAGTGTCGCCGAAGGGACCCTGACAACGAGCCTGCGCTCCGGGTTGTATCTCAGCACGCTGACCGGGGGGTCCAGGAAGCGCTCTGCCGCAGGAAGTGCTCCCAGCCGTCCGAGTCCGTGGTCCCGGAGCCACCGCAGCTTGGGGCGCAGGGGCCAGTCCTCTTCGATGGGGCCGACAGCCACCACGACGTCCCCGCGCGGACCATCGGGCTGCACAAGCCGAATGCCGCCGCCGCGCTTTTGCGAACGCTCCGCCCGCCGCTGCAGTTTCTCGACGTGCTCCGGGGTTGCGGTCGACGCCCAGCCGTAGCTGCCGGCCCCGTAGCCGGCCCGGCGGAAGGCGACGAGGGCCGAGGAGTGCGGTTTGTAGCGGGTCCTGATGATCCGGACGCTTTCGCCCAGGAGCTCGGAGAGCAGCTCGTCGTCGAGGACCCAGTTCAGGCCCGGGATCCGGGCGTCGCGGGCCGCCAGGACACGGTCAGCTTCGCGCCGCTGCGCCTGCAGACGTTGGCCCTGCTGCAGTTGTCCCAGCGGGGCGGTACTCATGTCGGCACCTTGAACAGTTCACCCGGCTCTGCGGTCTGCTGCCGGTGGACCCAGCCGGCAAAGCGTGAATCCGGATCGGCCAGCAATGACTGCGGTGACCCATCTTCGATGATTTCGCCGCCTTCGAGCCAGATCACACGGTCGCAGGATTGGGCCGCGTTGACGTCGTGGGTGATCGTGATGGAGGTCCGGCCCTCGGTGAGTGTGTCCATGGCGCTGAGGACCGAATCCCGGGATGCCGGATCGAGCCCGGCGGTCGCCTCGTCCAGGATCACGATAGGGGCCTTGCGGAGGATGGCGCGGGCGATCGCGAGGCGTTGGCGCTGGCCGCCGGAGAGGTCCTTGGCGGCTTCGCCCAGAATCGTGTCGTAACCGTTCGGGAGGGCGCGGATGAAGGCGTCGGCCTGGGCCAGCTCCGCGGCGTGTTCGATTTCCGCGTCGGAGGCATCCAGCCGGCCGAACCTGATGTTCTCCCGAACAGTGGTTCCGAAGAGCACGGAATCCTGCAGCAGGATGGAGACGTGGGAGCGCACGGACGCGATCTGGCATTCCCGCAGGTCCTGGCCCCCAACGCGGACCGTGCCGGAGATGGGATCGATCATGCGCAGGACCAGGCTGGCCAACGTCGATTTCCCTGCCCCGGACGGGCCGATGAGCGCCAGATGTTCCCCGGCCGGAATTCGCAGATTGATCTCGTGCAGAACCGCGATTTCTTCGCCGTGGCCGGCATCGACGTCCTCGAACTCGATGTCTGGGTGCTGGCTTTCCAAGGCGCGCGCGTTGGGTGCTTCCGGGAGGTCGGTCTGCGCCTCCAGCAGATCTGCTACCCGCTCGCCGGAGGCGGTGGCCCGGGCTATCCGGCTGGTCTGTTTGGCCAGGTCCTTCAGCGGTTTCATCCCGGTCTTGAGGTAGGTGAGGAACACCACCAAGTCGCCAGGTGTCATCGAGTGGTTCAGCACGCGCCAGCCGCCGCCGGCCAGGACGACGGCGGTGGCGAAGCCGATCAGCACGTCGGTGCGGCGCTCAAGCCCCGCGGCTAGCCGCAGAGCGACGACGCCGGTGCCCAGGGCCGCCTTGTTGCTGTTGCGGAAGTTGGAACTGATGGTGTCCTCGAGACCGTAGGCCTGCACCTCGCGCATGGCGCTGAGGGTCTGGGACGCGGTGCTGGCCAGGGCGCTTTCGCCCGAACGTGACTTCCTGGCGGCGCTGGTGATGGAGCCGGAACTGCGCCGGGAGAGGAAGGCAAACACGGCAGTGGCCAGGAAGACGACAAGAGCCAGTAATGGGTCAAGCCACAGCATGATCCCGGTCATGGCCACGAGCGTTACCGCGTTGCCCAGTAACGGCAGGCCGGCCGTGACGGCGACTTCCTGCAGCCGCGACACATCGGCGACGATGCGCTGGACCGTGTCGCCGGAGGAGGTCCGGGTGTGGTGCCGCATGGATAGGCCCTGCACATGGCGGAAGGTCTGCGCCCGGAGGTCGGCCGCGATCCTCGACCCGACCAACGCGAATGAAATCTGGGACCAGTAGTTGGCAATGGCGCGCAGGATGCTGATGGCCACTATCGCACCGCCGCACAGCAACAACGTCTCCGCGCTGGCATCGATCGTGGGCCCCGGCCTCCTGATGGTCGCGCCGAGTGAGCGGGACACGCCGTCGATCACCATTTTCACCGGCCACGGCTCCAGCAGGCGGAGCAGGACGTCAGCGGCAAGGGCCACGAATCCTATGGTCATCCTGAGCCTATGGCCGCGCAAATACGGGCGGACGCACCGCAACGTGCGGCGGAGCCCGGACTCCGGCTTGGCGGAACGACGCGCGCGGAACGGGCGTAGTCGTGGGCGCCGCCGTTGCTTCCGTGGCTGTCGGGTGGGGTCCTCCTGCATGGGACTTGTCTCTGTGGGGACCTCCTGCGTGGGACTGGCTTCCGCGGGAGCCTCCTGCGCGGGGCGGTGGCGCGCCTCAGGACGGTGCCGGGCAGCAGGGCGCTGCCGCGCGAGGCTCTCCTGCGCGGGATAATTTTCCGCCGGACTCCGAAGCAGATGCCGGGAATCGGTGGTCATTGCCTGGCCAGTCTGCGTGCAGGCGGCAGCGCCCCGGTGATCCGGGACAGCACCCCGCTCCAGCTGAACCGCTGCACGGCGTCGTTGCGGGCCTCGAGCCCCAGCCTTTCCCGCAAATTCGGATCTTCGCCGAGCCGGAGGAGGGCGTCCGCGAGCGCGGCGGGGTCCCCGGGCGGGACGAGGATCCCGGTGCGGCCGTCCTGGATGATGGACGGGATCTGGCCCACGGCGCTCGCGATCACAGGCAGCCCGGCTGCCATGTACTCAAAAACCTTCAGCGGCGAGAAGTAATCGTCCTGGCCAGGTCCGTCCGGGGGATAGGGTGCGGCGGCGGCGTCGAAATCTGCCAGGAAGCCGGGCACCGCCGCCGGCGCGACGGGGCCCGAGAACACCGTCGGCACGCCGAGGGATTCGGCGAGGCGTTCGAGGTCCTGCCGGCCGGGGCCGTCACCCACCACATGGAGCTGCCAGCGCAGGCCCGGGTCCGCGGTCTGCTGGTTGGCCAGGGCGACACCGTGCAGCAGGCCGGGGACACCGTGCCAAGGCTTCAAGGTTCCGACGAACCCGACCGTGAGGTGGTCCGGATTCCGGCGTCCGGGGCGGCGGGCCGTGATCCGTTCGACGTTGACTCCGTTCGGCGCCAGCACGGTCCTGGCGGTCGGCACCCGCGCCCGCACCCAGCGGACCACGGGATCCGAGACGCAGGCCACGACGTCGGCCGTCGCGGCGTTGCGGCGGAACACCGTCTCAGCCTTCTTCACATCGAGCAGCTGGCGGTACCGCTGCTGCTCCTCGATCAGCGGAGCATTGACCTCAAGAACGGACGGCACGTCCAGGATGCGGGCCACCACGGACAATGCCGGGCTGAACAGCGAATACCGCTCGTAGAACAGCCCGCAACCGTTGCGCAGGACCTCGTCCGCCAGGCCCAGCGCGGCGTCCTGGACCGCCCGTTCACGCGCGGAGGCGGGGACGGATTCCGGCTTGACTTCGACGACGTCGAGATCGGCAAGATCGCTGGGCCGCTCGGTGCCGAGCAGGGTGCAGTAGACGGTGACGGCGGCGCCGGTGCCGCGCCACGCCCGGACGATTTCCTGGACATGGACGGAGGAGCCCTTGGTGCCGAAGACAGGAACGCCGGGGTCGGCGCAGAGATAGGCCACGCGGGTCATGCGACTCTCCTTTCAGAACGGGAGAGGGACCTCAGGAGCTCGGCCTGGCGGTGGACGTCGTAGTCCTCCTCGATCAGGGCGCGGGCGTTGCGGGACATGGCAAGCCTGTCCGTGGCCGGGGAGCCGAGCGTGCAGATGCCGCGGGCCAGGGCGTGCGGGTTGCCCGGCCGGACCAGGACCCCGGTGGAGCCGTTCCGGACTACTTCGGGGATCCCGGTGACGGACGTGCTGACGCAGGGGACGCCCGTGGCCATGGCCTCGAGCAGGACCGTGGGCATGCCGTCCGCGTTGCCGTCGGCGCCGACCACGCAGGGCGCCACGAAGACATCGGAGGAGTGGAGCAGCTCGTGGACCTGGTCCTGGGTCTGCGGGCCGAGGAGGCGGACATGGGCGCCGAGTCGGAGCTGGCCGATGCCGGCCTCCAGTTCCTCGGCCATGAGCCCGGTACCGGCGATCCGGAGGTCCAGTTTGACCCCTTGGTCCAGCAGTTCGGCGGCCGCGGGCAACAGATACTGGAAGCCCTTTTTCTCCACCAGGCGCCCGACGGCGGCGATCCGGAGGGTGGCTTCGAGCGGCCAGGGCTCACGGTACGGGAAGCGCTCCAGCTCCAGGCCGTTGCGCACCAGATGGAGCCGGGCCGTCGAGGACGGGAAGCGGCGGCGCAGGTAGCGCATGTTGTACTGGCTGATGGTCACGGCGTGGTGGGCCTGCTCGAGCTTGAGCCGCAGGTCCTCGTCCTGGACCGATTCATGGAAGATGTCCACCGCGTGCGCGGTGAACGAGAACGGGATGCCGGTAATGAGGGACGTCAGCCGGGCCACGGTGGTTGATCCTGAGGCGAAGTGGACGTGCATGTGCCGGATGTTGCGGTCCTGCAGCGCGGTGGCCAGGTTGATGGCCTGCACGGCGTCGTCTGCCGAGGCGGCGGCGAGTTCGCCCAAATTCCGGCCGACGGCGGCTGTGAGCCCGGCCGCGTCGGCCATCCGGAGGCTTTCCCACAGGGCCACAGTCTTGATGGGCCGGTCAATGTACGTCACCGGTGCCTGGACCCGGGCGAGCTCGGGGTGGAACCGGGGGTCGTCGGTGGGACGGAGCGAGAAGATTTCGATCCGGTCCCCGGCGGCCTCGCGGGCCAGGATCTCCGAAACGATGAACGTTTCGGAGAACCGCGGGTACATCTTCAGGACGTACGCCGTCCCGGGTTCAAACGGCGACACGGCTGGCACCTTTCACGCCCGCTGCGGCATCGCTTTCGTCCGCGCTGAAATGTTCGGCACTGGCCCGTTCGGCGGTGACCTGATCGGCACTGTCCCGATCCGCATGGGCCAGCTCGGTAGTGGCCAGCGGCCGCAGCAGCTCAGCGGCCAGCTGCGGAACCCGGATCAGGCCGTCCAGCACCGCACGACGGCGGTCCACGGTGGTGCCGAACCGGGCAGCCAGCCAGGCTGCCAGAATCTCCGGCGTCAGCGAGTCAATCTCGTGTTGCTCCAGGTACCCGGCCGCGGCGAGGGAGGCGGCCCTGATCCGCTGCTCGGCGCGCGACTGCGTGCGGGGCACGATCAGGGCCGGAACAGGGGTGCTCATGATTTCGCACACCGTGTTGTAGCCGCCCATGGCCACGACGGCGCCGGCGTGCCGGATGTGGAACACGATGTCATCGACTGCGGCGACCACTTTGACGCCGGGGCGGGCCCGCTGCCGGAGGTCGTCGAGCTGCTCGGCGGGCATCTGCGGTCCGGCGACCACGAGGTGTCCCAGCCCGTCCGGGACCGGCGTGGCGACGGCGACGCTGGCCAGGGCATAGCCGTCCGAGCCGCCGCCGACCGTCGTCATGCAGTACCGCCCGGGCATGCAGCTGGTGCCGGAGGCCGAAGGGCGCCCCACAGCGAGGTAGCCCGTGTACCGGATGAGCTTTCGGAGGGCGAACGGTATTTCGCCGGCGGCTACGGGATCGTGGACTGCGGGATCGCCGTAGACCCAGATTGCATCGAACAGGTCCTTCACCACGCGGGGACCGCCCACCCTGGCCCATTCGGCGAGGGCGGCGGCGGGCGAGTCAAGGACTTCGCGGAGGCCCAGCACCACGCGCACGGGCCCGGCGGTGCGGGCGTGGCGCAAGGCTGTTTCGAGTTCGCCATGAACGCCCGTGGCGTGCCGGTCCACCACCACGAGGTGGGGGGAGAAGCCGGCCAGCGTTGCCTGCAGCAGCCTGGCCCGCAATGGCACGAGCTCCCCCATGGGCAGGGTCAGGTTCCGCGGCAGGTAGCCCGCGGAACCCTTCGCCACACCGGGAAGGAGCACCCAGTCCCACCCCTCGGGCAACCGGAATGCCGGTGCGAGGGCTGTGCCCGTGATGAGGATTCCGGTGACGGGGCGGCCGATCAGGCCGGGAAGCTGATTGTTCAGCGCGTGGGCCAGTGCCAGATTCCGACGCACATGTCCCAGACCCACTGAATCATGTGAGTACAGCACTATCCGCAATGGCTCCACAACAATCCTCCCCCGCCCCCGGTGCCCCCGGACACGGTCGCGAACGCGACTGTGTCCGGGCCGGTGCTGTCTGATGTTATGCACCAGCGTGCGCCCCGAGAGTGAGGATGGGATGAGGGGAAGATTAAGGATTCCTCATCCAAAGGCCCGCGTTTGCGGCGCCGCGCTTAGGCACGGACACCGGCAGGTGTGGGCCAGGCCAGACGGCGGGCAAGGTAAGGGCGGGCAAGGTAAGACGGCGGACCAGGTCAGACGCGGACGCCGGAGGACTGCAGGGGGATCCGGATCAGGAACGTGGCCCCGTGGCCGTATTCGGATTCCACCGTGGCCACGCCCCCGTGCGCCTGTGCGATGGCCGCGACAATGGCAAGGCCCAGTCCCGAGCCCTCCACGCCGCGGCCCGTGTGCGCCCGGCCGAACCGTTCGAAGATCCGTTGCTGGTCTTCGGCGGCGATGCCGATCCCGTCATCGCGCACCCACAGCACAAGGGTGTCCTGCGGGGGCAGCGAGGTGCCGTCGCTCGTTTTCGGGCGCTCAATCCGGGAGCCGAGCGCGATGGTGGAGGACAGCCCGGTGTACTTGACGGCGTTCGCGGCGAGCTGGACCAGTGCCTGGGTGAGGCGCTGCGGATCCGCTTCCACCACATAGTCAGCTCTTTCATCGATCTGCCAGTGCCGGTCGGCCAGGACGTGCACTTTCTCCATGACCTGATCCAGGAGTTCCGGGACCCGGACGGGTTCACGCTGGATGAAGCCGATCTCGCCGGAGTTGGCGAGCAGCAGGAGGTCGTCCACCAGGCGCTGCATCCGGTCCACCTCGTCCAACAGCACGTCCCTGGTGGCAATGACATCGTCCGGATCATCGACTGTCACGAGCTCGAGGTGCCCGCGGAGAATGGTCAGCGGGGTCCGCAGTTCATGGCCGGCGTCGTCCAGGAACTGCTGCTGTTGCTGGGCGCCCTCATCGAGTCTTTCCAGCATGGTGTTGAAGGTCTTGGCGAGCAGGGTGACGTCGTCCTCGCCCTTGCGCACCTCGACCCGCTGCGTGAGGTCCTCCGGGCCCACCGCCCGGGACGTCTCACGCATACGGCGGAGCGGATCGAGCAGCCGGCCGGCAACCACGCTGCCGATCACTGCGGCAGCCAGGAGCATGCCGAGGGCCACCAGCGAATACGTCCGGACCGAGCTGGCGTTGTGCTCGCGCTGGTCGCCCGCGTCCCGGCCGACCAGGAAGAATGTCCCGGGGGCGCCCTTCATGGGCACCACCACTGTCCTGAGCGGACGGCCGTCTGAGTTCAGCTCGCCGAAGGATGCGCCGGCCGGGTTGCTGAGCCCGGCGGCGTCGGCCAACATGCTGTTGTTCAGGAGGTTGCTGTCCCCGTTGCCCTCCACGGTCCATGCCACATGCCCATCCACTATCCCTGCCATGACCTCGTTGCTGCGCGGCTCGATATCCTCCGCGGCCTCGTGAAGTGCGCTGATGTACGTCCTGTTGGCGTAGTCTCCGGACGTTTTTTTGTTGGTCTGGACGAGCTTGACCACGGCGTTGGCCTTGTCCAGAACCGCCTGGTCGATCCTGGCGTCAGCCTCCTGGAACTGCACCACGAACGTGACCATCCCGGCCGTGACCACTCCGGCGAGCATCATGCCCAGCATGGCGGCCACCACCCGGAAACGCACCGAGTGGAACTTTGCGCCCCAGCCGGACGGGTCCTGGGTTTCCGCCTCAGGGAAGGCAACCGCCGGCGCGGCCTGGCCGTCTTCACTGGGATGTTCATCCGAGGTGGCCACTCTGTTCCCTTCCTGCGCGGATCAGCTTGCTGTGCCTAGCTGAGGCGGTACCCGGCGCCGCGGGTGGTGAGGATCCGGTCCGCGCCGAGTTTCATCCGCAACTGGCGCACGTACACATCCACCACGTTGGACGTGCCATCGAAGTCGTAGCCCCAGACATGGCTGAGCAGTTGCTGCCGGCTCAGGACCTGCCCGGGGTGGAGCAGGAACATTTCCACCAGCGCGAATTCGCGGGCGGAGAGTTCCACCATCCTGCCGTCGACGCTGACGGAGTGGGTGAGCAGGTTCAGTTCCAGGGGCCCGTAGCGCATAACGCTTCCTGCCAGCACATCGCCTGTGTCCGACTTGCGGATCCGGGCCTTGATGCGGGCCACGAGTTCCTCGAAGTGGAAAGGCTTGACGATGTAGTCGTCGGCGCCGCCCTCCAGCGCTGCGACGGTGTCGCTGGATGATCCGCGGGCCGTGAGGAAGATGACCGGGATGCCCACCTGGCCGCGGCGCAGTGCCGCGAGGACGGCGTACCCGTCCAGGCGCGGGAGTCCGATGTCCAGGAGCAGGAGATCGAATTCGCCGCTGGAGGCGTAGTCCACGGCCGTGACGCCGTCGGCGACCACCGTGGGAACGTAGCCGGCCGCGCGCAGGCCCTTTTCGATGAAGCGGGAGATGCGTTCTTCGTCTTCTGCAATGAGGATGCGGGTCAAGGTGACTCCCTGGACAGCCCGGCTCCGGAAGGCCCCCTAGCCGCGCATCTGCACGGTCCTCTTCGCGGGATCCTAGGCCTGCTCCAATACTGCGGCGTCTCCTACCTGTGACTGGGAGGAATTCCGGGGCCCCAGCAGCCTCGATCAGCCCGGAGTGCGGGCCGGACCCGTGCCCCGCTGTGTGGGGCCGGCGGTTGAGCTGGTGCGGACCCGTCAGGGCGGCGCGGCGGGACGTGCTGGACCGCGCGCTGGACAAGAGGCCCCTGCGTCGGGGCGACTGAACGTTCTTGATTCAGAAGGAATGGACATCTGGTGCTCCTCCAGAGGACGGCCCCACGGCGTGGGGTTCCATCGGGCAGCTGCGGCTGAGACTATTCCCGCTTCTTTCATCCTGCCCCCGTAATGGAGCCTGCGCCACCTTTGATCGGTTGATTTTCAGGCTATTAACAGGGACCTCACCATCACCGCCCAAAAAGCGCGCCGGTGAGCTGGCGAGTCAAGTCGTGGATGAGGTCCAGACGGTCCGCACTGTCGGCGTCGTCAGGGCCCCACGTGTAAATGACCACCGCGTAGGAGCGGTCGGCGGCGCTGAGCAGGGCGGCGTCGTGGACGTAGCCCTGCACCACGCCGTACTTGTGGTGGACCGTGATGCCGGGCGCGACGGCGGCCGGGATGAGGTCCTCGTCATTGGTGTGCTGCATGTAGCCGAGCAGCTCCGCGGTGTGATCGGCGTTGAGCAGCTTGCCCGTGGTGAGCTGCGCCAGGAGCCGCGCCATGTCCGTCGGGGCCACCAGGTTTTGCTCGGGATCGTAGGTGATGCCGAGGGTGGCGGCGTAGGCGGTGAGGTTGGGGTAGCCGATGTCCCGCATCAGAAGGAGCCATGAGTCGTCGCTGCTGGTGTTGATCATGGCTTTGAGCTGGAACGCGGCATTGAACGCGCCCAGGGGAGCATCGAGTGACTTATCGCCGGTTTCCACCAGGTGGTAGTAGGCGGCGGCCGTCAGGACCTTCGCGGTGCTCGCCGCCGTATACGGTGCCACGTCGCCGTAGCTCTGCAGCTGGCCGTCGCGGGTGTCCAGCACGGCGACGCCGATCCGGTGATCGGGGTGCGCGCCGATGATCCGCTGCATCTCGGCGGGAAGGTCGACGGCGGCGGCCGGGGCTGCCGGTGCGGTCTCCGCCGGACCCGGCTCCTGCTGCTGGGCGACGGTCAGGACGTCACCGGTCAGGACGTCGCGGGTCAGGAAGTCACGGGTGTGGGAATCGCTGCCGGGTGCGGTGCGGATCGCGCCGAGGACCACGACGGCGGCCAGCACCAGCACCGCGGCGGCCCAGACGAGCACCACGTTCCTGCGGTGCGTGGGAGCGGCCGGCCGGGGGCCCGGATTCGTCATGTGCGTGGGCCTCTCCGGACTCAGCGGGATGCCCGTCACGGGTGCCGGGCCGATGGTTTCGATGTGGGGTCACAGCAAGTTCTATCAAAACCGGGGTGTTTTTGACGGTAGGCGCGGCCTAGTGCGTCGTTCTGGCCGGGTCTGCAGACCCCAGACGGTTAGGCCGACAGCCGGTTCGGGGCGATCTGGAGGTGATGCTCCAGGACGTAGTTGGCGATCGCCAGGGCGGAGGTTGCGGCAGGGGACGGCGCATTGCGCAGCAGGGTGATGGGGCCGAGCCGGTCCACGGCGAAGTCATCCAGCAGGGAGCCGTCCGCAGCCCAGGCCTGGGCCCGGACCCCGGCACCGGCCTTCCGTGCGAGGTCGCCGGATTCCAGCTCGGGCAGGAACTGCCGGGCCTGACGGAAGTACAGGGGCTTTAGCAGCGATGCCGAGATCTCCCGGGCGCCCATTTGCCAGTGCTTCCGTGCCAGGGCCGCGGCGCCGGGCCAGCGCAGCGAGGCCAGGGTGTCCGGCAGGGACACCCTGGTCCATGAGTAGCCCTCCCGGGCCAGGGCCGGCACCGCGTTGGGGCCGACATGGACGTCGTCGTACACGCCGCGGGTGAAGTGCACGCCCAGGAACGGGAAGCGCGGGTCCGGCACCGGGTAGATCATCCCGCGCACAAGGTGGCTCCTGGCGGCAGCCATCACCCAGTACTCGCCGCGGAACGGCAGGATCGCGGGCGACGGGCTGGCCCCGACCATCCGTGCCACCACGTCCGACTGGAGCCCGGCACACACCACCAGCCGGTCGAAAGCATGCGTGGCTGCCGCCGTGGAGACGTGCACGGTGCCGCGCGCGTCGCTGACGGCCACCACCTCCTGGCCCAGCAGCACCGATCCGCCGCCGAGCCGCACGTCCTGTGCCATGGCCTCGGTAATGGCGGCGTAATCCACGACGGCGGTTTGTGGGGAGTGGACCGCCGCGACGCCGGCGGCGTGCGGCTCGATCTCGCGCAGTTCTGCCCCGGTGAGCCGTTTCACCCCCGGAACGCTGTTCTCCCGGGCGCGGCGTTCGATCTCGTCGAGCCGCGGCAGCTCCGCCTCGGTCACGGCGACCACCAGCTTTCCGAGCTCGCGGTATGGCAGGCCCTTGTCGCGGCAGTAATCGCGGGTGAGGGCCCGTCCGCGGGCGCACAGGACGGCCTTTAGCGATCCCGGCTGGTAGTAGAGGCCGGCGTGGACCACCCCGGAGTTGTGGCCGGTCTGGTGCGCGGCCACGCGGTGTTCCTTTTCCAAAACCGTGACGTGAAAGCCCCCGGTGCGGACCAGGGCGCGGGCAATCGCCATACCCACGATCCCGCCGCCAATGATCCCGATCCGAGCCGCCATTCGCGCCACCTTCCCGTCTGCTCTCCTACTTCAACAGGCACCCCAACGCCCGTTGCTGTGGACCCTATCCCGAAAGGCGCCCCGATGGCAGGGGCGTCCACCGCTGCCGCATGGCCGTGGCGAGTGAGGCCCGTGAGCGGCTGCGTCGGTGCCTCTACTACGCTGGCATTCATGACCCGGAAAATTACTGTCAGCCTGCCGGACCCCACCTTGCATGAGTACCTTCAGCCGCACCCGGACGTCACTGTCCTGGAGTGGGACCTCGCCGGTGAGCCGCCCCTGCCGCGGATCGACATCGTGGTCCCGCCGTCCATGGGCGGGCCGGCGGTCCTGCGTGGTCTGGAAAATGTGGACACGGTCCTGGTGCAGAGCCAGTCGATCGGGTACGACGGCGTGGCGGAGTTCCTGCCGGCCGGGCGGGTCTTCGCCAACGCGTCCGGCGTGCACGAGACTTCCACCGCGGAGCTGGCGCTCGCCCTGATCCTCGCCAGCCAGCGCGAGCTGCCCCGCCTGATCCAGAACCAGCAGGAAGGCCGGTGGGATGCCCGGCCCACGGCCAGCCTGGCCGACCGCCGCGTCCTGATTGTTGGCTACGGCGGGGTGGGTAAGGCGATCGAGGACCGGCTCCTGCCGTTCGAGACCACCGTGACCCGGGTGGCCAGCACCGAACGGACCGATGACCGCGGCCGGATCCACGGCATCGCGGAGCTGCACACGCTCCTGCCGGGGCACGACATCGTGGTGGTGGGGGTTCCGCTCAGCGACTCCACCCGGCACCTGATTGATGACGCCTTCCTCGCGGCCATGCCGGACGGCGCCCTGGTGGTGAACGTGGCCCGCGGCCCGGTGGCGGACACGGAGGCCGTGGTCCGGCACACCGCCTCCGGCCGGATTCGCGCCGCGCTGGACGTCACTGATCCCGAACCCCTGCCGCAGGACCACCCGCTCTGGCGGACCCCGGGCGTCATCATCAGCCCGCACGTGGGTGGCGCGAGCTCGGCGATGCGCCCGCGGATGGGCCGGCTGCTGCAGCGGCAGATCGAGATCATGCTGGCGGGCGAGCCGCCGCTGAACGTGGTGTTGAACGGCTAGTTGGGCGGCACAGGCCCCGGCCCGGGCGTGTCGCTTTAGCCCTCCTGGGTCACGGCCGACATATCGCCGACGCCAGGTGTGCCGTCGGCGAGCGCGTAGCGCTGCTGCACCGCGCCCTTCGATGAGGCGACGACCGGCTCGATGAGCCTGAGGTTCGTCGGAACCACCCCGTCCGCGAAGACCTTCTTTCCGCCGCCGAGGAGGATCGGATACACCCAGAGCGTGAGTCGGTCGAAGAGCCGCTCGGCAAACAGGGTCTGCACGAAGTCGAGGCTGCCGATCACGTGGATGTGCTCGTGCCGGTCGCGCAGTTCGCGTACGGCGGCGACGGTATCAGGACCGAGGAGCGTGGAGTCAGCCCATTCGAGGGCCGGCGACTGGCGCGAAGCCACATATTTCGGGATGCGGTTGAACAGCCGCGCGATGTCACCGTTGGCGTGCGGCCAGTACGCGGCGAAAATGTCGTAGGTCCGGCGCCCGAGCAGCAGCGCGTCCATCCCCGCCATCCCGGAGACGACTTGCTCGCCGACGACCTCGTCGATGAGGGGCGCCTGCCAGCCGCCAAACGCGAAGCCGTCGGCAGGGTCCTCGTCCGGGCCGCCGGGCGCCTGCGCAACGCCGTCGAGAGTGGTGAACAGGTCGATATGGATGAGTCCCATGCCGTGCTCCTTCTCCGTTGCCCGTCGTCGCCGCGGCGACGGGATCACTTCGAGGCTGGCACACCGTTCCCCTGCGAAGCAACAGGTTTCAGCGGGTCCCGGCGGTGTCCACCACGCAGAACCTGTTGCCCTCCGGATCGGCCAGGATCACGTAGTCGGCGTCCGTGGGCCGCTTGCTCCATTCGATCCGGGTGGCGCCCAGGTCCAGGAGGCGCTGCACCTCGGCGTCCTGGGTGTCCGTGTAGAGGTCCAGGTGCAGGCGCGGGGGAATCTGGACGGCCGCGGGGACCCGGTCCAGGGAGACACAGGTGCCCACCCCGCCCGGCGGCTGCAGGATCACGAAGTCGCCGTCGGGCTCGTACCGGGGCTCGTAGCCCAGGGCTGCCTGCCAGAAACTCATCTGGCGTTCGAGGTTGTCCACCCGGATGACGATCGAGCCAATGCGCAGCATCCGCATCAAGCTACACCCGGGCCGCAGGCCCGGCAAGCAGACCAGCCCGGCAAGCAAACGCAGCCCGGCAAGCAAACCGCGCATTTGAACATCGCCGCAGGCCCGCCCCCGATTCGCCCTGAGAGGAACCCAGCTATCTCCCGGCGGCCGGACGTAGACTGACCCTCACATCGTTCTGTGTGACACAGTCTGTGACGCATGAAGTGGAGACCGGATGCTCTGGAAACTGCTCGTCGAATACCTGAGGCCGCAGCGGCGGCTGTTGCTCGCCGTCGTCGTCTTCCAGCTGGCGGCGTCCATTGCCTCGCTGTACCTGCCCACCTTGAACGCGGACATCATCGATCAGGGCGTGGCGACGGGGGACACGGACTACATCCTGCGCGTCGGCGGCCTGATGCTGGCGGTCACGCTGCTGCAGGTCATCTGCACCGTCGTGGCCGTGTACTTCGGGGCGAAGGCCGCGATGGCGCTGGGCCGGGACGTCCGGGGTGCTATCTTCAGCCGGGTCGCCGCGTTTTCCGAGCAGGAAGTCACCCGGTTCGGCCCGCCCAGCCTCATCACCCGCTCCACCAACGACGTCCAGCAGGTCCAGCAGCTGGTCCTGATGTCCGCCACGCTCATGGTTACGGCGCCCATGCTCTGCATCGGCGGGGTGATCATGGCCATCCGGCAGGACCTGCAGCTGTCCTGGCTGATCGCCGTCAGCGTCCCCGTGCTGCTGGCCGCGGTGGGTTCGATCATCTTGCGGATGGTGCCGCTGTTCCGGGTGATGCAGGCCCGGATCGACACCGTCAACCGGGTGCTGCGCGAACAGCTCACCGGCATCCGCGTGGTGCGGGCCTTCGTCCGGGAGGACGTGGAGACGGCCCGCTTTGCCCGCGCCAACGAGGATGTCACGGACACTGCGCTGCGCGCCGGCAGGCTCATGGCTCTCGCGTTCCCCACCGTGATGCTGGTCCTCAACGTCTCCAGCACGGCCGTGATCTGGTTCGGCGCGTTCCGGATCGAGGACGGCTCCATGCAGGTGGGCACCATGATCGCGTTCCTGAGCTACCTGATGCAGATCCTGATGTCCGTCATGATGGCCACGTTCATGGCGATCATGATCCCGCGCGCCGCCGTCTCGGGGGACCGGATCGGCGAGGTCCTCGGGACCGAATCCAGCGTCCGGCCGCCGCTGCGCCCGGTTTCGCGCGCGGCCGGGCGGGCAGCCCGTGGCGAGCTGGAGATGCGCGACGTCGGGTTCGCCTAYCCGGGTGCCGAGCAGCCGGTGCTCCAGGACGTGAACTTCACCGCCCGCGCGGGGCAGACGACGGCGATCATCGGCAGCACCGGCTCCGGCAAGACCACCCTGGTGAACCTGATGCCGCGGCTCTTCGACGCGACCTCCGGTTCAGTCCGGATTGACGGCGTGGACGTCCGTGAGCTGCACCCGGACCTGCTGTGGGGGCACATCGGCCTGGTCCCGCAAAAGCCCTACCTGTTCTCCGGCACGGTGCGCAGCAACCTGCTCTACGGCAAGCCGGACGCCACCGAGGACGAGCTCTGGCGGGCCCTGAGGATTGCCCAGGCGCAGGATTTTGTGGAGGAGCTGGAGGGCGGGCTGGAAGCACCGATCTCGCAGGGCGGCACCAACGTCTCCGGCGGCCAGCGGCAGCGGCTCGCGATCGCCCGGGCACTGGTGAAACAGCCCGAGCTTTACATCTTTGACGACTCCTTCTCCTCGCTGGACACCGCCACGGACGCCCGGCTGCGGCAGGCGCTCAAGCAGCACACCGCCGGGGCCACCATGGTGATCATCGCCCAGCGGGTCTCCAGCATTGTGGACGCGGACCAGATCCTGGTGCTCGAACGCGGCAGGATCGTCGCGCATGGCACGCACGAGGAACTGCTGGAGGCATCAGAGACGTACCAGGAGATTGTGAACTCCCAGCTCGCAGCGGAGGAGGCAGCATGAGCCGCACCGACAAGGCGCCGACGCCGGCCCCCGCCGTCGCTCCTGCCGCCGGGGCCCCCGGGGCCCCCGGGGCTCCCGGGGCGAAAACCCCCATGCGGATTCCCCGTCCGGCGGGCGGCCCGTTTGCCGGGATGAACATCCCGGCCGAGAAGGCCATGAACTTCGGACCGTCTGCCCGGCGGCTGCTGGGGGAGCTGCGGCCCGAACGGCTGTGGCTGACGCTGGTCCTGGTGCTCGCCGTCGTCGGGGTGACGTTCTCAGTGATCGGGCCCCGGCTCCTGGGCGAAGGCACCAACCTGATCTTCGCCGGCGTCGTGTCCAAGCAGCTGCCGCCCGGGGAGACCCAGGACCAGGTGATCGCCCAAATGCGCGCCGCCGGGCAGACCCAGCAGGCGGACATGCTCAGCGCCATGACCCTGACCCCCGGCGCCGGGATCGACTTCACCGCGCTGGCCACCGTGCTGCTGTGGGCGCTGGTGTTGTACGTGCTGGCATCGGTGTTCGGCTGGATGCAGGCGTACATCCTCAACGGCGTCGTGCAGCGCACGGTCTTCCGGCTCCGCGAGCGGATCGAGGCGAAGATCAATAAGCTGCCGCTGCGCTACTTCGACTCGGTGCAGCGCGGCGAGCTGCTCAGCCGGGTGACCAACGACGTCGACAACATCTCCCAGAGCCTGCAGCAGTCCATCAGCCAGGCCGTGACCTCGGTGCTGACCGTGGCCGGGGTGCTGGTGATGATGGTCCTGCTCTCGCCCACGCTGGCGCTGATTGCGCTGGTGACCATTCCGCTGACGCTGGTGACGACGGCGGTGATCGCCAAGCGCTCCCAGAAGCTGTTCGTGGCGCAGTGGAGGCATACCGGGGAGCTGAACGGGCAGATTGAGGAGACCTACACCGGGCACGCCCTGGTGAAGGTGTTCGGCCGGCAGCGCGAGGTGGAGGAGCGGTTCCGGCAGAAGAACGCGGAGCTGTACCAGGCGAGCTTCGGCGCGCAGTTCATTTCCGGCCTGATCATGCCGGCCATGACGTTCATCGGGAACCTGGTCTACGTGGGGATCGCCGTGGTGGGCGGCCTGCAGGTGGCCTCCGGGGCGATGCAGCTTGGTGATGTGCAGGCGTTCATCCAGTACTCACGGCAGTTCACCCAGCCGCTGGCCCAGCTGGGGTCCATGGCGAACCTGCTGCAGTCCGGCGTGGCCTCGGCCGAGCGGGTGTTTGAGCTGCTGGATACGGACGAGCAGTCGCCCGACCCTTCTCCCTCCGAGGCGCCTTCTGGTGGCCGGGGGCGGCTGGTGTTCGAGGACGTGTCCTTCTCCTATTCGCCGGACAAGCCGCTGATTTCCTCCCTGAGTTTGGTGGCGGAGCCGGGGCAGACCGTGGCCATTGTGGGCCCGACGGGCGCGGGCAAGACCACCCTGGTGAACCTGATGATGCGTTTCTACGAGCTCGACGCCGGCCGGATCACGCTGGACGGCGTGGACGTCACCGCGATGACCCGCGACGGGCTGCGCTCGCGGATGGGCATGGTGCTGCAGGACACCTGGCTGTTCGGCGGGACCATCCGGGAAAACATCGCATACGGCCGGCCCGGCGCTTCGGAGGACGAAATCCTGGAGGCGGCGCGGGCGACGTACGTGGACCGGTTCGTCCGGTCCCTGCCGGAGGGCTACGACACCGTGCTCGACGACGAGGGTTCCAACGTGTCCGCCGGCGAGAAGCAGCTGCTGACCATCGCCCGGGCGTTCCTGGCCCGGCCGTCCGTGCTGATCCTGGACGAGGCGACTTCTTCAGTGGATACGCGGACTGAAGTGCTGGTGCAGAAGGCGATGAGCGCGCTGCGGTCCGACCGGACTTCGTTTGTCATTGCCCACCGGCTCTCCACCATCCGCGACGCCGACCTCATCCTGGTGATGGAGGCCGGCCAGATCGTGGAGCAGGGGAACCATGCTTCGCTGCTGGAGGCGGGCGGCGCGTACGCCGCGCTGTACGCGGCGCAGTTCGCGGCTCCGGTGGCGGAGGTTTAGCGGCGCTACAACATTTTTCCGTCGGGCTCGATGCGGGGACGAGTAGATCGCTTCTGGGCGCACCAACCTTACACAATATCCGCTATCGGTCTGCGGGAAAGGACTAACAGACTCCCCTAGTCACAGACTTCCGAGTCTCATGCTTCATCAATCAACCCGGGGGCTGATCAACGACCTCCACAGAGTCGAATACCAGGCCCCCGAGTGCCATTTGATGGCCTGGGCCACGGCGTCAGCGGTCCGGTGGAGGGGCGTCTTCGTGGCTGAGTTTGACGACGTCGGTTAGTGGCACGAGCGCTTCGAAGGTGGCTTTCGCTTCTGCGTGGCTGCCGAGCAGGGCTGGTCTGATGTTGGGATCGTAGGACTGATTCTGGGCTTTCTCACCCGAGGAACCGAATGCTTCGCCCCAGCTGTCCTGGAGCAGTTCGGACACACCGCAGCTGCAGCCGCAGCCATTACCGTCCAGCGCCCGGGAGCGACCCCCCCAACCCTGGAAGAACTCAATATGGCAATCGGAGCCCTCCCGGGCGTGTCCGTATAGCGGTGGGCCCGGAGCGGATCTTGACGTGTAGCGGACGATGAAGGCCACCGCAGAGCCCGCAGCCGGTTATGCCACTCGGCCATCCCCCCAATGACCCGGGAAGCCCGCTAAATAGTGTCCCTTGATGGCCTGGACCGAACACCTCAGCGAAGTGCGCCGCGATTTCCCGGCCGTGAGAGCCTTTCGGAATCAGCGACAATTGGGATCTCGCCCGGCCCGATCTCAGTCATCACGGTCTTGGAGCGGTCGCGGTTGCCGGATTTCCCGGCGCGGGCGGACACATCGTGTTTGCCGTAACCGATGTGCTCGTCCGTCACAGCTACCCGCGATGTCATGGGCGGGCCGGGAATGACTCCACTTTTGCGGGGTCACGTTCAATGACCGGGTCCAAGACTTCGTCGACCTGTGCCAGCAGGGCGGGGTCCAGTTTCACTCCGGCTGCGGTTGCGGTGTCTTTGAGCTGGTCCGAGCGTGAGGCTCCGACGATGGCTGCTGAGACGTTGGGGTTTTGCAGTACCCAGGCAACGGCGAGTGCGGGCATGGACAGGCCGGCGTCAGCGGCGAGCGGTTTGAGCTGCTGGATGCGGCTGAGGATGTCTTCGGTCAGGTAGCGGTTGTCTGACTTGATCTTGCCGTTCTCGCCTGTGAAGCGGGATGCTGCCGGGGCCTCTTGGCCGGGAACGTATTTTCCGGTCAGGACGCCTTGGGCCATGGGTGACCAGCAGATCTGTCCCAGGCCCAGCTCCTCGCAGGTGGGGACGACTTTCTTTTCGATGACCCGCCAGAGCAGGGAGTACTGGGGCTGGTTGGAGACCAGGTGGATGCCCAGTTCCCGGGCGAGGGCGGCGCCGGCGCGGATTTCGTCCACAGTCCATTCGGAGACGCCGATATACAGGGCTTTTCCTTGCCTGACGACGTCGGCGAAGGCCTGCATCGTCTCTTCCAGCGGCGTCTCGTAGTCATAGCGATGGGCCTGGTAGAGGTCCACGTAGTCGGTCTGCAGCCGCTTCAGGGAGCCGTTGATGGATTCCATGATGTGCTTGCGCGACAGCCCGCGGTCGTTCCGGCCCTCGCCGGTGGGGAAGTAGACCTTGGTGAAGATCTCGACGTTTTCGCGCCGCACACCGGCTAGCGCTTCACCGAGGGTGTGTTCCGCGCGGGTGCCGGCGTAGGCATCGGCGGTGTCGAACGTGGTAATGCCCAGGTCCAGCGCCTCCCGGACGCAGGCCGTGGCCTCGTCCTGGTCGATCTGCTCACCGTGGGTGACCCAGTTCCCGTAGGCCAGTTCGCTGATGTACATCCCGGATGAACCAAGTTTGCGGTATTCCATGCTGGGGTGCCTTCCATATCTTGTTGCCAAGGCCGTATTCCGGCGTGCGGCTGCGTCGTGTGGGATGCCGGCCTATACCAGGGGAGTGATCCTCAGGCTCTCGAATGTGGCCGAGCCGCCGCGGGCGTAAATGGAGACTCGGGTGCTTGTTTCGTCCGGGAAGATCAGGTCCGTAAGCACGAGTTCGCCGTGTTGGGCGAAGACCTCAACGGAGCAGTGGTCGACGTAGATCTTCAGGCCGTATCGGCCGTCCCGGGCGCTGATGGGGGCGGTATCGACGGAGGCGAATCCATCGTGGAAGCCGGTGTCGCCGGAGGCGGTCCGGTCGAGGATGAGTCGGCCCTGGGCGGGGTTGATGCTGATTCGGGTTCCTTCCGTGCCGCTCCCTCGAACGATGAGGCCGAATTCTTCGGCCGTCCCAGGCGTGAACTCGGCTTCGATGAGCTGAACCGTGCCCGTGGCGGCTGGGAGCGGGCGCGTTTCCTCTGCCAGATGGATGGGGCCGTCCTGAACTGCCGGCGCCTGATTGGGGCATACGGCTTCCTCGACGACGTTCTGGATTAGTCTGGTGCGGCCGCCAACGGTGGCCAGGGAGAGTTCCCGGGGCAGAGACATGGGGCTCCGCCAGGGTGAAGTCGGGATCTGATTGGCGTAGTCCCAGTTGTTCATCCAGCCGACCATGATCCGCCTGCCGTCGGGGGCGTCGCTGAAGGAGACGGCGGCATAATAGTCCCGTCCCCAGTCCAGCCAGTTGTACTCCTGTAGGCGGTCGGGGTCCTGCTCCCCGCTGGTGATGGTGGAGTCGGAGATGAATTGGACGCCATCGAAGTCTCCTGTGAAGTATTGCCCGGCTGAACCGCCGTTCGGGCCGCCGGGGTTCAGATTCACCGTCAGAACCCACTTCAGCTCCAGTGGATTGCCGTCCACCGGCAAAGCGAACAGGTCCGGGCACTCCCAGATTCCGCCGGTGGCGTTGGCGGGGCCGAAATCACTGAGGTGTTCCCACGTTTTCAGGTCTTCGGACTTGTAGAGGACTACTTTGTAGTCGTGGGCTTCGACGGCCGCCATTACCCAGTAGGAGCCGGCCCCGCCGTCGTAGCGGAAAACCTTGGGGTCACGGAAGTTGGCCGAGTTGCGGCTGAGTACGGGATTGCCAGCGTATTTTTTCCAGGTGAAGCCGCCGTCCAGACTGTAGGCCAGTGATTGCGCCTGGACGCCGTGCAGCGGAGAAGGCGCCTTGTAGGCGCTGGTGTAAATGGCCACCAGCGGTGGCGCCAATTCGGTGCCGAGTCCGCTGCTGTTTTGGCTGTCGAATACGATGCTGCCGGAGAAGATGTCCTCCCGCTCGTCGCAGGCAATCGCGACAGGCTGTTCGGTCCAGTCGGTGAGGTTCTCCGACGTCGCGTGGCCCCAGGACATGTTTCCCCAGGTGTCTCCAAACGGGTTGTTTTGGTAGTAGAGGTGGTAGAGGCCCTGATGGTAGATCAGTCCGTTGGGATCATTGAGCCAGGTGTTTCGGGCTGTGTAATGCAGGGCGGGCCGGAAGGCTTCCGGGTGTGTGGTGGTCACGGCCGTCATGGGAGGTGCACTCGTTTCAGGTTCGGAATGGGGCAAGGAAAGGGCCAGGATCTGACGGTGATCGTCAGATTGGCCGCGGTGTTGAAGACGGAAAGTGGAGGTCAGCTGACCAGGGCTTGCATTTCAGCCAAGGAGGGCAGGTCCGCCCCTGGACGGCCCACCGTAATGGCGGCTGCCATGGATGCCATGCGGGCGATCTGTTCAAGAACGGGCGGAGCCAGGCCCTCGCCTCCTCGGGTCAGCAGCCCCAGAATGAGGGCCGCCATGGCTGCCGAGCAGTTCTGGTCGGATGTTCGGGTCATAGGTGACGGTGCTGGTTCCTGCGCAGTGCTGCAGGAGGGATTTCACACCCGCGGCTCCCGGGGCGAGGAAGCTGGCGATCGACCCGGCGTGCAGGAGCGTGGGGAAGTACGTCGGGGCAACCGGTGGGAGTTCCCAGGCGAGGTCGAAAGCGTAGGTTGCCGCCCCGTCGTCGGCCAGTGTTGCTGTGGCGGTCGATGTAGCCGCTGCGGACTGGCAGCCCGGGAGGATATAGACACCTGCACCGCTGAGATGGCTGCTGATGGCAACTCCCCGGCTATCGGTACCGATTGATGTCAGGAACCCGGTTGAAACATCGAGACGGGCGAGTCCGTAGGCCACGTTGGCGGGGGAGCCCCCCGGGTGCTCGGTGACGCCGTTCCCCGTGTGGACCACATCGATAAGTGCTTCGCTGACAACGACCACCTCGGGTAGGGCGGACAGTGCAGCAGAGGGGTTCATCATGGGATTCTTTCTGGGTTTTCGGCAGCCAATGGAGCTGTGCGGGTCTGATTCCGCGGGTAAAGCGGCCTCTCGGACGGCGGATTTGGGACCGTCAGTGGGCAGGCTCCGGCACTTTGAGTGCCCAATGGGATTTGCTCAGGGTGATCCGTTCGCCGGTGCCCCGGGCAGCGTTCCGCCCTCTGGCGTCCCTCTTCGGTGGGCGGACGGTCTGGGTCCTGCGGGCGTCGGGTACGGCGGAGAGCAGCAACTGTGTGTACGGGTGATGAGGGGCGGCCATCAGCTCGATGCTCTCGCCACCCTCGACCAGGTCCCCGGCGCACATCACCATGGTTGTGTCCGCGATGTAGCGTGCGGAGGCGAGGTCGTGGGTGATGTAGAGCATGGACACGCCCCGTTCATCGCGGAGTTTGCGCATCAGATTGAGAATTCCGATGCGGACCGAGACGTCGAGCATCGAGGTGGGTTCGTCGGCCAGTATGATTTCCGGTTCCACGGCCAGGGCTCTGGCGATGGCGACGCGCTGCCGCTGTCCGCCGGACAGCTGATGGGGGTATCGGTCCAGCATCTGCTCGCCCAGACCGACTGTTGCCATTAGTTCACGCAGCTTGAGTTTGAGGGCACGCGGGCTGTCGTTTTCTCCGTGAAGCTGCAGGGGACGCGTCAGGAAGTGCTCGATGCGGTGTGCCGGGTTGAGGGATCCAAAGGGGTCCTGGAAGACCATCTGGACCTTGCTGCGGTATCTCATTGACGCCCGGCGGCGTTCGGTGGCAAATATGTCTTGTCCGTCGAGGATGAGCTGGCCGCCTGTGGGCTGCTCGAGGCGGGCGAGGATCCGGGCGATGGTGCTCTTTCCGCTGCCGGATTCCCCGACGAGTGCCACAATCTCGCCGCGGTTGATGTCGAAGGAGACGTCGTTGACCGCACGTACGGTCGAACGGAACGGGAAACTTCCAAGCTGATAGTCCTTGCTCAGGTTGCGTACCTGAACCAGGGGCGCGGTCGCCGCTCCTGGGAGGGATGAGGTGCTGTATGCGGGGCTCATCGGCGTGACCTTTCGCGGGGGACGACATATCCGGGTACGAGCAGACAGGCTGCCTCGTGGTTTTCGGCTCCTGGAAGGAGCGGCGGTTCGATGGTGCGGCAGGAGTCGATAGCAAGCGGGCACCGGGGGTGGAAGCGGCACCCGGTGGGAGGATGGGCCATGTTCGGAGGGGCGTCCGGGATACCTATCAGCTCCACTCTCGGTCCGGTCAGCGGAGGGAACGCTCCCATCAGTGCGTTCGTGTAAGGGTGAAGCGGGTTGTCCAGCATCGTCTTGGAGGGAGCGACCTCGACCAGCTTTCCTGCATACATCACAGCCATGCGGTGGGAGAGCTCGACCATGAGTGAGATGTCGTGGGTGATGAACAGAATGGAAAAACCCAGCTGCTGCTGAAGTTCTTTGATCTGGTGCATGATTTCCTGCTGAACGACCACGTCCAGGGCAGTGGTGGGTTCGTCCATGATGAGGAGAGAGGGTTTAAGCGCCAGCGCTATCGCGATCACTGCCCGCTGACGCATTCCGCCGGAGAGCTGGTGCGGGTAGGACTTGAGGCGGTCCGGGCTGATGTCGACAAGTTTCAGCAGCTCCACGGCGCGTTCGCGGGCGGCTTGCTTGGACATTTTTTCGTGCGTGGTGAAGACATCGACGATCTGATCTCCGATGGTCATGACGGGGTTCAGGGAGTTCATCGCGCTTTGGAAGACCATGGCCACGTCGCGCCAGCGGGTACGTCGCAGTTCTTCCTCGCCCAGGTCCAGGAGATTTCTTCCGGCGAGCTCGATGGAGCCCCCTGTGATTTTTGCCGGGGTCTGCAGGAGCCGCATGATCGCGTTTGCGATGGTCGACTTGCCGCAGCCTGATTCACCGGCGAGGCCGAACACTTCTCCGGCGCCGATGTCGAAGCTGACACCATCCACGGCGGTGACGTTTCCGCTTTCCGCCGTGTATTGGACCTGCAGGTTCTTCACGCTCAGCACGGGGCCGGCGGCGGCAGGACCGATGTTTCCCCGTTCCAGTTCAGTCAGGGTTTCCATCTGTCAGCCTTTCTTTTCCACGCGCAGGCGAGGGTTGGTGATTTCATCAACGGCGTAGTTGATCATGGCCAAGGCAAATGCGACGACGGCGATGGCGACGCCGGAGGGCAGGAGCACCCACCAGTCGCCGGTCATGAGCGCGCCGTCGTTGTTTGCCCAATAGAGGTTGGTTCCCCAGCTGACGGACCCGGTGTCGCCGAGCCCCAGGAACTCCAGGCCTGCCTGGGCGCCGATGCCGTAGATGACGCAGCCCAGCAGGGTGCTCATCACGATGGAGGCCATGTTGGGCAGGATCTCCCGGAACATGATGCGCCATGCTTTCTCGCCGGTCACGACTGCCGAAGCGACGAAGTCCTTGCTGCGCAGGGACAGGGCCTGGGAGCGGAGGACCCGGGCGCTGCCTGCCCAGCCCGTGATGATCAGGACGATGACGACGGTGACGGGCCCCGGCGGCAGGAATGCGGCGAGAACCACGAGGAGCGGAAGCCCGGGGATGAGCAGGAATATGTTGGTCAGCAGCGAGAGCAGTTCGTCGATGGCTTTGCCGAAGTACGCGGAGGCTATGCCGACGAGGCAGCCGATGAAGGTCGCCGCCAGACCTACGGTGAATCCGACGGCCAATGAGCTTCGCGATCCCCACAGGGTGAGGGCGAGCACGTCCTGGCCTTTGGAAGTGGTTCCGAGCAGGTGGTCCGCGGATGGTGCCAGGGATGCTTCGGGGCCGAAGTCGGAGGGGTTCCCCGGTGCCAGGAGAGGGGCCAGCAGCGCCAGGAGGGCAAATAGCACCAGGATGGCCAGTCCGAAGAGGGCCTTCTTGTTCGTGAGGATGCCGTGGACGAATCCTCCATGAACCAGGCGTCCGGGGGAAGGAGGTTCAGGTATCTGAACGGTGGGGTTGCCGGCCGCGGTGATTGTGGCGGGTGTTGAGTCTGTAAGTGACATGGGGGACCTGTTTCTAGCTGACCCGGACCCGGGGGTCCAGCCGTACGTAAATGATGTCGACCAGGAAGTTAGCTGCCAGCACGGCGGCGGTAATGGTGAGGAAGATGCCTTGGGTCAGCGGGTAGTCCAGCGCCTGGACGGAGGTCAGAAGCTGGTAGCCGATGCCCGGGTACGCGAATACGGTTTCGGTGAGGAGAGCGCCGCCGACGACGAATCCAAGGGACATGCCGAACGACGTCACGGAGGGCAGCATGGCGTTGCGGGCCGCGTACTGGAACATGATCCGTGCCGGACGGAGTCCCTTGGCCCGGGCCATCGTGATGTAGTCCTCAGCGGTGGTGGCGATCATCGTGTTGCGCATCCCCAGCATCCAGCCGCCGATGGAGACCAGGACGATGGTCAGGGCCGGAAGGATGAGGTGAGTGGCTACGTCGCTGATGTATTCGAGGGAGAACGAGGGGCTGAGGCCTGTGGAGAAGGCATGGCTCAGGGGCAGCCAGCCCAGGGTTATCCCGAACAGATATAGAGCGGCCATGGCCAGCCAAAAATAGGGAAATGATCCGACAAAGATCAGCAACGGGGGAAAGACCGAATCCAGGAACTTTCCGCGACGCCACGCTGCCAGAATGCCGAGGAAATTGCCCAGAATGACGGCAATAACCAGGGCGGTGCCGCCCAGCAGGAGGGTCCACCCGATTTGTGATGCGATCACCTCCGAAACGGGGGAAGGGAACCGGGAGAGCGAGATGCCCATGTCCCCGCGGAAGATGTTGCCGATGTAGGCGAGGTACTGCTCCCACAGGGGCCGGTCGTCCAGGCCGAAGAGCCGCCGGAGCGCATCCACCTGGTCCGGGCGCATCTGAGACTGCACTTGGGAAAACATTCGGCTGACAGGGTCCCCGGGCATCAGCCTGGGGAGGAAGAAATTCAAGGTGATGCAGGCCCAGAAGGCGATGATGTAGAACCCCAGGCGGCGGAGGAGGAATACCATGATTCCGCTTCTTTCTTGATGATTGTTGCGCCGCCCGGGGATCGGTCCGGGTCCGGCAGGTGGAAACGGTGCAGGTGCCGTCTGTGCGGCGGCCATGGTGGCTGTCCGGGTCCGGTTGCCCCGAACAGCCACCAGATGGCTACTGCGCCGGCTTGAGTGAGGTCAGAACCAGCACTGTGGTGGCGGAGCGTGCCGAGAGAGTCGCATACGGGTTGTCATTGCTCGGCCAGCCCGTGAATCGCTGATCGGTGTAGGCGCCCCACGCCGGGCCGGAGAACAGCGGGATCACCGGGGCTACGTCATTGAAGCGTGCCTCCAGGGAATTGACGAGGGTCTTCTGCGCTGCCGGCTCTACCGTTGCCGCCAGCTTGTCCAGGGTCGCGGTCGCATCCGCGTCGCCAAAGCGGTGGTAGTTTTCATTGGCCTTTGCACCGACCGGCACAACGACCTTCTGTGACATTACGCCGCGGTAGAATTCGTACGGCGTCGCGCCGGCGTTGCTCCAGACGATGCCGCTGTCGAAGGATCCGTCAGTGTAGCCGGACACGACCTGGGACCAGTCCGGGGAGTTGACCTCGACTTTCACGCCAAGTTTTTCCATGTTTTTAGAGATGATCTGGCCGACGGAAAGCCAGTCCGAAGATGCCGATCCTACAGAGAACTTAAACTGGAACGGTTTGCCGTCCTTGAGGGTGCGAATGCCGTCGGTTCCCTTCTTGTAGCCGGCGTCATCGAGCAGCTGGTTGGCTTTGTCGACATTCAGCTTGGTCCAATCGCAATTGTCAACGATGCCCTGGTCGCGCCAGCTGGCGTAGGTGTCGCTGAGGCCGGTGCAGTCGGCCGGATGCGTGTAGCCTGCCATGCCCAGTCTGTCGACCTGATCGCGGTCCACGGCCATGCTGAGTGCTTTGCGGACGACCGGATCGTTAAAGGGAGCCTTCGTGGTGTTCAGCTGCCAGTTGATCGTGCCACCGGTGGTGGGGTACCAGAAGTGGCGGTGTGCCGGATCCTTGTCGATATAGGTTTTCTGAACGTTGGGGATGAACTGGTCGCTCCAGTCCACGTCGCCGTTCTGCAGGGCGAGGTTGGCCCCTGAGTTGCCGGCGAAGGCCAGCATCCTGATGCCGGTGAGCTGCTGCTTCTCCGGCTGCCAGTAGTTGGGGTTCTTATCCAGTTCAAATGACTGTGTCTGGAAATGGGAGACCTGTGTGTAAGGGCCGGTGCCCACCGGGTTGTCGTTGGTGGCTTTTGCCGGGTCCGCGATCTTGGACCAGACATGCTTAGGGGCGATGACCTGCTGGCCGACTTCGTAAAGTCCGGGGGAGTAGGCCTTGTTGAAATCGAAGCGCACTGTGTGGGCATCTACGGCCGAGACTTTGGCCAGATAGTCGAGTCCTCCCTGGATCTTCTTCTGGAGGTCAAAGGTGTACACGACATCGTCGGCGGTCAGTGGCTGTCCGTCTGACCACTTAACTCCGTCGCGGAGCGTGAAGGTCACGCCCTTGCCGTCTTCGTCTGCTTTCCACGAAACCCCGAGCCAGGGGACCGGTTCCCCCTTGACAGGGTTGACGATCAGCAGGGGTTCGAAGACCGACTGCTGCGTCATCGGCAGTGCGTTCGGGGAGAACGGATTGAAGTTGCTGGTGAACGTTGCGGTGTCTTCCCGGGGGATTGTCAGGAGCCCGTTGGAGGCGCTCCCACCCTTTGCTGTGCTTCCAGATGTGTTTCCGTCGCCGCAGCCGGTGAGGGCCAGGGCGCCGATCGCCAGTGTGGCCGCAACAACGGTCAGTGACCTTTTGGGGTGGATTTTGGGCATGAGGGAGCTCGTTTCGTCAGTGAAATGGAGTGGGGAGGTTAGCGGGGAATGGAAATCAGGACGCCGCGACCGGCAGGCGCACAGATGTACGCTCCACCAGAGGGCACTCGACAATGCGTTGGAGCGGGGCCAGATCACGGTTCGCTGCCAGTTTGGCCAGCATCGCGACGCCGGTTGCCCCCATTTGCTGGAACGGCAGTGCGACTGTCGTCAGGCTGGGCCGCAAATAGTTGGCGATGACTTCCTGGTTGTCGAAGCCAACCACGGAGATATCGTCACCAATACGGAGCCCTCGTTCTTTGATGGCGTCGTAAGCGCCCATGGCCATGCGGTCAGTGGCGCAAAAGATCGCGGTAGGTGGCCGGCTGCCATCCAGGAGGGCAACTGCCGCGCGGTAGCCCTGGTCTGCCTCGCCGTCCTCGTTGATCACCAAGCTCTCATCCAGGCCGATGCCTGCCTGTTCAAGTGCTCGGACATAACCAGCCCGGCGGCCGATGGCGGCCGGAATGACGGGATCAAGGTTGATGAGCCCTATCCGGTCATGTCCGGCCCCGATAAGCCTCATCGTGGCAACATAGCCACCCTGAGCCTCATCCGGAATGACGGAATGCAGTTTTGTTGCTTCGTCAAAGCAGTGAACCAAGACCGTCGGCACCTCCTCCGCAACAGCAGGCAACCGCACACCCCTATGCCAGCTTGTGGCGTAGATCAGACCTTCGACACGGTGCTCGAGCATCGTCTCGATGGCCCGCCGGTCGGCGTCACTGCTGCCGTCGGTGCTGGCTATAAGAAGCGTCTTACCCTCCCGCGCGGCCTGTTCCTCGGCGCCGCGGACAATGTTGGCGGCATAAGGAGCGATCACGATTTCCGTGATCAGCCCGTAGAGCTTGGTCTGCTTGGAAGCCAACGCGCGGGCTCCCGCATTCGGGCGGTAGCCCAGTTCGCTCACAGCCTGGTGGACGCGGTCACGGGTTTCTTCTGGAATTCCGTTCCCCGTTCCACCATTAAGGACAAAGGAAACAGTCGTCCGGGAAACTCCGACATGGTTCGCGACATCCTGCATCGTCACTTTGGCCTGCCGTGGGTTCGTCTCCATTGACCGTCCGATGTCTAGTAATAGGGGTGAATATTGGATGAGAGTCTAGCCGCACCTACTGATGCGCGTTACTAACGCGCGTTAGTGGATGTGAGATAGAACATATCCCGCATTGGGTTGGGGTGTCAAGGAGCGTATGAACGGCCGACTTGTAACGCGTCAGCCTGGAGTGGCTGGAGATAACCGCACCGTGATCGCGCCCGCGAGCCGGCGGGGCGATCCGGCCGCCTGGCTTTGGAAAGGGGCTGGAGGGAGGTCTCTAGGGCTCATCCCACGCGCCAGCTTGACGTAACGTCGATTATCGGAACGATTGGCAAGGGAATTTGGCCGGGCGTGCGGCGTCGTGCGCAGGAACGGCGAAGCAGCCAGCGCCTCGGTTGGCGGGACTCAGTCATCGCCCCAAGCAGTCCGCTCATTCTGATCGTATGTGCGAATGCCGCCGTTTCAGCGGTCCGACGTTTAGCTTGGCGCCGCCCGAGGGAAAGGAACGACGATGATCACGCTGCAGATTAGCTACCCGGTCCGGGGCTACGAGGCTTTTAGGAGAGTCTTCGGCACCGAACCCGCAGCCCGCGCAGCCTCGGGCCCCCGGTCTGTTCGCTTGTTCGGGGTACCGAGGACCAGAACAGCGTTGGCGTGCTCCTTGAATTCGACGCCAAGGACGCCGCGACCGGCTTTCTGGACAAGTTGCGCAGCCAGGTATGGGACAAGCCCGAGGTGATCGGGCAGCTGATGACGGCAGCGCCGACAGCCAGGATTATGGAGGAGGTGGCCCGCGAGGGCCAGGGCGCGGGCTGACCGCTGAGAATCCGGGGGTCCCCGCCGGAGAGTGAGCCGCAACTTCATGCTGCCCCAGGTCGACGGCAGGGAGTCCCGCCGTCGACCGATTCCATCTCCTCGTTTTGTACCCCGCCCGCTCTTGGGATCTGAACTATATTCGGACAAGGGAAAGGACCGGACTGCATCGCAGACGGAAGGAAGGCGGGTCTCTGAATGGCTCGAATGCCGCCAGCTACGGTGGACGTGAGTGACGCAGTGGTCCAGCGCCTCGTCCGGGATCAGCGGCCCGACTTTGGCGATCGCCCCCTAGCGCGGATTGCGAACGGCTGGGACAACGCGACCTTCCGGCTCGGTGACGGCCTGGCCGTCCGGCTGCCGCGCAGGGCGGAGGCCGTTCCGCTGATACTGCATGAGCAGCGCTACCTTCCCGACATAGCTCGCCGCTCCCCGGTTGCGGTTCCTGTCCCCGTCCATGCCGGCAGGCCGACGTCGGACTTTCCATGGCCGTGGAGCATTGTGCGGTGGGTCCCCGGAGCCGCTGCGGTCGACGTCGGCCCGGCAGGCCGCGGGCCGGCGGCTAAAGGCCTGGCCGATTTCCTGCTGTCCCTTCACGTACCCGCCGAAACCGGCGTCCCGGTCAACCCTTTCCGGGGCGTGCCGCTGACGGACCGTGACGCTGTGCTGGTGGAACGGCTCGGGGACCACGAACGCTACCCCCAGGCGGCAGCGCTGAGAGCAGTGTGGGTGCAGGCCTGTGCCGCCAAAGCCTTGGATGGTCCGGCGATGATGCTCCACGGGGACCTCCACCCTGGCAACATCCTGGTGGCGGACGACGGCTCCCTGGCCGGCGTCATCGATTTCGGCGACGTCGGGGCAGGGGACCCGGCTGTCGATCTTGCGGTGGGGTGGCTGATGTTCGACGCCGGCACTCGCCACCGCTTCATGGGCGCCTTTGGCTCCGCAGTGGATGAAGACACCTGGGTGCGGGCCCGCGGTTGGGCCCTTATCCTGTCCACCGCCATGCTGAGCAACTCCGACGATAATCCGCGGATGTCCAGCGTAGGAAAGTTCGGGATCGGGCAGATCCTGGATGACGGACGTCGTCTGCAACTCTGACGCCGGCGTTAAATGTCAGTGGCTCCTGCCATGCTGTGGGTATGGAAGGCAGAGCAGCTGCGGAGACGTTGGAGGCCATGGAGGCTTCCCTTGCCAGGTTGGCTGCATTTGCCGGTCGCGGAGCCGGGAACGCGGACTCGACTGGCGCCGACCCTCTTCGGGACGAAGCGGACGCATGCCTGGACGGTATGGCTGAGGTGGCCAGCATGGAAGCCAGGCTGGCCGCGCTGAAAGCGCACTTCGCCGCCGGATATGCCCGCGCTGCCGTCGCCATGGCGGGCCCAGCCGTTTCCCCGCAGGAGCGCACCGCCCAGGAAATGGCGGTCACAGCAGAGGTGGCCTGTGTCCTGACCGTGAGTGAAAGATCGGCGGCGGCGCTCCTGGCGGAGTCAGCCACCCTGACCACCGGGCTGCCCCTGACGCTGTCTGCGCTGCAGGCAGGGAGCATTTCATGGCAACACGCGCGGGTGATGTGTGATGAAACGTCCGGCCTGGACCCCGCCGCGACGGCTGCTTTGGAGGCTCATTTCCTGGACCCCGAAGCTCCCTTTGCCGCGCATGGCTGCCCCGCGGGGGAGCTGGTCCCGGGCAGGTTCCGGGCCAAAGCGCGCAGATGGCGTGAGCTGCACCATCCCGTAAGCATTGAAGCGCGCCACAGCAAGGGTGTGGAGGACCGTCGGCTGGAATATGTGCCGGACCGGGACGGCATGGCCTGGCTCTCGGCCTATCTGACTGCGGATGTGGCGGTGGCTGCATGGTCCCGTGCCACGGAAGCGGCGCGTGCCCTGCAGGAGCCGGATGAATCCCGGACCCTGACCCAGCTCCGTGCGGACGTCGCCGCTGACTGGCTGCTGGCGGGGGTGGCGGAAGGAACTCCGTCACCCAAGGCGCAGGTCCTGGTGACCGTGCCGGTGCTGTCTCTTTTGGGCGCCGTGAATGAACCGGCCACGCTGGACGGGTATGGTCCCGTTCCGCCGAGCATCGCGCGCCGGCTTGTGGGGGACGGTGCCGGATCGTTCCTGCGTGTGCTGACCGATCCGCGCAGCGGAGCGCCGCTGGAAATCGGACGGACCAGCTACCGGGTTCCGAAGGCGATGCGCCAATGGTTGCGGCTTCGGGACGGCCGGTGCCCTTTTCCGGGCTGTAATAACCATTCCCTGGATAACGAAGCGGATCATCTGTTGGCTTGGTCCGAGGGAGGCGGCACCGGCGTCACTAACCTGGGCCAGCCATGCCGGCGGCACCACCGGCTCAGACACACCACAGCATGGAGGCCGGTTGACGCGACCCGGGACCAGCCACCCAGCTGGATCTCACCTGCGGGACGCTCCTATCCAAGCGAACAACAAGACTGGGAACCACCACGCTGGCCGCAGCACCCCGGCCACGCGGGTGAAGGCCGGGAGTTGGAACCGCCCGACGAGCCGGACGTAGTTGCCGGTGACGTCGGACCAGGGGAGACGGTCGGACCCGGAGAGGCCGGGCAGCCATTACCCGTGGATCCCCTTCCTGACTGGGCACTGTTCATCGCGGCGTAGGATCGGCGCTCCATGTTCCCCTCCCCGTCCAATGAAAGGTTCGAAGGATGTGCCGGCCATTGGCCTGCACCCCTGCCTCCGACGCGACCCTGAGCCGTGACCCTAAGCCGTGACCCTGAAAGGCCGGATCGGCCAGGACCAGCGCGATTCGGCCCACTGTCCCCACGCCCATCTCAGCCCGGGTCAATCACGCCTCACCGGACGGATTCGTCGGGTCTGCTTGCTCTGGCGATCATGCGACGCATGACGCCGAATGGACGGGGAAGAAGGCCTTGATGAAAGTTTCTTCATGACCGTTTCATCCCTCCCTCATTGTTGAAGTTCACGCTGGAGACACGAACGGCTTGCACCGGAAGAGCCTGAGTATGGGGAAGGGACATGGATGGACGGAGCATGGCTGGCTACTGTTCGGGGGCACGGCACGCCTGGAACGCGTCAATCTGCTGCGTCGAACCACTCGCTGGTGTCTCCGCCGGTCCATGGTATTGATTCCATGGATTGGCCCTCTGCCGTTCCGGCGTCTGCCGACGACGATACCGGCACTTCCTGGCTGGTTCAGCGGGCTTGGCCAGAGAAGACACCAGGAGAATTTGTACTAGAGGTCCGGACGCCGGAAGTGCCCGGCGKCCGGGGAGCTTATTTGCGTCACGGGCAGTTCGAACTTATCCCGTTGGACGATCCGGGACTTCCCGCCTTGCGGGGGGAAGCGCAGCAGGGGGAATTGATTTCGTATTGGCCGTACCACCAGGCTGTCGTCCGGGCGGAGGGCCGCTATATAAAGATCTTCGGGCCCGGGGGCGCCGTCGTACCGGCCGAGCGCTGCGCACAAATGGACGTCCTACTGGACACCGGCAACTTCACAACGCCCAGAATCCTTCGTCAGAGTTCCCAAGCGGACGTCATCGTTTTCAGCGCCATGCCGGGACCGACTCTGAATGAGCTGGGCCGGGTGGAAGCGGCCGTCTGCGATGAAGCGTTCGCCAGGGCATGGGAAAAATGGTCGCGCGCCTGGGTCGCAGAACTGAACGGCTCCCATGGTCCAGCAGCACGAGGCGTCCTCGACAGCCTTCCGCTCCGTTCAGCAGAGTGGGAAGCCACGAAGGTGTGCCGACGGGTGGACGACTGGTTGCGGCACAATGAAAACGTCCCCGAGTTGTCGTCTCAGCGCGCTGTCCTGCGCGCCGCTGTAGAGCACGTGGCCATGAACCTGATACGGACGGTACCGGATCCGGTGGTATGGGCACACGGAGACCTGTACGACAAGCAAATCATCGTTCCTGACGGCGACATCCCGCCCGGACTGCTGGACTTCGACAGTACGGCCCGACACGAGGCCGCCCGGGATCTGGCCGGCCTGGACGTCCATCTGGAGCTTCATCTACGAAATAACCGCATGACGCCGGCACGCTATCTGACGGCTCACACGCAGGTGCTGGCCGTGGCCGAGGAACTGCGCGTCAGTCCAGCCCGGTTCGATGCGTACTCGGACGCCATCTGGCTCCGTCTGGCACTTTCTCCGTTACCTGGCCGCTTCTCTCTGGCCATCGGCGTCCTCGCGGAACGGGCCGAAAGGAACTGAGGCCCTCGAAGCGGCCAGCCCGGCGAGCCCCTGGCATGTTTTGCCGGTTAGGCGCTCACTTAGGTGTAAAAGCGACAGAATGATTGCTACTCTGGACTCTGCACCTAGAGAGAGTGAGCAATGATGCTTCTCGAAAGAGACCTCATCCAGTCCGTTGGCTTCCGCAACGTAACGGACGGCGGACGTGTAACCGGCTTTCAGTTCCGGGTCCGGATGCCTTCCTACCGGGGCATGGCCGCGTCCCTCATCGATGGCATCGCCGTTCGAGTTGGCGGCATCGTCGACGTCGGACCTGACGTTCCGCTGTGGACCTTCGGCGGGCGGACCTACACCCTGCAGCAGCTCTGGGAAGGTGATGGCGTTCGCTGGCCCCTTGAGGAAGCGGCAGTGGTCACCGTTCCCCACGATGGCGGCCTGCCGCAGGGCGTCCACGAGCTCTCCATCGAGCTGCGGCTGCGGATGTCCTACATACCAGTCGAGCACCAGCCCACCACTCACCGGACCAGCCGCAAGGTGACGCTCGCACCGGAAGGCGGCGAAGGTACCTTCCGCTACGGCGTTTCCCTCTACAGCTTTATGGGCGATTACGGCACGGTGATGGACCTTGAGGCGGCGCTGGCCGCCGTCGCTGACGTGGGCGCCACCGGCGTCGAGATCCTCGGCGAGGGCCACGTTCCCAACTATCCGGAACCGTCCCCGGCCTGGATCGATAACTGGTTCGGCCTGCTGGAGAAGTATTCGCTGGAGCCGACGAACTACGGTTCCTGGATTGACACCCGTCTTCACCCGGGCCGCACCATGACGGTCCCCGAGGGTGCGGAGGCCCTGCAGCGGGACCTGCGGCTTGCCAGCCAATTGGGTTTCGGCTTCGTGCGCCCCAAGATCGGCGTGGTGTCCAGCGATCTGGTCCCAGACCCCATCTGGACCGAGTCCGTGGAACGCTCCCTTGATCTGGCCCACGAGCTGGGGATCATCATCTGCCCGGAGATTCATTCTCCGACGCCCATCAGGCACCCCGTCGTCGAGGACTACATCGGCCTCATCGAACGGACTGGAACCAAGAACTTCGGCCTGCTCATCGACACCGGAATATTCCAGGACCGGCCCATTCCGCTGCGCGCAGGTGAGACCCGCGAGACCCGGCCAGCCTTCCTCGACGGCATCGGCGTCGACCCCGCCGACTTCGCCGATATCGCCCAGTATGTGGTGTTCGTCCAGGCGAAGTTCCACGACATCAATGAGCAGCTGGAAGACCAGCAGATTCCCTGGCTGCCCGTGCTCAAGGCCCTCAAGGACTCCGGCTACACCGGTTATCTCTCCAGTGAATATGAAGGCGAACGCGCGCCATGGCGCGCCATTGAGCAAGTGCGGCGCCAACACGCCCTGATCCGCCGCATCACCGGCGAACTTACCTGACCCATCCCCTTTTCCCAGTAAAGAGAGCAACAATGCCAAACGGACTTCTTGACGATGCAAGCCTCCGCACCCATCCCGACGGTCTCGCGCTTGCCCTGACCCTGCCGTGGTACCGGAGTCTGTGGCTCTCCTCGGTCTCCAGCCTGCGGCTCACCGTCGACGGCCAGGATATCCCCGCCGGGAACTTGTCCCTGGAACTGGGCGGTGTCCGCTATGCGCTCCCGGACCTGCCCGCCCAAAGCGAAACTCTCTGGTACCTCCAGGAACATCCCTTGCTCATCGCCACAACGGAGAGCCCTGTTGCCCTGGGCGAGCAGCACACCGTCCGGCTCATCGGTGAGCTGCGCCTGCCGTACATGCAGATTGCTCCCGGCCAGGACGGCGGTCCCGGCATGTACGTTCCCAACTTCGTGAACCAGACGTTGGAGCTGACCGTCACGGACAGGGCTGCGGCGGCACCGGAACTGACGACGGCGGTCACGCCGCCTCCACCGAAAGCGGAGGAAGATCCGTTCTCGCTGGGGCTCACCCTGTACTCGGCAAGCGCCGAATTCCGGGCCGGCTGGTACGACTTCGACGGTCTGCTGAACCGCGTGGCCGAGCTCGGCATCGGCCCCGGGATCGAGATTGTGGCGTCGCAGGTCCTGCCTACCTATCCCAACGTGACTGACGACTTCGTGCGCTCGTGGCAGCGCGCCTTCGACAAGCACGGCTTCACCGCCAGCTCCTTCGGCGCCAATCTGGACATGGGACGCCGCCGTGACCGCGACATGACCCCGGACGAGGAGTACGAGTTCACGCAGACACTCTTCCACGGCGCCAAGAAGCTCGGTTTCCCGCTCGTCCGCATCCAGAGCGCTAAGCCGGAGCTGCTTCGCCGGCTGCTGCCGCTCGCCGAGGACCTCGAACTCAAACTTGCCTACGAGATCCATGCACCGCTGGGACCCAACTCGCCCGAGATCATGAAGGTCCGCGACGTCTACGCCGAGCTTGATTCACCGCTGCTGGGCTTCGTGGCTGACTTCTCCTCCACCATGCACAGCATGTCTCCCACGCTCCTGCGCGCGGTTCGCCGTGCCGGGCTGGACGATGAAGCTGTGGAAAGGCTGCAGGCTATCTGGGGCACTGAGGCACCGATGCGGGTGCGGCAGGAGGAGTTCATTGCGTACCTGCGGGGACGTGACTTCGATCCTGCCCGGCTTGGATCCTTCGCCCACCTGGCGTTCAACATGCACGGCCACGTCAGCCCGAAGGAGTGGGCTGACATCATGCCGCAAATCATGCACGTCCACGCGAAGTTCTACGACATTGATGAGCAGGGCAACGAGCCGGCCATCGACTATCCGGAACTGGTCCGCGTATTCGTCGAAGGCGGCTACCGCGGTTACTGGTCCAGCGAATGGGAAGGCCATGCCTTCGCCGAGCTCGGTGAGGTGGATCCGCTGCTGCTGGTGCGGAAGCAGCATGACCTTATCCGCAAGAGCATGCGGACGGCGCTGGCATCAGCCTGACCTGAAAGACCGACGTCCCATAGTCTCGATGCCCGTCCGTTTACCGGCCGGGCATCGAGGTATTTAAGGGGCTTCCTTGGTAGCGGCGGCTGCCACGATGTCGGCAGCCTCCTTGAAGAGGCCCCGCATCCACTCATGCTCGGAGTCGCGGTTGTGCACGGGGTGCCACCACAAGGCATTAACCAGCGGCGTGGCATCGAAGGGCAGTGGCAGGATCCGGATCCCGCCCACGCGCAGAGCGAACGGCACCAGGGCCGCCTGGATGAGCGCGATCCGGTTGGTCCCAACCACAAAGTGCGGCAAGGACTGGAAACTTTCAACAACCACGTCCACCCGGGGCTCAACGCCCAATTGCTGGATCTGCCGTTCCGCCGAGGTTGAGGCTGAGCGCGTCTGATAGGTCATCACCCAGGGAAGTTCAGCGATGTTTTCCATGGTGATTTGCTCGCCGACGGCTTCATTGGACGTGGAGACCACGGCCACCCAGCCGTCCCTCCACAGGTCCAGGTAGGGCAGCCCGGTGAGAAATCCGTGGGGAATCACCATGCCGTCCACCGATCGAAGGCGGTTGGCTGCATCCTCCACCACCATCGGATTGTGGAGCATGAACCGGAACCGGACACCCGGGGCGCGCTCGGCTGCAAGCTCGGAAACAACCCGGCCAATGGTGGTGAAGCCGTAGTCCGAGCCGTAGATGGAGAACTCGCGCTCGGATTCTGTGGGCTCCCAGGTGGCCTGGCTTTCGAAGACGCGGCGTGCGGCCTCCAGTGCGGTGGTGGTGTGCTCCGCGAGCCGGAGGGCGAAGGGGGTGAGCTCGTAAGCATTGCCGCGGCGGGCCAGGATCGGGTCCCCGAAGTGGGATCGGAGCCGGGCGAGCGAGGCGCTGAGCGCCGGCTGGCTGAGGTGGAGCCGCTCGGCCGCCCTGGTAACGCTTCGCTCGGTAATGAGCGCATCCAGCGAGATCAGCAGGTTGAGGTCGAGACGGGAAAGCAGGACATGTTTCGTCACGGCGCAGCGATCCTTTGGAAGTGGAACCGTTTCAAGGGAGTTTATCAGCGGGATCAATAACGTAGGCGAAGCCATCAGGGATCCGGATGGACCTTCCGCGGACCCCCGTTAAACTTATGTCCGTCATAGCAAAGACTTATGTGTCTTTTAGGCACATCTCCTGCATACTTGTGAGTGACCGGGGTCACGACACCCGGATTTTGGACAATGAAGTCAGAAAGGCTGGACATGACACAGCACCGTCGCTATTCAGGCCTGAAGGTCGGCGCCCTCGCCGTCCCCACCGTCGCAGCACTCATTCTTACCGGTTGCTCGGCCTCCACCGGCAGCAGCTCCTCTTCGGGTGGTTCCCAGGAATTTTCACTGTCCTTCGCGACATCCAACACCATCGAGAGCCCCTTCCAGGTGTTGGCAGAAAATTACATGAAGTCACACCCGAACGTGAAAATCACCTTCAATCCTCAGCCGAACGACTCCTACGACCAGACCCTGCGCACACAGCTCCAGGCCGGAAACGCCTCAGACGTCGTAGTGACCTCACCCGGCTCCGGCACCGGCCGCAGCATCCTGCCGCTCGTCCAGGCAGGTTTCCTTGAACCGCTTGACGATGCCGCGAAGCAACTGCTCCCCGAGGGAAGCGCCAGCACCTTTGGAACCGACGGCAAGGTGTACGGCCAGGCCACGGAAATTACGATCTCTGCCTTGGTGAGTAATGAGACGGCTGCAGCTGCAGCCGGTGGCTTCCCTGCCGACTTTTCCTCCCTCCAGCAGCAGTGCAAGGCTCTGGAGTCCTCCGGTAAATCCCTCTTTGCCCTTGCCGGATCAGCCCCTCCCAACACAGGGCTGATGGCGATGTCCCTGGCAGCCTCGCGCGTCTACGCGGAAGACCCGAAATGGAACGATAAGCGCGCTGCCAAGGAAGCCACCTTCGCCGGCTCGGACGGTTGGAAGTCAGCCCTCGAAGCAGTTAATACCTTGAAGGACGCGGGCTGCTTCCAGAAGGGTGCTGCCGGCGGCGGCTTCGATGCCATCACCAAGGGGCTTGCCAGCGGAACGTCCGTGAGCGGCTTCATCCCGGCGCCAAGCTGGAAGCAGCTGCAGTCCGCCGCTGGGGGCTCCCAATTCGCCGTTCGGCCGTTCCCGGCGGAACAGGGCTCAGGTAATAGCTACGTATTTGCCAGCGCAAACTACGCCTTCTCCATCAACGCGGCCTCCAAGAACAAGGACGCTGCCAAGGCCTTCCTCGACTGGGCCGCCCAGCCTGAGCAGACCAAGGCATTCGCAGAAATCGACGGTGCCCTGCCGGTCAGCGGACTCGACAAGTACGATTTCGACGGCGGCGCCTATAAGAACGTCGGCGGCCTGATGAAGGACGGCAAATACGGCCCCCTACCCAACATCCAGTGGCCGAATTCCGCCGTCTACGACGCACTGGCCACGGGGGTCCAGGGCATCATCACCGGCCAGAAGAGCCCTGACCAGGTCCTGCAGGCCATGGACGCGGCCTGGGATCAGTAACAGTTCTTGACCATCAACGTTCCGACGACTCAAAGGGACAAGCAAGGAATACCAATGACTGCGACGATGCAACCGAAAAGCGAAGCAGCTGAAGCACCCCGGCGAGGCAAGCGGACGCCGGGGACGGGTGAGAACACCCGTCCCCGGCGGCATCGGCTCGTTCAAAATCACGGGCTGGACAAACTTTGAGGCCATCTTCAAGGACCCCACGAAACTCGGAGCCCTCTCCAATACCCTCTTTCTGGCCTTTGGCTCGGTTCTCCTGGGCAACATCGCCGGGTTGGTTATTGCGCTGGGCCTGAACCGCGTCGTCAAGACGCGCTACATCCTCCGGACCCTCTTCTTCATGCCGGTGGTGCTCAGCCCGCTAGCCACGGCCTACATCTGGAAATACATCTTCGACTTCGACGGTCCGCTCAATGCCTTCCTTACGGCAATAGGCGCCGGCGACCAGGCCAAGCCGTGGCTGGCCGACCCGCAGTGGGCCATCTGGACCGTGCTGGTGGTGCTGGTCTGGTCTTCCACCGGCTTTGCCATGGTGATTTTTATGGCCGGCCTGGCCGGTGTCCCCGTGGAAGTGGAGGAGGCGGCGGCCATTGACGGTGCCAATCTGTGGCAGCGGTTCCGCAACGTTACGCTGCCCGCCATCCGCCCCGCCGTCGCCATCGCCACCACGCTGGGAATCGTCCAGGGGCTGCGCGTCTTCGATCCCATCATGGCGCTCACCGGCGGCGGACCGGCCGGAGCGACGGAAACGCTGGCCACGCTGGTTTACAAGCAGGCCTTTGCGCTCGGGAACTTCGGGGGCGGTGCCGCCCTGGCCCTGGTGCTCGCCGCCATCATCCTGATCTTCGCCGTTCTCCAGCAGCGGCTGACGCGTTCGAACCCTGAGGACTAAGCCATGTTCCGCTACACAAAACTCACCCTGCTCCGCGAAGTCGGCCTATGGGCTCTCGCACTGGTGTTCCTCGCGCCGTTCTACTTCCTGGTGACAACTGCTCTGAAGCCGGACAGCGAGTTGTTCACCACCTCGGCCCTGGCTCCGCCAACAAACCCCGACTTCAGCAACTTTATCGACGTCCTCACCGCCACCGGCAACTCCAACGTGGTGATGGGCCTGGTCAACAGCGCCATCATCACCGCAGGCAGCATCGTGGGGCTGATCGCACTCGGTTCCATCACCGGATATGTCATCTCCCGAAGCACCCGACGCTGGAGCAAGGGCGCGTATTACCTCTTCCTGATCGCCATCATCCTCCCCGGCCAGCTCGGCGCCGTCCCGCTCTACATGGGGGCACGGGCCCTTGGGCTCACCGGATCCGCTTGGGGCCTGATCGTCCTCTACACGGGCATGCTCCTGCCGTTGTCGATCTTCCTCTACGCAAACTTCTTCCGCGGCCTCGGCACGGACTACGAAGAAGCGGCCACCATCGACGGCGCGAGCAAATCCCAGATTTTCTCCAAGGTGGTGTTCCCCATGATGGCCCCGGCCACGGGAACGGTCACCATCTTCGCCGGGCTCATCGTGTGGAACGACTTCTTCACGTCGCTGATCTTCCTGGGCGGCTCCGCCAACCAGACGCTGCCGGTGGCCATGTACTACTACATCGGCTCCCTGGTCTCCCAGTGGAACTCGATCTTCGCGATAGTGATCGTCTCCATGATTCCCATCCTGGCGCTGTTCCTGTTCGCGCAGAAACGGTTCATCCAGGGCTTCTCCGGCGGCCTGAAGGGCTGACCGGCGATGGTTGACAACCGCGCAGCGTTCGAGCGCTTCGTGGAGATCTTCTACACCCAAAAACGGGTACGTGAAGCCTACGACTTCCTTGTGGCCGACGACTACCGACAGCACAACCCGACCATTCCTGAGGGCCTGAGGCGGCAGTAAGAATGCTGACGCCGAAGTTCGACGGATCGCCGGACTCCCGGTTCGAGGTTCAGCGCATCCTGGTGGACGGTGACCTGGCGTTGGTGCATGTACGCGCTTCAGGTCCCGGGCGTGCCGACGCCGCCGTCGCAGACATTTACCGCTTCGAAAACGGGCGGAGTGTGGAGCACTGGGACGTGCTTCAGCCGGTTCCCGAGCACCCGGTCCACGACCACCCCATGTTTTAGACCACCATCTCAATTCTCTAGGAGACATCCATGTTCCAACTTTCGCCCAATATCGACCTTTTGTTCGCCGAAGCAGGCGAAAGTGCTGCTGACCGGGTTCGCGCGGCGGCAGCAGCCGGCTTCGACGCCGTCGAAATGTGGGGCCCGACGGGCAAAGACATTCCGGCCCTAAAGCACGCACTCGAGGAAACCGGAGTCCAGCTCACCTCCCAACTGGCGGAACCGCGTATGCAGTTCATGATCCCGCCCCGCAACCACGATGCTTTCTACACCGGGCTGGACGCCGGCGTCGAAGTGGCACAGCAGCTCGGCTGCCCCCGGATGGTAGTGGGCAGCGGTACCGGATTCGGCGGGCGCAAGCGGCAGGACCAGCTGGACGAACTGATCGAGATCTTCACCCGAGGCGTCGCGCACATCGAGGGTTCCGGCATCACCTTGGTCCTCGAACCGGTCAACGTCAGGGTTGACCACCCGGGAGCCCTGCTGGACCGGACCTCGGAAGCCGTCTATGTCGCCAAGGGCGTCAACTCGCCCAACTTCGGCGTTCTCTACGACCTCTACCACTCCACGGTCGAGGGCGAGGACGTGGCCGCCGAGCTCGCCAACGCCGGCGACCTCATCAAGTATGTTCAGATCGCCGATGCGCCGGGGCGCGGCGAACCCGGCTCGGGATCCATCGACTGGCACGCCCGGCTCACGGACCTGGGGAACAGCGGTTACGCCGGCCCCATCGGGCTTGAGTACTACCCCACGATCGACTCGGCGAAGTCCGTCCGGCGCATCCAGGAACTGGTGGCGGGATGGTGAGCGGTAACCGGTATCCCGTTGCGGTCGACGTCGCCATCGTCGGCAGCGGCCCCACGGCAGCGGCATACGCACGGATCCTCAGCGAGGAAGCCCCTGGTGCCACCATCGCCATGTTCGAGGTGGGCCCCACGGTCAGCAATCCACCCGGGGCGCACGTCAAGAACATTGAGGATCCTGAACGCCGCAGCCTCGCGCAGCGGGCATCGGAAGGCCCCGGCGCAGGTGCCGAAACGGTGAACTCACCCGGCGCGGTCAAAAGCGGGGAGCGACGGGCCAGGCCCGGAACCTACCTGCTGCAGGACGGCTACGCCTTCCCCGGCGAGGACGGGATGCCCGTCGCCGCCATGTCCAGCAACGTGGGCGGCCTGGCCGCCCCCGCGGTGACCACCCGCGCCTTCGACGGGGCTCCGTTCTCTGACCTCGTCCGGGAACGACTCGCCGCCGCCGTGGACGCGGGCCGTGACACCGCCTACCGCGTCCAGCCCATGCCTCTTGCTGTGCACCGGCGGGAGAACGGCGGCCTGGTCTGGTCAGGTTCCGACGTCGTGATGGGGGATGTGACCCGGGAAAATCCGCAGTTTGAACTCTATGATGAGTCGCTGGTAACGCGTGTGCTCCTGGAGGATGGCGCTGCTGCCGGCATCGAAGTCCAGGACCGCCGCAGCGGCGAAACCCATCAGGTGGCGGCCCGCTACGTTGTGGTGGGTGCGGATGCCCTGCGCACGCCGCAGCTGCTGTGGGCTTCCGGGATCCGGCCCGACGCCCTGGGCCGCTACCTCAACGACCAGGCGCAGGTAGTGTTCGCGAGCCGGCTGCGCGATGTCACCGCTCCGCAGGGCCGGGCAACCGCCAACGGCGCGCTCAGTGAGCAGAGCGGAGTTGCCTGGGTTCCCTACACGGACGGGGCGCCCTTCCACGGCCAGATCATGCAACTGGATGCGTCACCGGTTCCCTTGGCCGACGATGACCCCGTTGTCCCGGGCTCTATCGTGGGGCTTGGCCTGTTCTGCGCCAAGGATCTGCAGCGCGAGGACCGGGTGGCGTTCGACGACGGTGTCCGCGACTCGTACGGGATGCCCGCCATGCGCATCCACTACCGCCTCACGCGGCGGGATCACGAGGTGCTGGACCGCGCCAAGCAGGAAATTGTCCGCCTGGGCAAGGCGGTGGGTGAGCCGCTCGACGAGCGTCCGTTCGTCATGCCGCCCGGCGCATCGCTTCACTACCAGGGCACAACCAGGATGGGTGCAAGGGACGACGGCCAGAGCGTGTGTTCGCCCGACAGCCAGGTGTGGCAGGTCCCCGGCCTCTTCGTGGCTGGCAACGGCGTCATTCCCACTGCCACGGCATGCAATCCCACGCTGACCGCTGTGGCGCTCGCAGTGCGCGGGGCCCGGAAACTCAAAGAAGAACTCAACAGCTCTTTACTTATGTCTGAATCAGACAATAGACTGACTAAATAATGAATAAGTGGTGCGATGTCGCTGCTATTTCGTTCAATCACAGGCAAGGCATGCCGCAGACAAGGAGGTCTCGATGATCGCCGACCGCATAATCGAGCAGGGAACACTGAGCACCCAGGACGGCCGTACCGCCGTCGAAGTCCGCATCCCCTGGTACCGGGCCCTGCCGGGTTCCTGCATCGCTGGAGCTGCATTGACAGTGGACGGCGTCGCCGCCCCCGAGGGCTCACTGCGCTGGACCATGAACAACCGCACTTTCAGCTTCGAGGAACTCGTGGACGAAACCGGCGAATGGTGGTTCCCGCTGGACTCGGCAGTCCTTTCGGGCGACCTTCCCGTCCCTGACAGCCGGACCGAGCACGAGGTCAGGGTGGACCTGAAGCTCTACATCCCCTACATCATCACCGACCACGGCGTGCTGCACATTGAAGAGCACGACACCAAGACCATGAAGGTGGCACAGCGATGACCAGCCTCGGCACGCCGATCCAGGGCGTCACCCTTTACAGCTTCACCCGGGCCGTCCACGCCCGGCAGTACGACCTCGATGGCCTGATCCGCAAAGTGGCGGCCGAAGGCTTCGGCCCGGGGCTCGAAGTCATCGGATTCTCCAGCCTGCGCGGCTTCCCGGACCGGATCGATGACAACTTCGTTGGCCAGTTCCGTGATCTTGTGGCCGAGGTTGACCTGGTCCCCACCTCCCTCGCAGTCAACGTTGACACCGGTATCCGCCGCGACCGGCTCATGAACCATGACGAGCTTGTCGAATACATGCGCAAGCAGATCGAAGTAGCCGCCAGGCTCGGCTTCCCGATCGCCCGGGTGCAGATATCGCTGACTCCGGACGCCATGGAAAGCCTGCTGCCCGTGGCCGAGAAGTACGGCGTCACCCTGGCGCTCGAAGTCCACGCGGACCAGCACGGCGCCCACGAACGTGTCCTGGCCCTTCGCGACCGCTACGAGAAACTCAATTCCCCCTTGCTCGGCTTCACCGCCGACTGGGGTGCCACCGTTACCGGCTTTGCGCCCTCCCTGCTGGAGGCCTACCGCCGCCGTGGGGCTTCGGAGGCACTTCTCGGACAGGTGGTTGACCTGTGGAATGGGTTCTACGTCGACGGACCGCCAAACACGCAAAAGGTTCACGGTGAACGCTTCGGCGCCTTCATCGGCCTGGCGGCCCGCAATGGCCGGCCCGACCTTGGCATTGACTTCGCCATCAACGGAACAGGGCTTTTCGGTCCTGCACCGCTGGACACCTGGCTGGAGATCATGCCTTGGGTCCGCCACGTGCACGGCAAGTTCTTCGGCATCGACGAGACCGGCGAAGAGCCCTCGGTGCCGGTCCGGAGCCTTGTCCGGCAACTGGTTGAGAACGGCTACTCCGGCGCAATCTCCAGCGAATACGAAGGCTGGCACTGGAACAACTGGCAGGACCCGTTCGACATCATCCGCGGCGAGCAGGCCGTCCAGCGCTCAGCGGCCGCCAACGCCGGTTCGGCCATGATCACCGACGCTTCAGAAGCCCGCCGCATCCTCAACAGCCATCTCGCCCAGCCCGTCCGCGGCTGACAACGAAGGAACCAGAAATTATGTCAGAAGGCATCGCAGGCTCGGGCATCGAGCTTGGCATCACCCTCTATTCGCTCACCTCCGAGTTCGCCGCCGGACTCTACACCCCTGAGACGCTGATCAAAGCTGTTGCAGATGAAGGCCTCGGCCCGGGGGTTGAGTTCAACATCGCCCAGATGCTGCGCACCTACCCGGACGTCGACGACGACTTCGTCCGCCTGTGGCGCGACAGCATGGACCGCTACGGCCTGACCCCCAGCGCAGTGGGCACCAACCTGGACATGGGCCGCCGCAAGGACCGGGACATGACACCCGATGAGGAGTACGACTTCTTCGCCGCGCAGCTGCACACGGCTAACAAGCTTGGTTTCCACCGCGTGGTGATCCGCTCAGCGGGCAAGGAATTGCTCCGCCGGCTGCTTCCCCTGGCCGAGAAGTACGACCAGAAGCTCGGCTACGAAATTCACGCGCCGCAGGGCCCGAACGATCCCAAGATCCTGCAGATCCGCGAGATGTACGAGGAACTGGGAAGCGACCGGCTCGGTTTCACCGCAGACTTCAGCTCGACGATGCACAGCCTTTCCCCGACCCTCTTTCGCACGTTGACGCAAATGGGGCTGCCCGAGGAGCACTTCGCCGTCATGCAGGAGATCTGGCGCAAACCGTCGCCCATGCAGGAGCGCAACCAGGAGTTCGAGGACTACCTCAGTGCCAACAACTTCGATCCTGCCCGCCTGGGCCCGTTCACCCGGCTGGCATTCAACATGCATGGACTGGTTCCGCCGGAGGAATGGCTGGATATCATGCCGCAGATCTTCCATGTCCACGCTAAGTTCTACGACATCGACGAACACGGCAATGAACCCGCGATGGACATTCCGCGCATTGTGCGCCAGTTCGTCAAGGGCGGCTACCAGGGCTACCTGTCCAGCGAGTGGGAGGGCCACGCGTTCGCCGACCTGGGCGAATCCGATCCGATCGACCTCGTCAAGAAGCAGCACACGCTGATGCGGCATGCCATCGAAGAGGCCGTTGATCCAAATGCATCCGACTCCCACGCGACCCTGGTCGAGACTGTTAAGTAAGGAAAGCCATGGCTACTCACAATTCCCTGTTCCAGGACGCCGACGTCCGCAGGCACCCCGAGGGGATTGCCGTATCGGTGCAGCTGCCCTGGTACCGCAGCCTCTGGCTGTCCGCCGTTGACGACGTCGTTGCAACCGTCAACGGCGTGGAGATTCCCAAGGAGTCCCTCCGCTTCGAACTGCAGGACAAGTCCTACTCCATAGCTGAACTCCCGGAGCAATGGGAAACCCTGTGGTTCGTCGCAGACAAGCCCGACGTGATCATCCCGCTGGACCGCGTCCCCGACGCCGGCGAGGAGATCGACGTCGAGGTCATCCTCACCCTGCGCCTGCTGTATATGCAGATCGCGCCGATGCGTTACGTCGGCAACCGCGTCGCGGTTGAACGGAAAGTGGTGCTCGCATGAAAACCCTGCGCGTGGCCATGATCGGTTATGGCTTCATGGGTGCTGCCCACTCCCAAGGCTGGCGGACGGCGCCGCGGGTATTCGACCTGCCTGCCGAGCCGGAAATGGCGGTTATCGTCGGCCGTAACGCTGAAGCGGTCGCCGCCGCTGCCAGCAAGTGGGGCTGGGCCGAGTCAGCAACAGACTGGCGGGACGTGATCGCCCGTGACGATATCGACGTCGTCGATATCGTCACCCCCGGCGACTCCCACGCCGAAATCGCGATCGCCGCGCTGGAGGCCGGGAAGCACGTTTTGTGCGAAAAACCACTCGCCAACACCGTGGCGGAAGCCGAAGCGATGGCCGAAGCTGCCGAACGGGCGGCTGCCCGGGGTATCCAGGCAATGGTCGGGTTCACCTACCGCCGCGTTCCGGCCGTCACCTTCCTCCGCAACCTCATCGCCGAAGGCGCCGTCGGCACGATCAACCAGGTGCGTGCCTCCTACCGGCAGGACTGGCTGGTGGACCCGGAGATGCCGCTGGCGTGGCGCCTGCAGAAGGAACGCGCCGGCTCGGGGGCCCTGGGGGATATCGGTGCCCACGCCATCGACCTGGCCCAGTTCGTCACCGGCTTGAACCTGGAGAAGGTGTCCGGCGTTATCGACACCATCGTGAAGGAGCGGCCTCTTTTGAAGGGCTCCACTTCAGGCACTGGCCCTTCCGATACCGGGCTTTCCGGCGCTGCCGGTGTCGGCTCCGGCGTCGGCTCCGGCCAGGTGACGGTGGACGATATCGCCATCTTCACGGGCCGCTTCGAATCCGGCGCGCTGGCGTCGTTCGAGGCCACCCGGTTTGCCACCGGCCGGAAGAACGCGCTCCAGATTGAGGTTTCCGGGGACAAGGGCGCCCTGGCCTTCGACCTGGAGGACCTCAACAGCGTCCAGTTCTACGACCGTACGGCACCTGCGGACCGCCAGGGCTTCCGGAAGGTCCTGGTCACGGAAGCGGAGCATCCCTACGTTTCGGCGTGGTGGCCGGCAGGCCACATGCTCGGTTACGAGCACGGGTTCTCCCACCAGGTCAAGGACCTCGTGGAGGGCATCGTGGGCGGCGCCGTCCCGCATTCGTCGTTCGCTGACGGGCTGAGGGTGCAGCGGGTGCTCGACGCTGTCGAGCGCAGTTCCGAAAATGATTCCGTCTGGACACGGGTCGCTGCCGGCGTTCCCGTGCCGGCCAGTTGAGGAGGGGAAGTACGTGGCACGACCAATTACCTTGTTCACCGGCCAGTGGGCCGACCTGCCGTTCGAGGAGGTGGCCCGGCTCGCCGGCGAATGGGGCTACGACGGGCTGGAGATCGCCTGCTGGGGTGACCACCTGGATCCCTGGCGCTGGGACGACGACGCCTATGTGCAGGGCAAGCTGGACATTCTTGAACGCCACGGACTCACAGTCTGGACCATCTCCAACCACCTCAAGGGCCAGGCCGTCTGCGACGACCCGATCGACGAACGGCACCGCGGCATCCTGCCGGACGTCGTATGGGGCGACGGCGATCCTGAAGGGGTCCGCCGTCGTGCCGCCGAGGAACTGAAGAACACGGCACGGCTCGCCGCAAAGCTGGGCGTGAAAACGGTGACCGGCTTTACGGGATCGTCCATCTGGAAGTACGTGGCGATGTTCCCGCCCGCCTCCGAAAAGATGGTCGACGCCGGCTACCAGGACTTTGCCGACCGGTGGAACCCCATCCTCGATGTCTTTGACGAGGTGGGCGTCCGGTTCGCCCATGAGGTGCACCCATCAGAGATCGCGTACGACTACTGGACAACGCAGCGCGCCCTCGAGGCGATCGGGCACCGCGAGGCCTTTGGCCTGAACTGGGACCCGAGCCACATGGTGTGGCAGGACATCGACCCTGTGGGGTTCCTGTGGGACTTCAAGGACCGGATCTACCATGTGCACTGCAAGGATACGAAGAAGCGCCTGTCCAACGGGCGCAACGGCCGGCTGTCCTCCCATTTGCCCTGGGCTGATCCGCGCCGCGGCTGGGACTTCATCTCCACCGGCCACGGCGACGTGCCGTGGGAGGATGCGTTCCGGATGCTGAACGCCATCGACTACCGCGGACCGCTGTCCGTGGAGTGGGAGGACGCCGGAATGGACCGGCTGGATGGCGCCCCCGAAGCGCTGGCTTTCGTCCGCCGACTCTCCGGCTATGAACCCTCCGCCGCAGCTTTCGACGCCGCATTCAGCACGAAGTAATTCGCAAACAAGTGAGGGCGGGCCCCCGGGGGCGGGCGTCATCTCCGTTGGGTCGTCCTGCAGCCACTCGTGGCCGCCCCATTCGCTGGTCAGCGTGCCCGTGAAGCCGGTCCCGCGCAGCAGGCTGCCAAGGTCATGCAGCGGCTGGGAAACCCGGCCGCCGTCGTCCTCCAGATCCCAGAACTTCAGATGGAAGGCGCCCACCAGGGGGAGGATGCCCTGCAGATCTGCGGCGTCACTGCGGCCGAAGCGGATGAGCAGGTTCATGAAGAGGGTGTGGATGCGCGGCGGAACCTTCCCTGCGCGGAGCAGGGCGGTGACGGCATCGGGGGTGGCGGGATCGCGCCAGTCATTCTCCAGGCGCGCCAGAAGATCGGAAGGAACGCCGCCCTGCCGCAACTCATGAAGGTAGGTGACGGGAAGGGCCGGCATGAGCATGCTGATGTCGACGAGTACCCGCACGTGGTCATCTGCCAGCCCGGCTATCGCATCCAGTGCTGGTGCCACCGAAGGGTTGTTTGGAGTCTGCTGCCCTTGGATTTCTTCGTACAGCACCAGATCGAGTTCATGCAGCAGCGGCTGCAGCAGGGTGAGCAGTTCCGTGCCCGCCTGTCCGATCGGTAACCGGATCCCGCGGGCACCCACTCGGCTGGCGGCGCTGAGCTGGGGGACCAGGAAGTCCAAGCGCTCCTGCAACGAGCGGCGGTCGGTTGGGGACGTGAAGTCGTCGAGGCTGGCGCCAACGATGCTGACGCGGCCCCCTCTTGCCGCCAGCGAATCCCGCAGTTCGTCTACCTCGGCGTCCTGCGGAGCGGGGAAGGACCGCCACAGCAGCCCAGGTTCGAGTTCTATTGTCTTCGCCACGGAATCCGCGATGCCAATCACAACGTCCGCGGCTGTCCGCCGGGCTGCCGTGATCTCCGGAATCCAGTTGAACGAGCTGGCGCAGAGGGGCCAGTTGTGAGGAAGTGCGGGGGCCATGTGATGCCTTCCCATTTATGCTTGTTAATGACAAACTTATGTCACTTTTAGGATAAAGGATGGAAGCCATGTTGCAAACCGCTTTGCGCGAAGATGCGCTGACGGCCACGCCGGAAGGCTTTGAACTCCGGCTCGGCCTGTCATGGATCCGCTCCATGCCCCTTTCCAGCGTGGCTGGGCTCGCAGTTGAGGTCGACGGCATCCCGGTGGCGCCAGGGGAGTTGACGGTGGTGCTGGGGGCCCGGCGCGTGCGTGCGGACGCATTGCAGGCGGAGTCCGGGTGGTGGTTCGTGCAGGACAGGGTGGTCCTGGCCGGCCGGCGCGAGCTTTCCCGCGGGGTGCACGCCATCGCCGTCGACTTCCAGCTGCTGGTGCCCTACCTTCAGGCGCGTCCCGGTTCGCCGCTGGTCCTGCCGTTCCATCTGGAGGCCCGGCTGGAGCTTGACCGGGAACCGGTGCCCAGCGTCTCCCGCGATGTGGCCTGAGCGGCTATGCCCAGGCCGCGCGGTGGACCCTATGCGGGGACAGCGGCCCGTTCCGGTGAGGGCCTGCCGTCAGCAAACCAGCGCGGGAAGGTGACATCGAACAGCTGCTCGCGCGCCAGCTCAGCTCCTCCGCGCAAGGGTTCGCGCTCATCGTTGACGGACAAGGTGATGGTGAGGTCGCGGGTGGCGAGCGGCAGGGACAGCTCGTAGACCCGCTGGCGCACTTCGGCCAGGAATACTTCGCCGGCCGATCCCATGGCCCCGCCGATGACGATGATTCCGGGGTTGAACATGTTCACCAGCGCTGCAATGGTCTCACCCGCTACCCGGGCCGACTTTTGAATCAGTGTGATGGCCAGCGGGTCCCCGGCCTGGGCCGCGAGGGTGATCTCCTCGAGGGTCAGTGTCCCCTTTTTTGCCAGCGGGGCCAGGGAGCTCCGGGTGCCTTCCTTGACAGCCTCTTCCGCGTCCCTGACCAGGGCCCAACCGCTGGCCACCGCTTCGAGACAGCCGATCTTGCCGCAGCGGCATTGGGCATGGGAGTCGGAGACCCGGACATGGCCGATGTCGCCGGCCGCGCCGTTGGCACCGCGGTGGATCCTGCCCTGGGACAGCAGGCCGGCACCGATGCCCGAACCGATCTTGCAATAGATGAGGTTCGCAAGGGATTCGCGACGCCGGGCGCGCTCACCAAGGGCCAGCAGGTTGACGTCGTTATCCACCCACACCGGTGCGTTGAAGCGGTCCTCGAAGGGCGTGCGGACATCGAATCCATTCCACCCGGGCATGATCGGAGGTGCCACCGGTTGTCCCGTGGCGAAGTCAACCGGGCCGGGGAGGCCCACCACTACGCCCCAGACGGGCACTTGGTGATCCTTTTTCAGCACGTCGTCAACGAGGGCCATCACTGCGTCAATGGTCTTCTCGGGGCCCTGGGCGATATCCCAGGTGCGGTGCGTGTGTTCCAGGATGTCGCCGTCAAGGGCGGTGACGCCAACCCTTATATGAGCGGCTCCGAGGGCACATATGACGATCCGTCCCTGCTCCGCGCGGAAGCGAAGGGTCCGGGGCGCGCGGCCACCGGAGGAGGCGCCGAATTCTCCATCCCCGAGAAAGCCGATCTCAATGGCCTGGTCCACACGCTGGCTGACAACGCCCCTGCCCAGCCCGGTGACCTTGCCGATTTCAGGGCGCGTTGTTGCCTCGCCCGTTCGCACCAGGTTGACGATCCTCAGCAGGCTCGTCACTTCATCCGTTTGTGCTCCAAAGCGGAGTGTGGACTCTGTCGTCATGATCACAATTCTCACACATAAGAGCGGACTAAGGTGGGGTTGAACGCGACTATAGCCGGATATTTCCGTACTTATGAATAATATGGACAAAAGAGGAGGTTGATGATGCCTTGGAATGTAGGAGTTCTTGGGGCCGGACCGGGCGTCGCGGCCCTGCATCTGCCGGTGCTGGGGCGCCTGGCGGACCTGTTCAAGGTGGTGCACATTGCCGATGCGGGAAGTGGGCGCGCCCAGGGCCTGGCCGAAAGGCTTGGTGCCCGGTGGTCAGTGGGGGAGGCGGACCTGCTTGCGGACCCGGCAGTTCACCTGGTGGCCATCTGCAGCCCGCCCGCTGAACATGCCCGCCAAATCCTGGCGGCTGTAGCCGCTGGGAAGCCTGCCATCTTTTGCGAGAAGCCATTGGCCACCAGCAGGGAAGAAGCCGACGAGGTCATCTCTGCCTGCCGGCTCGCGGGAACGGTCCTTCTGGTGGGGACGAACCACCTGTTTGACGCCGCGTGGGGGCGGGCCAGGCATCATCTCGTCGCCCTCGCAGGCCGGGTGCAGGCGATCTCCGTGACGCTGGCGCTTCCGCCGAATGACAGGTACCACCGGCTGGTCGCCGAGGGCGGCCCTTTCCAGGCCGCCCGGCGGGAACGCCTGGACCTCGACAGTCCCGCGGTTGCGGCCGGCGTCCTGCGGCAGCTGCTGACCGGTCTCGCGATCCATGATCTTCCGGCCGTGAGGGACATCGCGCCAGGCATCGACGAGGTTGTTTACGCCAGGGTCGCCCCGCCAGTCGGCTACCTTGTGGGGTATCGGGCCGGCGGAATCCTGGTCCAGTTGGCGCTTACCATGCTTCCGGAAGGACCGGATGCTCTCTGGAGGATGAATATCGCCACCTCCCACGACCGCATCGAGGTGAATTTCCCGCCCGCCTTTGTCCATGCCGGAAGCGCGGCCACCCGAGTGCGAAGCACGGACGGGCAGTGGACGGAGTACAGGCGGGATCCGGAAGACGGCTATATGGCGCAGTGGCGCCTGCTTGCCTCACTCCTTGAAGGCGGGGTCCCAGTTGAGTACGACGAACTGCTGGCTGACTCACACTTTGCAATCGACCTGGCCGATGCTGCCGCAGCGAAGGTTCTGGAAGGGGTGCCGCAATGAGTTCGGCAAATCCAGGGCTCGGCATCTTCACCGTGTTGCCTTCCTATGTCGCGGCTGTCGCCGAGCTTGCCGTCAGTGCTGCACTCACCAGAGACGTCAGTGGGGCGGTGGCTGTGGTGCCCGGATCCGGCGATTGGTGGCAGGGCATGCTGGACGCCCGGGCCAGGGGAGCGGCAGCGGTGGTGATTGCGGACCCTGCTGCGCTCCCGCAGAAAGGACCCGGAGCCTACCCATGGCCCGGTGACATCCCGGTCATCGTTGAGCGTCCCCGGCTGCGCCCGGATGTGGTTGCCGACGCGGTCCGGGCAGGACGAGGCAGGCCGGCCCGGATCGTCACCGTTGAGTGCGCCGCCCCCGCGGCAGGTCTTGAAGCGGTAATCCGCGACGGCTTGGGCTGGGCGCGGTCACTGGTCCGGGGCCCGTTGACGCTCCAGGTGTGCAGTGCCACGGCGCACGCCAGGATTGCTCTGCTGGATTCAGGGGGATCCGCGGGCGGGGCAATACCCGTCACCCTGGGGGCGACGGCGGCAGCGGGCCTTCACGCCGACGGCCTGCTCCAGGTGCTGGCCCTCGGCGAGGTGCGAACCGAAGTCACCGTGGACCAGCAGGCCGGGCTGACGCGGCTGGAGACGTCCACTGAGGACGGGACACTAAGGGCGCCGGAGCGCTATGAATCATCAGCCCGTCTGGCGCTGCGCCGGGCCATTGAGGCGCAGTCTTCGGGCCAGCCCGGAACGGACCTGGATGAGCTGCTCGAGGACATGTCCCTCACGCGCGCCGTGCTTGCTACATAAGGGATGCCCGCCACAGGTGTCTAATTCACGCATTCTTTTGTTGCTTTCAAACTAAAGTGGGGTAGCATGAGTAACGGCGCCGGGGTTCCTTCCGAACCCGTTCTCCGTCGTGATGGTGCGCCGGAGGCACAACACGTCGCGTCGACGGCCCGATCGTTCGGGTAGATCACTATGCCACTTTCACCTTTGAGACTCCGTCTCCTTGTTATCTCCCTGCTCACGGTTTCGTTCCTCGGGGCCCTGGACCACACCGTGGTGTCCACATCCCTGGCCACGGTTGCGGGTGAGCTGGGCGCGCTGAAGCTCATGAGCTGGGTTGTTGTGGGATACACCCTCGCGAGCACAGTGCTGCTGCCGGTGCTCGGCAAACTAGGCGATGTCCTGGGAGCCCGCCGGATCTTCCTCGGTTCGCTGGTAATGTTCCTGGCGGCCTCCCTGGCCTGCGGCTTTTCGCAGGACATGGCATGGCTTATCGCCGCGCGCGTCCTGCAGGGGATGAGCTCCGCGGGCCTGCAGCTGATGTCGCAGACCATCATCGCCAGGGTCACCTCGCAGCGGGAACGTCCGCGCTACATGGCCATCATTGGCGCAGCTTTCCCCATCGCGGTCCTGGTTGGCCCCGTTCTCGGCGGCGCCATCACCGATTACTGGGGCTGGCAGTGGGTTTTCTGGATCAACATCCCGGTGGGCGCTGCAGCCCTGGCCCTTGCCCTGGTTGCCGTTCCCCACCTGGAGCCCGGCCCCATGCCCCGCCACTTCGATGTTGCCGGGGCGGCTGTTTTTACCGCTGCACTGGTGGCCCTTGTCCTCGCCGCCACCTGGGCCGCAGAACGCAGCGCGGGCCCCGCCGCCGCTGCCGCGCTCGCGGTCAGCATGCTGGGCTTCGTTGCCTTCTACTTTGTTGAGCGCCGCGCACCCGAACCCATCGTCCCCCTGCATTTCTTCGCCAACCGGACCATCGCGGCAGGCACCGCACTCTCGGCGATTATCGGCGTCGGCCTCTTCTCCATCACCGCCTATTTGCCGACGTACGTCCAAATGGCGTACCAGACCACCGCCACCGTGTCCGGGCTCGTGCCCATCGCAACCGTGTTCGGCATGCTGACCAGCAACCTGCTGACCGGATGGCTGGCCAGCAGGACGGGGCGGTACCGGATCTTCCCCATCCTGGGAACATCGTTGGGGGCCGCCGGACTATTTGTGATGGCGGTGTTGCCCGCCGGGCTTCCGCTGTGGGTTCCCATGATCGTTATGGCCGTTGTTGGGATGGGCACCGGCGCGTTCATGAGCCTGATCGTCACTGTGGTCCAGGGAGCTGCTCCGGCCAGCCAGACCGGCACCATCACCGCGACGATCAACCTGGTGCGGCAGGTGGGGTCAACAGTGGCGACGGCGATTATCGGCGGGGTGATCGGCTTCGGCGTGGCGGCCCTTTTGCCGGCGGGCCTGGACGCTTCCACCCTGACCCCGCAACTGGTCAAAGGGGCCGCCCCGGCAGTCCAGGCCAGCGTGGCTCAGGTCTACGCTTCAGTCTTCACACCCATCTTTATTGCCTTGGCGGCCACGTACGTAGTGGGAATAGTCGCGGCGGTCCTGCTTCCGCACGGGCGCCTCTCCGACGAACCCGTTCCCGCCCCCCAAACAACTTCCGAATCCCTTTCGGCCTGATTTCAAAGGAGACATCATGTCCAACCCAACCATCGCCGTCGTCGGCAGCGGGCCGATCGGCTCCACCTATGCGCGGGTGCTCCTCGAGCAGGTCCCGGACGCGCGGGTGGTGATGTTCGAAGCCGGACCGCAGGTGACGGAGGTTCCCGGCGCAAGCGTCCGCAACATCGCCGACCCTGGCGAAAAGGCCCGTGCCCGCGAAATGTCGCAGGGGCCGCAGGCCGGCGCCTACCGTGAGTCGCTCGGCATCCCGGCAGCCACGGTCACCGAGGGAATGTTCACCGCCCGCCAGGGCACCCACCTTCTCGACTTCGGCGGCGCGGGCTCCGCCCACGCCTCGAGTTTTCCCGCGGCGGCTGCGGCCACCAACGTCGGCGGCCAGGGTGCGCACTGGACCTGCGCGACGCCGTCGCCCGCCTTCAGTGAAAAAATCCCCTTCATAGCGGACGACGAATGGGACGGGCTGATTGAGGACGCGAAGCAGCTGCTGCATGTCCACAGCGCAGCGTTTGCCGACTCCGCCGTTGGTGAGGCCATTCGGACCCTCCTCGATGAAGAGTTCGGCGCGGAGCTGCCGGATGGGTACGGCGTGGGCACCCTTCCGGTTGCCGGGGACCCGCAGCCCGACGGCTCCGTGCGTTGGGCGGGGGCCGACGTCGTCCTCGGCCCGCTGGTCGACAAGGACAGTCCGGTCTCGAAGCAGTTCGAACTCCGTGACCTCACCCTGGTCCGCCGCGTGGAACTGGACGGACACCGGGTCACCGGTGTCACCGTCGAGGACCTCCGCACCGGGGAGAAGTCATTCGTGGCAGCGGACACCGTGGTGGTGGCCGCCGATGCCTTCCGCTCCCCGCAGCTTCTCTGGGCATCCGGTGTGCGGCCGCAGGCCCTCGGCCACTACCTGACCGAGCATCCCGTGGTCATCTCCACGGTGGCGCTGGACGCCGAAAGGATGGGGCGGTACGCCACCGAAGAGGACCTTAAGGCCGAGCTGGCCCGGCGCGCACTGAACCCGGCAGACCCCGTCGCGGCGGTCAACCGCATCCCGTTCTCGGAGCCGGAACACCCCTTCTCCGTCCAGGTGATGTACACCGAGACCACGCCGTTCCCGATGGAGCCGGGAACCCCCTACTCCGAGAACCGCTGGGGCTACGTCAACATGGGCTACGGCATGCGCAAGCACCCGCGCTACGAGGATGCCGTCACGTTCGACGACAATGAGCCGGACTACCGGGGATTCCCCAACATGAGAATCGAGTACGCGCTCACAGAACGGGAAAACGCGGAAATCGCCGAGGCAACCGAGCGGCTGCGGCGTGCCGGCAAGGCCCTTGGTGCCTTCGTGGCCGAGCCCAGGCTCATGCCGAACGGCTCGAGCCTGCACTACCAGGGCACCATGCGCATGGGTGAAACCGACGACGGCACCTCGGTGGCGGATCCGTGGTCACGCGTGTGGGGCTACAACAACCTGGTGGTGGGAGGAAATGCGCTCATTCCGACGGCAACTGCCATGAATCCCACGCTGATGAGCGTGGCCATCGCCGTCCGCGGCGCCCGGAAGGTTGCTGAGGAGCTTGGTTCGCAGAGTGCCTAGGTCAACTGTTCGTAGGGGCGCAGACGCCCGCCAGCTGTGGCTGGGCTGACGTCGAGGCACGGATAACCTGTGGGTATGAAGAACCTGGACCTCAACCTGCTGCCCCAGCTGCAGGTCCTGTTGGAACTGCGGAACATCTCCCGGGCAGCCGAGAGGCTCCAGCTCAGCCAGCCGGCCACCAGCGCCGCAATGGCCAGGCTCCGGCGCCATTTCGACGACGAACTCCTGGTGCGGAACGGGCGCACCTATGACCTCACGCCGTTCGCACAGTCCCTGGTCCCGCTGGTTGATGAAGCCATGCTTCACATCCAGCGGGCCACGCGGGTGCGGTCCGGCTTCGACGCCGGCACGAGCGAGCGGGAGTTCATTATCGCCGCCTCGGACTACGCGGCGGCCCTGATCGTGGGGCCGCTGCGGGGGATCCTGCGCGAGGAGGCCCCCGGAGTGTCGGTGGATTTCGTTCCCACAGCCAAGTCCGGGATCCAGGGCCAGATGGCCGACTACTCAAAAATCGACCTGCTCGTCGGGCCCACGGGATACCAGATGCAGGGAGCCAGCAAGCAGCTGTTCCGGGACAGCTTTGTTGCTGTGGCTGACGCCGGAAATCCCCTGCTCCAGCAGCCCCGGCTCACCGTGGAGGACCTGGCCACCGTTCCCCACGCCGTCGGCTATTTCGGTGAGGGAATCAGCACCCCGGCGGACAAGTTGTTCGAATCGCGAGGTATTCAGCGCCGCGTGGCGGCTGTGGTGGCCGGGTTCCTGTCCCTGCCACTCCTGGTGGAAGGGACAGACCTCGTGGCGCTCGTCCCCGGGATGCTGGCAGCACGGGCCCAGCGCGGCGCGGATATCGTTGTGCTGGGGTTCTCCGAAGGCGCTGAAGCGTCCCTCGTGGAAGCGATGTACTGGCACCCGTCCCAGGCGGAGGACCCTGCCAGCGTCTGGCTGCGTTCCGTGGTCCAGCGGGCCTGTTCCCGGCTGCACGAACTTTTCCCCATCACCGCGCACCCGGTAGCTATCCACGCGGCGGATACCACCTAGAGCCAAAGCGCCGTTCCCCATCCGGACCATCCCTGCGAAAGTCGAAGAAACGCACTTTCGAAAGGGATCCCGCATGCCTGTCTCCAGCCAGCGCCTGGACGGCAAGACCGCCGTCATCACCGGAACGGCCAGCGGCCAAGGCAGGGCGGCGGCGCTCGCCTTCGCCGAGGCGGGCGCCGTGGTGGTGGGCTGTGACATGGACGACGACGGCGCCGCGGCCACCGTCCGCCAGGTCACCGCAGCCGGGGGCCGGATGAGCAGCAGTCGGGTTGACCTCACGGACGAGGCCGCTGTGGCGGCCTGGGCGCAGGATGTAGCCGCAAACCACGGCCAGGTCCACATCCTGTATGCCAACGCGGCGGTCACCCGCTTCGCCCCGGTGGAGCAGCTCACGTTTGCCGACTGGAAGTGGAATGTCGAACACGAGATGGATGTGGTCTTCCTGCCGGTCAAATACTTCTGGCCACAACTGATCCAGGTGCGGGACGCCGCCATTGTGCTGGTGGGATCCACGGCAGGAGTTACCGGTTCCATGACCAACGGCCGGCTGGCCCACACCGCCACGAAAGGGGCCGTGGTGGCCATGACCAGGCAGCTCGCGGCCGAAGGGGCTCCGCATGGACTCCGCGTCAATACTGTCAGCCCCGGAATGATCCGCACCGCAGCGACCGAGGGCAACCTCCTGGCCGCCGACCACCCCATGCGGTCCATCGCCGGCAGCATCCCGTTGGGCCGGATCGGCACGCCGGAAGAAGTGGCCAAATGCGCGCTGTTCCTGGCCTCCGACGAAGCGTCATACGTGACGGGCGCCAACCTGATGGTCGACGGCGGCTGGTCGGCCGTGCTGCCGGGCTAGTTGGAATCGTGCGCCGCGTCAGCGCATGGCGTCGGAGACAGACTTTGCTCCGCCGTGGCCCGACTGGCCGCCGTCCACCGGGATCTCGGCACCGGTCACGAAGGACGAGAGCGGGCTGAGGAGGAACAGCACGACGCCGGCCACTTCCTCCACGCTTCCAGTGCGGCCCAGCGGGGTCTCTGCCAGGGTGGCCTGCCTGAATTCGGGCTTGGCGCTCGCCGTCATGGGCGTTTCGATGAAGCCCGGATGGACAGTATTAACGCGGATCCCCCGCGGGCCGAGTTCCATGGCGGCGACCTGCGAGAGTCCCCGCAACGCCCACTTGCTGGCGGTGTAGGCCACCGGATAGTGCGCGGTCAGGCCCGCGACGGAACCGACATTGACGATGGATGCGGCACTGCCCATCAGCGGTGCGAGCGCCTGGATTCCCAGCAGGCTTCCGGCGACATTGACTTCATAGACGCGCTGCAGGTCAGCCACAGAGGCATCCAGCAACCGGCTCCGCTGGGTGATGCCTGCATTGTTGACCAGCCCGTCCACCTGCCACCCCTTGGTCTGTATCCAGTGCGCGAGATCGGACCAGCCGGAGGCATCGCGGACGTCCAGCTGACGGTACACCAGCGCACCGGCCGAAGCCGATGACACGGCGGCCAGCTCGGCTGGCATGTCCCCTGCGAGGTCTGTGGCAATGACGCGGGCCCGGGCTTCCACCAGCATGCGCGCCTCGGCAGCGCCCTGGCCCTGGCCGGCGCCGGTGACCACCACGGTCCGGCCATCGAGCTGAAGGGAGACCACCCTACGTCCCGGAAGGAACCGTAAAGGCAACCCGGTTGCGCGGACGCTGCCGGGCACGCACCAGAGTCCCGGCGTTGCGGCGTTCACCTACCGTGTTCTCGATTGTCCCGATGCCTTCCACCGTCATGCGGACCACGTCTCCCGTCTTCAGCGGCGGGGGAGTCTTCGCGCCGTTCCGTCCCCAGAGCTCCGCGAGGCAACCGCTGCCGCAGGTGCCGGAGCCCAGCACATCGCCGGGCCCGACCACGGAATCCTGCGAGGCGTAGGCCACGAGCTCGGCGAACGGCCAGCCCATGTTGGACAGCAGGTCCTGGCCGATGGCTTTCCCGTTGACTTCCACGGCCATGGAGATCGGCAGGAACCCCTCGGCGTCGTGCAGGTCCTCGAACTCATCCGCGGTGACAATCCAGGGCCCCAGGGTATTGGCGAAATCCTTTCCCTTGCACGGGCCGAGACTGACCTTCATCTCCCGGCGCTGCAGGTCCCGCGCCGACCAGTCGTTGAGGACGGTGTAGCCGAGGATGTGCCGGTGCGCCTCCGCTGCAGTCAGGTTCCGGCCGTCGCTTCCGGGGACGCGCCCGACGACGGCGGCGACTTCGGTTTCAAAGTCCAGATCCTCGCAGCCCGCCGGAATACCAATCACCTCACCGGTGCCGGTCACCGTATGCGGGTTGGTGAAGTAAAAGGTGGGCGCCTCGTACCATTCGGGCACCACGCCGGCCACGCCGTCGATGCTCTTCCGCACGCCTTCGACGTGTTCCTCGAACGCGACAAAATCCCGGATGGTGGCGGGCGCCAGTGGGGCGAGCAGCTGCACGTCCGCCAGCGGAACGGCCGGGCCAGACCCGATGATCCGCCGGGCCACACCCAGCGTCTCCTCGAGCCCGGCGTCCAGGAGCATCTGGACCGTGTGGCCGGCGGGGAGGGCGTAGCAGGTTCCGCCGTCGACGAAGCCGGACTGCGTCCCGCCGTCGTGATTCCAGCGTGCGATCTTGACCATGAAAATTCTTCCTTAGGCTGTGCGGCGGGCAGTGAGGGCCGAGGCGGGGGTGATGCCCAGGGCAGCAGCGTTGCCGGACAGCACCCTGGCCTCGTCCTCGGCGGAAAGCTGTGCCGCGATGACCTCGGCCGCGGGGCGGTCGGAGCCCATGTCGAACGGGTAGTCCGAGCCGAGCAGCACCTGCCCCGGGCCAGCGGCGGCCACGAGGGCCCGCAGTTCGGCCGGGCTGTGGACCAGGGAGTCGAAGAACAGCTTCTTCACATACGACGACGGCGGCTCAGCGCAGCCGTGTGCCTCCGGCCGGACCCGCCAGGCGTGATCGGAGCGGCCAAGGCTGGTGGGAAGGTAGCCGCCGCCGTGCGCGGCCAGAACTTTGAGATCCGGGTGCCGGTCCAGGACCCCGCTGAAAATCAGGTGGGACAGAGCCACCGCATTTTCCGCGGGCTGGGAGACGGTGTTGGCGAGGTAGAAGCGGTCCAGCCGCTCGTCCAGCGAGCACCCGAACGGGTGCAGGAAGACCAGAGCACCAAGCTCCTCGGCCCGGCTCCAGAACGGCTCCAGCCTGGGGTCGGAGAGCTCAACGGTGCTGCGCCCCGGGTCGGCGGGGGTGGCGGCGAACGAGCCGATTTCCACGCCTAGCAACCCGCACTCCAGCATGGCGTGTTCCAGGGCTTCGACCATCAAGGAAGGGTGCTGCAGCGGGACCAGGCCCAGGCCGTTCAGCCGTTCGGGGGCGCGGTCCACTAACTCCCGCACCGCCTGGTTGGCAGCCTTGGCAACCTGCAGGGCCAGCTCTTCCGCGGCGAAATAGTAGAAGTGCGACGGCGACGGCGAAACCAGCTGCACGTCCACGCCTTGGGCGTCCATGTCCGCAAGACGGCGGTCCAGGTCCGTCAGCTGCGGCCAGCGCTCCTTGATCATCTTTCCCGAAGCGGCCATCGACTCTGGTCCGTTACGCCGGACTTCCAGGGCCTGTTGAGCGCCGAAGCCCTCGGGATCAGCTTCGGCCACCAATTGCTGCAGGGCCGGAAGCAGGATGTGGGCGTGGACGTCCACGGTCGGATTTTCAGCACGGCCGGTGCTCATGCGGGCTCCCTAACCAAGCTGGAGACTGAATGCATGAGGCCCGGTACGTTGGCTTCCCGGACGCCGTCGAGCATCCACTGGCCCAGCTGGACGGAGGCGTCGACCACTGCTTTTGCCCGGTCCAGTCGGCGGTCGGTGAACTCTTTCCAGAGCGTCTCGGTAATGTCGTCGGCGCCGATCAGGATATCGGCCAGCACGGCTGCGTCTTCCATTGCCATGGCAGCACCTTGCGCGATGGTCGGCGGGCAGCTGTGGGCGGCGTCGCCGATGATGACGGTGCGGCCGCGGTTCCACGGCCCGTCCACCAGGTGGGTAGTGAACCACGTGTAGTTGATACGGGCGCTCTGGTCCAGGTTGGCGCGGATCTCGTTCCACGGGCCGCCGTAGGCTGCGGCGAGTTCGGCCATAATGCGGGGGCCGTCCTCGTGCTTGCGCTCCTGGGCCCTTTCCACGAGGTAGGCATAGATGGTGTCCGGGCCGGTGGGGCAGTAGCCGGCAATAAAGCAAGGCCCGCCGTACGTCAGGTCGGTGCGGACCACGTCCTGCGGCCGTTCCACGAACGCGCGCCAGATGCCCATGCCCGTGGACCGGGGTTCACCATCGATGCCGATGGCCTTGCGGACAGCTGAGTGCAGGCCGTCGGCGCCGATCAGGAGGTCGTAGCGGGCGGTGCCGCCGTCGGCGGTGCTCACGGTGACGGAACCGCCGTCGTCCGTTATTTCGGTGACCGTCTTGCCGTAGCTGATCCGCGCGCCTGCCCGCCCGGCACGCTCGCGGAGGATGGCGGTGAGGTCGGGGCGGTACATGCCCAGGGTGGCTGGGAGATCGTCACCGCCGGTCCGCATGTCATCCAACACGGCGATGACGGTGCCGGCGGGGTCCGGGGCGCGCAGGCCGAGGGTGCTGAACGCGTAGCCCTTCGCCTCGATTTGCTCCCAGACACCCAGCTGGCGGAGGACCCGCAGGGCGTTCCCCTGCAACGTGATTCCAGAGCCAAGGGTTTGCGGGGCATCGGCCTTCTCCAGGATTTCAACCTGGATTCCCGCGTCGGCCAGCAGGATGGCGGCGGTCAGTCCCGCGGCTCCCGCCCCGACGATTCCGACGTTCTGTACTGCTGCCATCGCTGACTCCTTTGTATTGACGGCGTGACTGATGATGGTTGTGGTGCTGTTGTACTGAAAGCTACCCGACGGTGTTTACCGGAGGGCGATCGGGTTGACGGGCGATCCGACGGCGCCGGTAATGGGCAGGGGCGCCGCGGTGAGCAGGAAGTCGTACCTGCCGTCTGCCGCGCAAGCCTCCGCGAGGCCGTCCGGGTCCCACATTTCGCCGAGGAACAGTCCGAGGTTGGGGATGGCGATCTGGTGGAGGGGCTGGAAGGCGCCGTCGAACTCGTTGGGCCGGACCTCGAAACCCCAGGTGTCCGTGGCGATCCCCGCGATTTCACTGCGGTGAAGCCAGGGTGCGGTGCTGAAGGACAGCCCGGGGGCTGAGCCGCCGGCGTAGTCGCCCCAGCCGTCGCGGCGCACCCGGGTGTGCTGTCCGGTGCGGATCACCAGGATGTCGCCCCGGCCAACCTTTGAGCTGGGGCCCTGCAGGTCGATGGTCCGCTGGAGGTGTTCGGGGGTGATGGCGAAACCGTCCGGCAGCTCGCCGTCGTTCCTTCCCAGTTCGGGTCCGAGCGCGCGGCCGACGTCCAGCAGGACGCCGCGGGTGACGATCTTGGCCGCGGCGGTTTCGATGCCGGTGACCAGGTCGCCTTCGGAGGTGACCACGTCCCCTGCGGCGCGGCCGTTCCAGGCCTTGCCCTGGTCGAAGATGTGGCCGAGGCCGTCCCACTGGGTGGAGCACTGCAGCGGCATGGCAATGACGTCGTCCGCGCCGCCGAAGCCGTGCGGGAAGCCCTGGTTGCCGCGTTCGGCGTCCACCCCGGTATCGGTCATGGTGTGGACAGGGTTGGTGCGCCGCCGCCAGCCTTTCTGCGGTCCGTTGGTGTCGAACGGCTGGGACAGCGAGAAGGCCTCGCCCGTCTTTACCAGGGCTGCTGCTTCAATGCGCTTGTCCGCGTCGATGAAGTTCAGGGTCCCAAGTACGTCGTCCTGGCCCCAGCGGCCCCAGTTGTTGTGGGATTCGGCCATGGCGCGGATGCTGCCGAGCGGATCGTCACGCCGGATGACCGGGGAATCGGTGGCTGATTCCCCGGTGCCGGTGGTGGTTGGTGCTGTGTCCTGGCTGGTCACTGCTGGCTGCCTTCAGTGACAACTTCGTCCTCGCAGTGGATGAGCTGGGTGCCCAGGCCCGTAATGGTGCCCTCCATGACGTCGCCGTCCCGGAGCAGCCTTCCCCAGTGCTGGCCGTTGCCGGCGGGGCTTCCGGTGAGCACCAGGTCTCCCGGGCGCAGCGGCATGATCTGGGAGGCCTCGCTGATCAGCTTGGCGACACCGAAGATCATGTCTGAGGTGGACTCGTCCTGCATTGCCCTGCCGTTGAGCTTCAGCGTGACCTGGACGTCCTGCGGGTCGCCGAAGAACTTGGCGGGTACCAGCAGCGGTCCGGTGGGCAGGAAGCCGGGGGCGTTCTTGGCGCGGTACCAGTCCGAGCCGATCGCTGGCATGTCCTTGCGGAACACGTACTCACGGGTTGTGATGTCGTTGACCATGGTGTAGCCGAAGACGTAGTCCAGGGCTTCCTCGGGGGTGACCCGGAACGCCGTCCTGCCGATCACCGCGGCCAGTTCAAGTTCCCAGTCGTGGGACTTGGAGTAGGCAGGCAGGGTGAGGTCGTCCGTGGCGGACGCGATCGCCGTCGGGAGCCCGATGAAGAAGTACGGCGTTCCCTGACCCGCGCGCTTGTCCATCATCGCGGCGGTCCGGTCCCGGACTTCGTCCTCGTCCTGGCCGGGTTCGCGGTGGGCTGCAGCGAGGTCGATGACGTGCTTGCGGTAGTTGGCGCCGGTCTGAAGGACCTGGACAGGCTCTACCGGGGCGAGGACCTCGATGTCGGCCATTGCCAGGCCGGTATCCTCGCCGGCCGATGCGGCGATGGCGTCCAGCTGGCTCTCGGTCGTGTCCCAGTGCTCGATCAGGGCGTTGATCTCCCCATCCAGCGGCAGGACGCGGTCGCCGACCAGCAGGCCCGCGCGGGCCTTGCTGTCACCGGTCTCCTGGAACCGGATGAGTGCATATTGTGTTTCGGCCATGGTGTCCTAGCCCCGTCCCTGCTTGGCGTAGGGGTTCAGGAGGGCTTCTTTCATCTCCGGGGACGCGCCTTCTTCGGTGGCGGTAAAGCCTTCCGCGGGAGGGAAGGATTCGGTCATGGAGTGCGGCATGGCGCCGTTCTTGTAGAAGTTGTTGGAGCCCTCGGAGGGCTTCCAGGTGTTGGCTTCCCAGTCCGGGACGTAGTTGCGGTATCCGCCGGAGTTGAGCTCGACGCGCAGGCCTGACGGGTCGCGGAAGTAGAGGAAGTTCTGCTCGCCCACGCCGTGGATGGAGGGGCCGTATTCCATGGCGGTGCCGTTTTCCATCATGACGTCCGCGGTGCGGAGCAGGTCTTCGGTGGCGTCCACCCAGAAGGCGATGTGGTTGACGCGTCCCGCGCGGCTGGAGGTGTCCAGGACCACGCCCAGGTCGTGGGACTTTTCGTTGGTCGTGAGCACGGAGAAGACGGTGATGGGTGCCTCGTCCAGGTCCACGAACGCCATCACGCGGAAGCCCAGGGCCTCGTTGTACCACTTGGCGAAGCCGCGGACATCGGAGGAGGCCACGGTGACGTGGTCCAGGAAGCGGGGCGCTGCGGCATGGCTGCTGCGGCGCTCCGGCCGGTCCGGGTAGGTGGATTCAAAACCGGGCTCAGCCACGAACTTCTCAACGTCGAAGAAGAGGCGCATGGGGTGGCCATAGGGGCCGGTGAATTCGTAGGCCTTGCCGTAGCCGTGGCCGCCGACGGTCCAGCTGCCCTGGACGCCGGTTGCTTCGACGCGCTGGGCTGCGGCTTCCAGGGCGGCTTGGGAGTTGGCGCGCCAGGCCATCCGGCCCAGGGAAGCTTCCGGACCTTCGGTGAGGACCAGGCTGTAGCGGTAGTAGTCACCCCAGCAGCGCAGGTAGACGTTGCCGTCCACGCGGTCGATGATGCGCATGCCGAACTTTTCCTCGTAGAACCGTGCCGAGGCTTCGACGTCGGGGGTGGTGATCTCGAGGTGGGCAAGATGGGAGAGGGGAGTTTCCACGTTGAATTCCTTCTAAGTACTGATTGCCTTGAGTGGGGTCGCTGCAGGTCTAGTAACCAGACTGAGGCAAAAGAGGTATTCGGTGAAGAGGCGTTTCCTGATGCCACCTATTTGTATGGCAGATACCTGGCCTGAGTGGTCGATCCGCGCGCAATGCCGTACCCGCTGCTCCGGCTTTTGAACCAGTGCCGGGTGAACCAGTGCCGGAGTTCCTAGCCCGCCGCGGGCGCGGTGCGGGTGGTTGTGCCGAGGCCCGCGGGGTCGGCCAGGAAGGGGGTAAACGCCAGCTCCGCGGCCCCGATCATCATCAGGTCAGAACCGAGCGCTGCACGGTAGATCTCGACCTGGCCGGCGGGGCCGTCCATTGCCTGGGAGAGCAGCACTCCGTCCGCCGACTCCGGTGCGAGGGCGTACAGCGTTCCCAGGAAACCGTCCAGGACGATCGCCTCGGGGTTGAAAATGTTCACGGCATTGCGCAGGGCTATGTCCAGGAACATGAGCTGACGTGCCACTTCGTCGTTCACCTCAGCACTGCTGCTGGTCGCCAGCGCCTTTTCGAGGTCGGCGGTGTCGCCGCGGCTTAGGCCGGCCAGTTCGAGGAGGCGGGACTGGGAGACTTCGGTTTCCAGGCAGCCCGTGGCGCCGCAGTGGCAGCTCTTTCCTCCGGAGCGGACAAAGGTATGGCCGATCTCCCCGGCGTAGCCGGAGGCCCCCCTGAGCAATTGCCCGTCGGAGATGATTCCGCCGCCGATGCCGCTGGCGCCGCCGTTGAGGTAGATCAGGTTCCCCTGCCCGGCGCCGGCGCCGAAAATCAGCTCCGCTTCGGCGCCGAGGGAGGCGTCGTTCGCGGCCTGGCACGGATAGCCGGTGGCTTCGCTCAGCATTCGGGCGACCGGCTCGTTCCGCCAGCCCAGGTGCGGAGCGTGCCGGACCACGCCGTCGTCGCGGTTGACCAGGCCCGGCACGGCCATGCCAATGCCCGTGATCCGGTAGGACGCATCCAGCTCGGAGCGCATCCCGGCGATAACAGCCGATGCGATATTCACCGCTTCGCGGGCGCTCGGAATCCGTTCAGTGTCGAAGCGGATCTTCTTTTGCACCTTCCCCCCGAGACTGACCAGGCCGATAGTGACGGCGTCGATCTCTGGGTTGACTGCCAACGCCGCGACCGACGGGCTCGGATGGACGTCCGGACTCGGCCTGCCGACCTGCCCTTCACCGGCGCGCGCCGTTTCATAGACCAGGCCCAACGCAACGAGCTGTCCGATCAGCGTCCCGACGGTGGAACGGTTCAGTCCCGTGTGCCGGGTCAGTTGGGCACGGCTGAGGACGCCGTGGTGGTGGACGAGGGAGGTCAGCAGCGACAAATTGTTGCGGCGGGACGGATCCGGCTCCCTCGCCGCCGCGGAAGCAAGAGTACGTGGAGGCATCATCGTGACACTATCAGCGGCCGGCCACCGTGCAGTTCAGGAAGGCGTTGCGGAATTTCCCATCCGAATCCAGCCGGAGGTCTTGCGGTTCCGACGCAGTGCACGGATGGGTTTCGGAGCTGAGGCTTTCCGGCCAATCGCGTTCAGCCACCATCTGATCAATCACGGTGGATTCCTTCCCTCAAGGGCCTCATTGCTAGATCTGCCGCCCAAATTGCTGTTATGCACAACTTAACATCCACTCACCCGCAGCGCCAGAGCCGGGTACCCATTCCGCGCTAGCGGGGGTTGACACCGACAAAATTCATAATATGTTTGGGTCTAGAACAATTCCCGCTGGTTTCCCCGCCAGCCGCGCAACAGCAGCCACCCCTACCTTCGGAGCATTCAATGGCGATTCAGCCCACCCGTGACGACAAGTTTTCCTTCGGCCTCTGGACGGTGGGCTGGGAGGCCCAGGACCAGTTCGGTTCCGCCACCCGCCCGCCGCTGGATACGGTCGAAGCCGTCAACAGGCTCAGCGACCTCGGCGCCTACGGCATCACCTTCCACGACAACGACCTCTTTCCCTTCGGCTGCTCCGCGGCCGACCGCCAGCGCGAAATCGACCGGCTCACAGGTGCGCTGAAGGCCACCGGCATGATCGTCCCGATGGTCACCACCAACCTCTTCAGCCACCCCGTCTTCAAGGACGGCGGCTTCACCAGCAACGACCGCGGCGTCCGGCGCTTCGCCCTGCGCAAGGTCCTGGACAACATTGACCTCGCCGCCGAGCTGGGTGCGGAAACCTTCGTCATGTGGGGCGGCCGCGAAGGCAGCGAATACGACGCCGCGAAGGACATCCGCGGCGCGCTGGAACGCTACCGCGAAGCCGTGAACCTGCTGGGCGACTACGTCACGGACAACGGCTACAACATCCGGTTCGCCATCGAGCCCAAGCCCAACGAACCCCGCGGCGACATCCTCCTGCCCACCCTGGGCCACGCCCTGGCGTTCATCGAAACCCTCGAGCGCCCCGAACTGGTGGGCATCAACCCCGAGACCGGGCACGAGCAGATGGCCGGACTGAACTTCACCCACGGCATCGCCCAGGCGCTCTACCAGGGCAAGCTCTTCCACATCGACCTCAACGGCCAGCGCAGCATCAAGTTCGACCAGGACCTGGTGTTCGGCCACGGCGACCTGCAGAACGCGTTCTCCCTCGTGGACCTGCTCGAAAACGGCGGCCCCGACGGCGGACCGGCCTACGACGGCCCGCGCCACTTCGACTACAAGCCCAGCCGCACCGAGGACATCGACGGCGTATGGGACTCCGCGGCCGCCAACATGCAGACCTACCTGCTGCTCAAGGAACGCGCCAAGGCTTTCCGCGCCGACCCCGAGGTCCAGGCCGCGCTGCAGGCCTCCCGCGTGGCGGAAATCAACGAACCCACCCTCAATCCGGGCGAAGGCTACGAACAGCTCCGCGCCGACCGCGCCTCCTACGAGGACTTCGACGCCGGCGCCTACTTCGGCGGCAAGGGCTTCGGCTTCGTGAAGCTGCAGCAGCTCTTCATCGAGCACCTGCTCGGCGCCCGCTAAGACCGTGACGGCTGCTCCCATGACACTTGTTGCCGGCGTCGACTCCTCCACCCAAAGCTGCAAAGTGGTGGTCCTCGACGCCGGCACCGGCACGCTGGTCCGCGAGGGCCGGACCGCCCACCCGGACGGAACGGAAGTCCACCCGGACCACTGGTGGCGGGCCTTGTCAGCGGCGTTCGACGACGCCGGCGGGCTGGCGGACGTCAGCGCGCTCTCGGTGGGGGGCCAGCAGCACGGCATGGTGCTGCTGGACCACGACGGCAACGTAGTGCGCCCGGCGCTGCTGTGGAACGACACCCGATCGGCGTCGGCAGCGGCCGCTCTCACCGACGAAGTGGGGGCGGAGGACTTTGCCCGCAGGACCGGGCTGGTCCCGGTGGCCTCCTTCACCATCACCAAGATCCGCTGGGTCCGGGACCACGAACCGGACCTGGCGGACCGGGTGGCGGCTGTTGCGCTGCCCCACGACTGGCTGACCTGGCGGCTCCGCGGTTACGGCCCGGCAGCAGCCAGCCCGCTGGGCCCGGACCTGGACCAGCTCACCACCGACCGCTCCGATGCCAGCGGCACCGGATACTGGAGCCCTTCGGCCGGCGAATACGATCTGGAGCTGTTCAAACTGGCCTTCGGCCGGGACGCCAGGGAGGCCAGCGGGGGTGCCGGGCACCGGGATCCAGGCACCGTGGTTCTGCCGCGGGTGCTTCGCCCCGGGGACGCCGCCGGGGGGGTTCACCCCGGCTGCTTCGGACCCGCGACCAAGCTGCCCGGCCAGTCCGGATCAAGCCCGGCCGGACCCGGGCACCGCATTCTCCTCGGTGCCGGCGCCGGGGACAACGCGGCCGCCGCCCTCGGTCTGGGGGCCGAACCCGGTGACGTGGTGGTGTCTGTCGGCACCAGCGGCACGGTGTTCTCGGTGGCCTCGCGGGCCGTTGCCGATCCCAGCGGAACGGTGGCGTGCTTCGCGGACGCCAGCGGAGAATACCTGCCCATCGCCGTCACACTCAATGCCGCGCGCGTGCTCGGCTCCGTGGCCGGCATCCTGGGCGTGGACTTCGACGAACTTGCGCGACTTGCCCTGGGCGCCGAACCCGGCGCCGGCGGCGTGGTGCTGGTGCCGTATTTCGAAGGTGAGCGCACGCCCAACCTGCCCCACGCCAAGGCCAGCTTCCACGGGCTCAGCATTGCCTCCAGCACCAGGAGCAACCTGGCCCGGGCCGCCATCGAAGGCATGCTCTGCGGGCTGTCCGGCGGCCTGGAAGCCCTGCGGGCGCAAGGCGGCGCGGCAACACGGCTCCTGCTGATCGGCGGCGCCGTGCAGAACCCCGCGGTGCAGGCCATCGCAGCCCAGGTCTTCGACCTGCCGGTCGTGGTCCCGAACCCGGGGGAGTACGTGGCCCGGGGGGCTGCCGTCCAGGCAGCCTGGGCCTCCAGCGGCAACCGGCCGGCCTGGCCGGTCGCGGTGGACGCCGCACCCGCCCCGGACTTCCACCCGGCCATTATGCAAAACTACCTGCGGGCGAGCAGTCGCGTAGACCCCGGCAACTGAGCCGGAGCTCATGAATGCCTTTGCTTCATCGGGGTAACGAAATGCCGGCTGACCGCTGAGAATACGGTGGTCCTCGTCGGCTGAGTTAGCCGCCACAACACCGCCGCCCGGCCCCGCCATCCCTAACAGGTGCCTATCGGTCCTTGATCCCTATCATCACCATTACGGTGCGGGCTGCCCGGCCGATCCCGAATCCGAGGACACCTCGGGCTGCGGGGTCGGTTCAGTTGCAGGGGCAGGCTCCGGGCTCTGGCCGGTTTCGGGGGCGACGTCCGCTGGCGTGCTGTCGCTTGGTGCGCCGGCTCCCGGCACTGCGGTTCCGGCCGAGCCGCTGTCCGCGCCACTGGTGCTACCGTCCGTGGTCAGGCCATCTACTTTGTTGGCGCCTTCCTCGACTTTCGCAGGCACTTGCTCAACTTGCCCAGGTCCTTCCTTCACGTCCTTGGTGGATGCGTCCGTTTTGTCCGGGGCAGTCGGAGTGCCGCCCAGGGCCGTGCCCAGCGTCGTCGTGGGTCCGGTCGCACCGCCCTCGATGCTCGACGCCGACGAGACAAGGCTGGAGATGGGCTTATTGGTTCCGAATTCGACCGCAGTGACACCGACCATCGCGATCACGAATGCGGCAGCGCTGACCGCCCCGACCTTGATCCAGGTCTTCGGTGTGAACTGCCTCTTCAGCCGTTTGGCTCGAGGTCCGTCGCTCCCGGCCGGGGCGCTGGCGGCCAGCACGCCGGCGTCGTCAGCGGGCAGTCCACCCCGGCGTCGCTTTGGGATTTTCGTCATTGCCACGGTGGCGGCCGAACTGAGTGTCCGGGCATACAGGGCGGCGCCCACCGTGGCAACGATGGAGCCGAGTGCGGCGCCAATAAGAGTCCCGGCAACGCCAAGAAAGGACCCCACCAAGGCAGAGGTCACAGCGGCCAACGCCGATCCAATAGTCTGGGTGCCACTTAGCCCGAGGAGCTGTTTCGGCTTGTCTTCAATAGCGGAGTCTGCAGGCATCTTCAAACACATTTCAGTCAGATAAATGTTACGAACAGATAACTTTACCCTGCTGGCGGGTGGCTCCTGGCTGCCTGCGTAAAAATTTGAGACGCTTCACGGTAGATGATCGGCGCCATCCACGCCTCAGACGCCGGCTGGCCCGCACTGTAGTCGCCTTCGCCCAAACGCCAGCGGACGACGGCGGAAGCCCCGCCGCCGTCCGGTAAAGAGTCCGGTAAACGATCAGACCTCCGCCGCAGTCCGTCGGGCCCGGGCGGCCCGCACGAGCCCGCTGGACACGGCCGCTCCCACGAGGGCGAGGGCCGCGAGCACGAGGAACACGATGTGGTAACCGCCGGCTCCCGGATTCGCGTCGAGGATTGCCCCGTAGACGATGAAAGCGAACATCCCTGGTGCATAGCCGACCAGGCAAGCGATTCCGAAAGCCGTGCCGCTGGTCTCCTCCGGAATCCCGACCTCGTCCATCGGCGCCCAGAACACACCCCGCATGGTGAAGACGATCAGTGAAAACAGCAGGGTCACGATCATCGCCGGGATCTGGCTGCCCGGATCGGCCGGGAGGAGCAGCAGCACCGCCACCACCGGGATCAGGCACAGGAACGCCAACCGGATGTACCGGCTCGCACCCTTGACTACCTTGTCCGCGAGGACTCCGCCGAGCGGGCCACCGATGATTTTCAGACCGTACTGGTTGATGATGCCGTAGGCGCCGACCAGCGCGACAGGCAGCCCGTACACGTAGGTCAAATACGGGATGAAATAGGTGAGGCCGCAGTACACGACGTACACCATGAACACGGTGAAGCTCACCCACCACAGCTGCGGCTGCTTCGCGGCACGCCAGATTTCGCCGAGGCCGGCCTTCTTCTTCTTCGGCACGGGCTGCTGGCCCGCCGGCTCGCTTGTCTGATTGCTTGGCTGACTGCGAAGCAGCAGGAACAACAGCACGCCGACGACGACGTCAATGATGGCGTAGAAGGCAATGGCCGCACGGAATCCGCCGGTACCCGAACCGAGTAGGACGAAGATTCCCAGCGCGGAGAACGCCACGGCAGTGTCGACGACGCCGCGACCGCCCTCGAGGAGGCCGAAGAGCCGCCCCTGTTCCTTCGAGCCGCCAAGCTGGCGGATGCTCTTCAGCAACGCGGGCCAGACCAGGCAGTCCGAGCACACGGCGAGCAGCGCGAACAGGAGCAGGAGCGTGCTGAAGCCGGGGAAGGTGCTGAGGAACAGGCCCAGCGCTCCGGTTCCGACGAGTCCGAGCGGGATGAGGATCCGCGTGGAGAAGCGATCGGCGAGGTAACCGCCGACAATGAAGAGCGCCGTCGCGACCATCGAGTTGACGCTCAGCAGGGTGCCGATCTCAGTGTGGCTGAGGCCCATTGCCTCCTGCATGGGGACGTAGAACGCGTCCTTGAGGTTGGCGAGCTTATAGATCGTGCCGCCCGCCATGACGAGCAGGGCGAAGCGGATCCACTTGCTCCAGTCGACACGGTTCGTGGACTTCCCGGGGGTCTGAGTCAATGTGGTCATCGTGCACCTGCCAGAGAGTTCGTTGTGTCGAGCTGCGCGACGGCGACGTTGCGCAGCGAGGTCAGCAGATCCTTCACATAGGCCACCTGGTGGTCGGCCCAGCCTGGTTCTGCAGCGAGCAGTTCATCCCGGGTCCATCCGGCCGGGATGCCGGTAGTGCTCAGATCGCGGTACGGGATGAACGGGTCCGCGCCCTCGCCGGCGTGCCGGAAGGCGGGAGCGTAGTAAAGGTTTTCCTGTTCGAGGGCCAGGGCGATGACCTGGGGCTCGTCCTCGCCGAGCATCAGGAGCTCGAAGAGCATCCGCGCACCGGGCAAGTCGTCTTCAGGGCTTCCCTGCAGCACGCCGCGGTGACCATAGCCGTCCCCCTCGGGAAGAACATGGACCCCTTTCAGGTGAACCTGCAGGATGTGCGGCGCGAGCGCGGAGAGGGCATCCATCGGGCGCTCGCAGGCATTGATCATGTTCCCGAAATCAAACATGGCGTGCAGGCGCGGATGGGAGACCCGGCCCAGCAACTCGGCGATCTCGGTGGAGCGCAGTTCCTCGTGCTGCTCGAAGGAGAAGTGCAGATCGTGCTCGTCTGCGAGCACGGCGAGCCGGCGCAGGTCCTGCTCGATCAGTGTCATCACCTGCGAGAGCGTGCCCTCGAAGCGCGAGTAGACGCGGATGTGCTGGACGCCGAGGACCCCCGCGATGCGGACCACCTCGTCCACGTCCGCGCGCAGGGTGGTGCTGATCTCGAGGTGGATCCCCAGGCCCAGGTGGCGCGCGCGGTCGGCGAACTCGCGCAGCCTGTTCTCGCTCATCCGGCCCAGGCTCCGCTCCTCGCCGTCGAGGAGGTGGATGCAGGCGCCGGCCAGGCCGTGCCGATGCGCGAAGTCGAGCACATCATCGGGCCCGTACCCGCCGTAGGTCAGGTTGCCAAGGAGGGCGTAAGCGTGTGCGAACAGAGGGGCGCGGTCGATCCGTTCGATCAGGGTCCGGGCCAGCTCGTCGGTCAGGCGGGGCAGGGACCCGATCTCCTCATCGTTGAGGCGGGATCTCAGGAGCGCCTGAAATTGGGCGTCGGCAGGGGGCATCGTTGGCTCCTCGGGAGGCGTGTCAGGGGTGGTGGCGAATGTCACTCACCATTTGTACGCCGGTAATGGAACGCAAAAAAGATCCATTAAGGCCATAGTCGTTAAGTCCATTCAGGAACCTGTGGCGACGCGCTCCCATCGGTCCCACGCGGCGGCCATCCTGCTGACAGCCTGCGGCATGTGCTCTTCCGCGGTGCCGGCGAACCCGATCAGCAGCGCCGGGGGGAGCTGCCGGGTGAGCCGGTACTCGCCGAGGGGGTAGGTGTACACCCGGCCCGCGGCCAGTCCCCTGGCTACCTCGATATCGTCGACCGGTTCACGGAGCCAACCCATGACGTGCAGGCCGGCGTCGACCGGGGCGGCTTCAATCCTGTGGCTCAACTGGTGATCGATTGCTTCGAGCAGGGCGTCCTGACGTGCCGCGTAGAGACGCCGGGTGCGGCGAAGGTGGGCGTGCATATGCCCTTCCGACAGGAAGTCAGTGAGTGCCATCTGGAGCACCATCGCGGGCGGGCGGCCGATGACCGATGATGCGGATGCGAACGGCTTCACCAGGTCCTCCGGCAGTACGCAGTATCCGAGGCGGATCGACGGCGCGAGCACCTTGCTGAAGGAGCCCACAGTGATCACCTGCCTGCTCAAATCGAGCCCGAACAGGGTGGGGAGGAATTTCCCGCGGTAGCGCAGCTCGCTGTCGCAGTCGTCCTCGACGATCCAGCTCCCGTTTCGTTGCGCCCACGCGATCCACTCCGCCCTTCGCCCCGGGCTCATCGCAATGCCGAGCGGATGCTGCCGCGCGGGGGTCAGGCAGGCCAGGCGTGCCGGAGCCGCGTCGTCGTCCGGGAGGACTGCTCCCTCGTCGTCGACGGGGACGCCCCGGACCGGACAGCCCTGGGACTGGAAGGCGAGCCGTCCGGAGATGTGTCCCGGGTCCTCGACGACGACGGGGTCGCCGGCGTCGAGCAGGAGAACCGCCAGCACGTTGAAGGCCTGCTGCGCGCCGGAGGTGACGACCACCTGGTCCGCCGTGCACCCCAGGGCTCTCACGTCGTTGACGTATTCCGCGATCGCTTCCCGCAATGGGCGGTAGCCGTGGGGATCGCTGTACCCGATCGCAAGCGGATCGGTGCGCCCGGCATGGCGCCCCAACAGGCGCTTCCAGGTCGCCGCGGGGAAAGCCGAGGACGCAACCTGACTGGCAACGAACGATTCGGTCTCGGCCGGCGCCCACGTGTGCGGCGCCTCGCTGAACAGGTCGGTGCCCCGCGAAGAGGTGGCGGCTCCGCGTTCGGACAGCGGCGGCCGGGACATCGGCCGCTGCGGGGCGGCATCGCTCCACAGGGTGTCGACGTAGGTGCCGTCACCCGCACGTGAGCGCAGGAAGCCCTCAGCAGTGAGTTGCTCGAACGCAGACACGACAGTGATCCGCGATACTCCCAGCTCGGTGACGAGTGTGCGGGTCGAGGGCAAGCGGGTTCCGCTCGGCATAGAACCCGTCAGGATCTGGGTGCGCAACTGCGCATACAGCTGCTGGTGCAAAGGCTCAGCCGCTGCGCGGTCGAGCTCAAGTCCGGCCAGCAGTCGGCCACCAGCGCTCTTCATCCCGCGAACCGCGGAGCTGATTTCACCATGGCCCCATTTTACGGGCCCGATTCCAGCTGGCCGTCGGTCCGGACGTTGCGGCAGATGGCGGGATCGTTGGACACCCGGACGGGCGGGTGCCTAAACGAGGGGCCACGGGTAGCGCATGCCGGTGCGGTCAACCGGCAGGACCCGCGCGTGCAGCAGGCGCTGGACGCGGCGCTGCAGGGCGGTGACCTCGTCGTCGTCGAGGAGTTCGGCCACCTCGGGAGGCGTGGCCTCGGCGAGCGGGGCGATGTCCTCGAGCAGGGCATCGGGGATGGGTTCACCGGCGAAGTCCCAGATCACGGTGCGGAGTTTGAAAGCGGCGGAGAAGCAGAGTCCGTGGTCGATGCCCCAGACCCGTCCGTCGTCGCCGCGCAGCACGTGCCCGCTTTTGCGGTCGGTGTTGTTGGCGACGTAGTCGAACAGGGCGATGCGGGCCAGGTCGCGGTGCGTCTCGGGGGCGTCTTCGATAAGGGTGAAGTAATGCTCGCCGAAGTCGCACTCGATGAACCACTGCAGGGACCCGACCCCCAACGGGGCTTCCTCGCGGATCACGGTCGGCGGCACGAGACCCCACGACAGGGACTCGCTGAGCAGGTAGGCGGCGCGTTCCCGCCGGTACAGTCCGGGCTCGAAATCGGACAACGGCCGTTCGCCGGCCTCCGGCTTGTAGACCGCGTACCCCTCGTCCTCGCAGCAGGAGACCTGGACCAGGAACGTCTCGTTGCTGCTGCGCGGGATGCGCCCGAGCAGCTCGACGCGGCCCTCGGCGAGCAGGGTCAGCTCTCGGCCGGACACTGTCCCTCCCAACTTAATAACAGCACCCCGTTCACGGCGCCCTCAGCCCGCTGAGGGGCTCGGACGTCGAATTCACCATGAGCACGGCGGGGTCCTGCCCCTCCACAAACGAGATGGCCGACACCGAGCCCGGGCTGATAACGATCCGTTGGAAAAGGTCCAGTTGCGTGCCCAGGGCGTGGGCGACGGCGGCCTTGATGGGATCGGCGTGGGAGAAGCAGACCACGACACCCCCGGCGTGGGCCGCGCACAGGGGCTCTAGTGCTCCGATGATCCGCGCCTGCATTTCCGTGAAGCTCTCACCGTTCGGGAAACGGAAGGCGGATGGGCTATGCTGCACGGTCTGCCACTCGGGCAGGGCCGCCAGGTCCGCGATCGCGGCACCGGTCCATTCGCCGAAATCGCACTCCAGCAGCCCCTCGTCGTGCGCCACCGCCAGTCCCGTGCGGGCCGCCGTCGGCTCTGCCGTCTCGCAGGCGCGCTCCAGCGGGGAGGAATAGAGGGCGTCGACGGACAAGCCCGCGAGCCGTTCCGCGACCCGTTCCGCCTGGGCCCGGCCCCGGTCGGACAGATGCAGTCCGGGGGCGCGCCCTGGGAGCACCATGCCCGTGGTCGGCGTTTCCCCGTGGCGCACCAGAAGCAGGAGCGTGCCCTGCCGCTCGGGTGAGGTCGCGGGGGCCGGAGGTGCCGGCGCGGTTGATGCAGTCATCAAGAATCAGCCTAACGCTCACCGCCTGCCCCGTCCCTCGCAAGCTCGGACCGGGGACCCGGGCGGCTCTCTTGCACCCCGGCCCAATGCGCAGGAATCTGCAAGAACCCTCGATTCCCCGCACGGTAGAGGTCTACGGTGGAGGAGTGAGTGATCGCCCCGATATCTTCACTGTTGGTGAACTGCGTGCCTCCGGCCACGTGCACAAGGACCTGCGCCGCGAAATCCGCGACAACCTGCTCGCCGCCCTTGCCGCCGGCCGGGATCCCTGGCCCGGGATGTTCGGGTTCAGCCGGACCGTCCTGCCCCAGCTCGAGCGGGCCCTGCTCGCCGGGCACGACGTTGCCCTGCTGGGCGAACGGGGCCAGGGCAAGACGCGGCTCCTGCGCACCCTGGCCGGGCTGCTGGACGAGTGGTCGCCGGTGATCGAGGAATCGGAACTGAACGAACACCCGTACGAACCGATCACGGAGCATTCCCGGGCCCGTGCCCTCACCGAGGGGGACCGGCTGCGGGTGGCGTGGCGGCACCGCTCGGAACGGTACGTCGAAAAGCTCGCGACGCCGGACACGTCCGTCGCGGACCTGATCGGCGACGTCGACCCGATGCGGGTGGCCGAGGGGCGCCGGCTCGGGGACCCGGAAACCATCCACTACGGCCTGGTCCCGCGCTCCAACCGCGGCATCATTGCCATCAACGAGCTGCCCGACCTGGCCGAGCGGATCCAGGTCTCGATGCTCAACGTGATGGAGGAACGCGATATACAGATCCGCGGCTACGTGCTGCGGCTGCCGCTGGACGTCCTGGTGGTCGCGTCCGCCAACCCGGAGGACTACACCAACCGCGGCCGGATCATCACGCCCCTGCGGGACCGCTTCGGCGCCGAGATCCGCACCCACTACCCGATCGAGCTCGACGACGAGGTCGCCGTCATCCGGCAGGAGGGTCAGCTGGTGGCCGGCGTCCCGCCCGTCATCCTGGAGATCCTGGCCCGCTACACCCGGGCGCTGCGGCAGTCGCCGGCGGTCAACCAGACCTCCGGGGTTTCAGCGCGGTTCGCCATCGCCGGCGCCGAAACCGTGGCCGCGGCGGCCCTGCGCCGGGCCAGCGTGCGCGGCGAGGACGAGGCTGTCGCCCGGATCATCGACCTGGACGCCGCCGTGGACGTCCTCGCCGGGAAGATCGAGTTCGAATCCGGTGAGGAAGGCCGTGAACAGGACGTCCTGGACCACCTCCTGCGCATGGCCACCGCGGAAGCCGTGCGGGCGCACTTCCACGGCCTGGACATGGGCCCGCTCGTGGCCGCGCTCGACGGCCACGCCACGGTCACCACCGGGGAACTGGTCACCGCGCGGGAGTTCCTTCACAATCTTCCGTCCCTCAACGGATCCAGCCTCTACGACGACATCAGTGAGCGCCTGGGCGCGGAAAACGACGGGCAGCGCGCCGCCGCCGTCGAACTTGCACTGGAAGGGCTCTACCTTGCCCGGCGGATCTCCAAGGAGTCCGACGACGAGGAGACGATCTACGGGTAGGCAGCTTTACGGCTAAGGAGGCCTCATGACCGCTCACAACCGGTCCAGGTATGGCCGGTACACGGGAGGACCGGATCCGCTCGCCCCGCCGGTGGACCTGGCGGAGGCGCTGGACGCCGTCGCCGAGGACGTCATGGCCGGATACTCGCCCCGGCACGCCCTCCGGGAGTTCCTGCGCCGCGGCGGCCGGAACCGGGAAGGCCTCGACGACCTCGCCGGCCGCGTTCAGCAGCGGCGCAGTGAACTGCTGGCCCGGCACAACCTGGACGGCACCCTCAGCGAAGTCCAGAAGCTGCTGGAGACTGCGGTGCTGGAGGAGCGCAAACAACTAGCCCGCGACGCGATGATGGACAACACCGACCGCGCCTTCCGGGAGATGCAGCTGCAGAACCTGCCGCGCTCCACGGCGGCGGCGGTCAACGAGCTCGCCTCCTATGACTGGCAGTCCGGCACCGCGCGGGAGGCCTACGAGCGGATCAAGGATCTGCTGGGCCGCGAACTCCTGGACCAGCGGTTCGCTGGCATGAAGGAGGCGCTCGAGGGCGCCACCGAGGAGGATCGCGCGGCCGTGGCCGAGATGCTGCAGGACCTCAACGGGCTCCTCGGCAAACACCGCCGCGGCGAGGACACCGACGCGGACTTCCAGGAATTCATGGCCAAGCACGGCCAGTTCTTCCCGGAGAACCCGCAGTCGGTCGAGGAGCTGGTGGACGCGCTCGCCCAGCGCGCGGCCGCCGCCCAGCGGCTCCTGCAATCCATGTCCGCCGAGCAGCGCGAGGAGCTGATGCGGCTCTCCGCGCAGGCGTTCGGCTCGCCCGAGCTTATGGCACAGCTGGGCCAACTCGATTCCAACCTGCAGGCTTTGCGCCCCGGCGAGGACTGGTCCGGCTCAGAACGCTTCGAGGGCGAGGAAGGACTCGGGCTCGGCGACGGCACCGGCGTGCTCCAGGACATCGCCGAACTGGACGAGCTGGCCGAACAGCTCTCCCAGGCCTACAGCGGGTCACGCCTCGATGACCTGGACCTGGACGCCCTCGACCGCCAGCTCGGACAGAATGCCGCCGTGTCGGCCCGCACCCTCGCGGAGATCGAGCGGGCCATGCAGGACGGCGGCTTCCTCCAGCGCAGCGCCGACGGTGATCTCCGGCTGTCCCCGCAGGCCATGCGGCGGCTCGGCAGGTCGCTGTTGCGGGACACCGCCAAGCAGCTCTCCGGCCGGCAGGGCCGCCGGGACACGCGGGTTGCCGGGGCGGCCGGGGAGCAGACCGGCTCCAGCCGCCAATGGGAGTTCGGCGACGCCGAGCCGTGGGACGTCACCCGCACCATCACCAACGCGATCCGCCGCACGATCGCCGACGGCGGTGACCCGGGCCGCGGACTGCGCCTCGCCGTGGGTGATATCGAAGTCACGGAGACGGAGGCGCGCACGCAGGCCGCCGTCGTCCTGCTCGCGGATGTGTCCTTCTCGATGGCCGCCGAGGGACGCTGGGTGCCCATGAAACGCACCGCCCTCGCCCTGCACCACCTCGTCTCAACCCGGTTCCGCGGCGACCGGCTGCAGCTGATCACGTTCGGCCGCTACGCGCAGACCATGGACATTGGTGAGCTCACGGCCCTGCCGGCCCTGCGGGAACAGGGAACCAACCTGCATCACGGCCTGCTGCTGGCCGGCCGGTTCTTCCGCCAGCACCCCTCGATGCAGCCCGTCCTGCTCGTGGTGACCGACGGCGAACCCACCGCGCACCTGCTGGCCGACGGCGAGTCCTGGTTCTGCTGGCCGCCGGACCCGGAGACCATCCGCGTGACGGTCGCCGAACTGGACCGCCTGGCCCGCGCCGGCACGCAGGCCACGTTCTTCCGGCTCGGCGACGACCCTTCCCTGGAACGCTTCGTCCAGCGGATGGCCCGCCGCATCGACGGCCGCGTGGTGGCGCCCGAGGCCGGGGACCTGGGCGCGGCCGTGGTGGGGGAGTACCTCCGCGCCCACTTCCGCGGCCGCCCCTACGACGACGCCGACTGGGCGCAATAGACACTGCTCAATAGACGACCGCACCGGGAGTGATGCACGTGACCACGATGCCTGCCGAGGGAGTCGGTTTCCGCTCCAAACGCGGACCTGTCCTCATCGCCCTGATGCTCTCCACCGGCCTGGTGGCGATCGACGCGACCGTGGTGGCGACAGCCGTGCCCGCGATCGTGCACGACATTGGCGGGTTCACGTCGTTCCCCTGGCTGTTCTCCGCCTATCTGCTGGCGCAGGCCGTGTCCGTCCCGGTCTACGCGAAGCTCTCCGACACCATCGGCCGCAAGCCGATCATGCTGATCGGAATCGGCCTGTTCCTGCTCGGCTCGATCCTGTGCGGAGCAGCCTGGAGCATGCCGGCCCTCATCGCCTTCCGCGTCGTGCAGGGCCTGGGCGCCGGCGCGGTCCAGCCGATGGCCATCACCATCGCCGGGGATATCTACACCCTCGCCGAGCGGGCAAAAGTGCAGGGCTACCTGGCGAGCGTGTGGGCTGTCTCCTCAGTGGTGGGCCCGACGCTTGGGGGAGTGTTTGCCTCGCTCGGGATCTGGCGCGGCATTTTCCTCGTGAACATCCCCCTCTGCCTTGTGGCCGGATGGATGCTGGTCCGGTCGTTCCACGAGAACATCGAGCCCGTGAAGCACCGGGTCGACTATCTGGGCTCGGGGCTGCTCACGGTCTCGCTCACGCTGCTCATTCTCGGGGCCCTCGAGGGTGGCCAGGCCTGGGCCTGGGACTCCGGCATCAGCGACGCAGTGTTCGCCGGCGGTGCCTTCCTGTTCGTCGCGTTTATCCTTGTCGAACGGCGGGCGGCGGAGCCGGTCCTGCCTTCGTGGGTGGTGTCCCGGCGGCTGCTGGCGACGACGGCGATGGTCGCTTTCGGCGTGGGAGCGGTCATGCTGGGCATCACATCGTACGTTCCGACGTTCCTCGTAGGAGCCCTCTCGACCTCCCCGATCGTGGCCGGGCTCGCCCTGGCGGCGCTGACCATCGGCTGGCCCATCAGTGCGTCCCAGTCAGGGCGCCTGTACCTGCGCATCGGGTTCCGGAACACTGCCCTGATCGGCATCACGGTCACCGTCATCGGCACGGGAGTCCTGGCCGTCACCGCCTCCGTCCCCAACGTTGCGCTCGTCGCCTTCAGCTGCTTCATCGTCGGGCTCGGACTCGGGCTGGTCGCGACCCCGACCCTGATCGCCGCCCAGACGAGCGTCGAATGGAACGAGCGCGGCGTGGTCACCGGCACCAACCTTTTCGCCCGGTCGATCGGCAGCTCCATCGGCGTCGCCGTCTTCGGCGCGATAGCGAACGCTGTCTACGCCGGTACCCCGCACGGCGATACGGATCCCCACACGATCGTGGCGGCCTCATCCGCCGTGTTCCTGGCCGTCATGATCGCCGCCGTGCTCACCGTCGTCGCCGTCATCGGCATGCCCGCGACGAAACCCGTCAAGCAGGTCCAGGCCGCCGCGCGAGGGTCATCCAGCAGCGGATGACCGCGGTTCCGCTGTCACTTTTGGGGTCTTGCTGGGGCGTTCATCGCCGGATGCCGAGGGTGGCGATGAGATCTTCGTGCAATTCGAACCAGATGCGGTGGAAGGAGTCGCGGTCTGTGGCGGTGAGCCACGCCGGCTCCGTGGCTGCGTTTTCCATTGCCAGATCGAGGCGTTCCGCGTATCCGCTGAACCTCGGCAACACAGCGGTCAGGCGGACTTCCAGATCGCTGAAGGACGCCAACGCCTGGGTGAAGGTTTGCTGTGTTGGCTCGTCGATCCCATCGTTGGACTGACTTCCCTCGGCGAGCCAGCGGAGTTGGAGTTTGCTGCAGGCGGCCACGACTCCAGCGTTCAGGGGTGCAAACTTCGCGTGCACGGCGGTGACTGCTGCCTGGCCGCCCGCGCTGTCCAGCTCCTCGGCCAGGAGCCGTTCGTTTTCAGTTCTGCCGGCCACGGTCAGGGACCAGCCCCGGTTTCCCCCGAATGAGGAGCGCGACGCCCACCCGTTCGCGCCAGCGTCAATGAGGAGCCGTTCGACGTCGTGCGGATCCTGGCCAAACCGGGCGGCAACTGATTCAGTGTCAGCGAAGCCGAGCAGCCTCAGGGCGTGGAGGGTGAGCAGCATGGATGGCTGCTGCGGGCTCATGGACCCGCTCCGGGACCTGCCGGTTTCGCGCGGACGGTTCCGTGAGTTCCGTCGACCACGAGCGTCGTTCCGTCCGTGATGCGGGTCAGGGCGCCGGCCACCCCCAGAACAGCGGGGATGCCCTGTTCGCGGGCCACAATGGCGGCGTGCGAGAGCATCCCGCCCGTTTCCGTGATGACGGCGGCGGCGATCCCGAACAGGGGCGTCCAGGCGGGGTCAGTGGTGCGGCAGACCAGGACGTCGCCGGGGGCCAGCGCGGGGAATTCGTCGACGCTGTGAACGGTCCGGGCGGTCCCGCAGGCGGTGCCCGGGCTGGCGCCGATGCCGGTGAGAACCGCGCCGGCGCGATCCCTGCCTTCTGCTCCGGCACTGGCCTCAGGGGTGAATTCCACGTCAGCCCACCAGGCCCGTCTCGGGCCTGCCGGACAGCCGATCCAGTCGCTGCTGCGCGGCCTGCGCCGAGCGGAGGCCCAGGCTCTGGGCAATCTGGGGCCAGGTCAGCCCCTCCGCCCGCGCCAGGAACAGGAGTGCCGTTTCCAGGCCATCGGTCTCTGCCCGCGCGGCTGACACAAGGGTGAGGGCGGCCCGCACGTCCAGACCATCCACCGGCTCTCCGCGGTCTGTCCCGTTGGACCGCCACAGGACGTGCTGGATGAGGTCACTCGCTGAAGGGGGCTGCCGCTCACCCAGCCAGGGCCGGGGCGGGAGTTCGGCGGCGCCCCGGTCCAGCAACATCCGCGTGGCCTCGCTTTGGCGCTGAGCCTGCGCAGCGTCGCCGCCCGGACGGGTCCCGTCGGTCTCGTTCATTCCAGACCCTCTTTCCCGTTGGTTCGGCGCCCCTCGACTCCACCAGCTTCTGGCATCAACATCCTGTTGTCAACGAACTGTTGATGTTTCGGGGGAAGGACGAGTCGTTGAGAGGGCGCGGACAGGAACGCCACCCGGCCAACTGCCGGGTGGCGTTCCAAGGGGCTGTTTTGCCGGCTGTCCACGACCGGGCTGTTGCAGGAGGTTACTTTCCGGTGTTGCTGTTGCTGTTGCCGTGTTCGGTGGAGGCGACGGCGCCGGTCTGTTCGTTGAGCAGGACCTTGTCGTTGCGCTGTTTGTCGAAGGTGAACATGGCGTTCACCGACCCGGCGGTGGCGTCGGCGGAGGCGTCGCCGATCCGGCCGGTGCGCCAGTTGTCCTCGATGAAGCGCAGGATCGAGGCCTGGTCGGTCTGGGTGTGGTCCACGTAGTTCTTCTTCGCGTAGGGGGAAATGACCACCAGCGGCTGGCGCGGGCCGGGGCCGCAGCGGTCAGCGTAGCCGCCGGCCATCGGGACGCCGCTGGCTGCGGCGTGCTGGCACCAGGCGTCGTCGTCGGCGGTGTTGGAGGAGTTCTTTGCCGTGGCGGCGACGTGGTCGTACCAGCCGTCCGAGTCGTCGTAGGCGAGCACCACGGCAGTGTTGTCCCAGTTCCGGGATTTCTGGATCTGGTTCACGGTGCTGGTGATGAAGTTCTGCTCGTCGATCGGGTCAGAGTAGGCGGCGTGGCCGTCCTGGAACATTCCCGCTTTCAGGAAGGACACGGCGGGCATGTTGTCGGTGTTGACCACCCTGTTGAACGCGGTGAGGTCGTACTGGTGGTTCGCCTGTCCGTTGTGGCCGATTTCCGCGTCGGACGCCGGTGCCAGGTGGTGCGGGTTGGCGGTGGAGGCGTAGTACTGGAACGGCTCGTGGTGAGGGGAGTAGTCAACCACGCTGGCGTCGGCGGCGTTCGTGTGGCTGGACAGGCACGACGCCGGGGAGTCCGCGGTCGCGGCGGTGGTCGGCGTGAAACCGCCCTGGAACCAGCCCCAGGACGTGCCCTTGGCGTTGAGCAGGTCGCCGATGTTCCTGCCGCTCATGCCGGCCAGGTTGCCGGTTTTGGCGTGGTTGCTGTTCGAGCAGTCGTCGTGGACCGGGTCCGGGTCGTTGATGACGGTGCCGACGCCGTTCGCATCCGGCAGGCTGACAGCACTGCTGCCGGCCGCCGGGGTGGCCACAGGTTGCCCTGCGGCGGTGTACTCGGTGGCCCCGTGGGTCTGGCCGGATACCAGATTCAGCGCCCCGGGTGTGGAGGGTCCGAAGACAGTGCTGAAGTGGTTGTCGCTCATGGAGTAGTTCTGGGCGTAGTTCCAGATACCGGTGACGGTGTTTCCGTCGTAGTAGTCCATGGTGAGCCCGGGGCGGCCGTACTGGTTGGTGCCGCAGGCGTCGCGGCTGGTGAACTCGACGAACTTGTCCATCGCGCCGCCGTTGTATGCCTTCTGCTCGGCGGTGTATCCGTGGTCCTGGTCGCAGGTGACGGCCTGCGCCGGTGAGAGCCGGGCAGGCTGCGCCGAGTTGGGGTTGCTCGGTGCCAGGAGGCCGGCGGTGGCCAGAGTGTTGATGCCCTTGGGGGTGTTTTTCGCGGCGGTGAAGGAGGCCGTCGCGGTGCCGGTGCCCTGCTGGGTTTCACCCGGGAGATTGGCAGCCTTGGGGTAGGTGGCGAAGTAGTGGTCGAAGGAGACGTTCTCCTGGAAGATCACCACCACGTGCTTGATTGGCGTTGCGGTACCGTTGTGGTTTTCACCGGCGGAGGCCGGACCTGCGCCGATACCGAACATTCCGGCTGTCAGTGCCGAGGCGGCCAGGGCTGCCGCGCCCGTGGCGGCGATCCGCTTCCGGGTGAATCGTTGTGCTGAAGGAGGCATGGGGGTAGCCAATCGTTGGTGTTCAGGGATGCCGGCGGCTGATGGCAGGCATTCGTATGCTGCTTGGGTGGCCGGCCTGCGTTACTTGGCTGGCGTGACCGTGGCCTCGTAGGTGAGGATTTCGGTGCCGTTGCCTTCCTCGCCGTTGTCGGGGGCCACCTTCATGGTGAGGCGGCCGCCGTCGGCCGTCATTTTGAACGGGTTGCGCGTGGCCACATGGCCTGCGGTGGACCACTGCTGGAAGAGGACATCGCGGATTACGCTGCGGGATTTGAGGTCGATCATCGCCATCCCGCCGAGTTCGTAGGTGGCGCCGGTGCCGCCGGCCGCCGGGGTCTGCGGGAGGTTGGTGATCCCGCCGCAGAGCATCCGGGAGTTGGGCACGTACTGGCAGTCCTGGTAGTCGATGAAGTAGTTCGGGTTCTGCCAGGTCGAGAGCTGCTTGCCCTGCAGATCCCATTCGGCGAAGCGGCGCGAGCCCCAGGTGTTGCCGACCAGGTGGCCGGTCTGCTTGTCCATCACGATGCCGCCGAAGTGGTCCTTCACCTCGAACTGCTTGTGCACTTCCAGGGTGGTCGCGTCTACCCGGTAGATGATGGCGCTGCTGTCCGGCCGGTACTGGGCCACGGGGATCCAAACGTTGGTGCCGTCGAAGTCGATGCCGCCGGGGTGGTACATGTCGCCCGCTCCCAGGACGATGTCCTTTTGCAGGGCGCCGGCCTTGTCCATGACGAACAGGTGGCCGACGCCCTTGCCGGGGGTGCGGTCGAAGCCGTTTTGCGGGGTCGGGAACTTCACGGTCGGTTCGATGATCTGAACGGCCGAGAGGAAGATGTGGTCCTGGCTGTAGGCGATTCCCTCCGTGTGGTACGTCGGGAAGTTCAGCTTCAGCTTCGACGTCTGCTGCCAGTTCGTGTTCCGGTCAACGCCGTTGAAGGCGTCGGCCAGAGCCGTGTTCCTGTCACCGTGGTTGCCGGCACCGGTGGGGTTGTCTGCGGCCTGGGCGGCCGCGGTGATGCTGATTGCGGACGCGGCCAGGACGATTGCTGCGGCGGCCGTGAGGATGCCTCGGGTGTGAGTCGTGCTCATTCGGGAGCCTCTCAAAGGTTGGATCTCAACAAGAGATCGCCACGCTACTTCCCGGTAATTAATCCCCGATACGGGCAGGTGAACGGCAGATGGCCGGCAGCGGTCCGGCAGACCGGCTTAGTTTCAACGCGGATCTGATCCCCCACCGTTGTTGGCTTGGACCCTTTCAGCCGCTCAGGCGAGGACGGCGAGGCCCGCCAGGGTGCCGCCGTCGCCTTCGGCCAGCAGTCCGACGGCGGTGCCGGAGTTCGCGGGAAAGACCAGATCGGTGATGGTGGCCAGGCCGTCCTGCGCGAAGACCTCGACCGAGCAGCGGTCCAGGAAGACCTGGAGCCGTAGCCGGCCGTCCTCCAGGGACACGGCAACGCGCTCCACCGACGGGAATGACTCGTGGAAGCCCACGTTGCCGGATTCGGTCCGGTCCAGGCTGAGCTCCGCAGTGCGGCAGTCGTAGGCCAGGACAGTGCGCGCTCCGGCTCCGGGGAGGTCGGCGGATTCCCCGCCCGTGTCGCCGCCGGCCCGGAGCACCAGGCCCACCCTGCCGGCGGCGCCGGGCTCGAAGTCCGCGTCGATGCGCAGCACATCACCAAAGGCCTCGGCCGGAAGCCAGGTCACCCCGTCCGCCAACGGCCGCCGGGCCAGGGCAAACACCTCGGTACCGTGGGTGTGGAACGGGTCCACCGCCTCCTGCACCAACACCGGGCGCCCGCCGCGGGAGACCAGCCGGACTTCACGGACCAGGGACATCGCGCTGCGCCAGCCGTCCGAGGGCGTTGAGGCGGCGTACTGCCAGTTGTTCATCCAGCCGATCATGAGCCGCCGTCCGTCCGGGACGTTGCTGAAGGACACGGCCGCGTAGTAGTCCCGGCCCCAGTCGAGCCACCCGTAGTCGGCCATCCGGCTGTCGTCGGCCTGCACGCCGTCGGTGACGGTGGTTTCGGAACGGAACGTCACGCCGTCGAAGGTTCCGATGAAGTACTGGCCGCCCGAGCCGCCGGCGATGCCGCCGGGGCTCAGGTTGACCACCAGGACCCACCGGGTGTTGGAGGCGTGGCCGTCCACCGGCAGCTCGAACAGGTCCGGGCATTCCCACACCCCTTCCGTGGCGTTCGCCGGGCCGAAGGTGCTCAGGTACTCCCAGGTCAACAGGTCCGCCGACTTGTACAGGACCACCTCGTGGTGGACCGCCTCGACGGCGACCATCACCCAGTAGCTGCCGGCGGCGCCGTCGTGCCAAAAGACCTTGGGGTCGCGGAAGTCCGCGGAGGCGCGGTCCAGTACCGGGTTCCCGGCGTACTTGGTCCAGGTGGCGCCGTCGTCCGTGCTGTAGGCGAGGGACTGTGCCTGCCGTCCGGCGAGCGGTGAGGCGGGCGAGTACGCGCTGGTGTAGATGGCCACGAGCGGGGGCACGCCTCCGACGCCGAAGCCGCTGGTGTTGTGGACATCGACCACCGCGGAGCCGGAAAAGATGGCCTCCTGCTCATCGCAGGCGATGGCTACGGGTTGTTCGTCCCAGTGCTGCAGGTCCGTGGAGGTGGCGTGGCCCCAGGACATGTTGCCCCACTCCTCGCCGTGCGGGTTGTGCTGGTAGAAGAGGTGGTAGATGCCGTTGGCGTAGACCAGCCCGTTGGGGTCATTGAGCCAGTTGCGCTCCGCCGAGTAGTGCCACTTTGGCCGGTACTGGCAGTCGAGTTCTGTAAGTGCTTTCATGAGGGTTCTTTACAGGCTTTCGCGTGAGGAGGCTGGTCAGCCCTTGACGCCGCTGGAGGCGATGCTGTTGATGAAGGATCGCTGGAACGCGATGAACAGGACCACCACGGGAATGGTGATGAGGGACGCGTAAGCCATCACCTCGCCCCAGGAGACGTTGAGCTGGAAGAAGTACTGGATGCCGATCATCACCGGGCGGAGTTCCTCGGACTGGACCACCATGAGCGGCCACAGGTAGGAGTTCCAGGCGGGCAGGAAGGTCAGGATGGCCACGGTGGCGGTGGCCGGTCCCGCGAGCGGCATGACCACCTTGCGGTAGATGGTGAACCAGCCGGCGCCGTCGATCCGGGCGGCTTCGTCCAGTTCCTTCGGGATGGACTCGAAGTACTGGTGGAACAGGTAGATGGAGAACGCGTTGGCGATGAACGGGATGATCTGGACCTGGTAGGTGTCCAGCCAGCCCTTCGAGATCTCGAGGCTGAACCCGTTGAGCTCAAAGTACGGCAACTGGTTGACCCACCACACCAGCGGCAGCGCCAGCGTCTGGAAGGGCACGATGAGGGTGGCGAGGATCGCGGTGAACACCACGCGCTTGCCGCGGACCTCCATGCGGGACAGGGCAAACGCGCAGAGGCTGTTGATGAAGATGCCGAGCACCACCGTGACCGCGGAAATGCCGATGGAGTTGATCAGGAAGCGGGCGGCGGGGACCCGGTCGAACACGGCCGCGTAGTTGTCCAGTGAAATGTTGCCGACCGGCAGGAACGCCGCCACCGAGGACATGTCGCCGAAGATCTGCTGGTCCGGCTTGAGCGAGGACACCATCATGAACACGATGGGGAAGGCGGCGACGGCGGCGAACAGGAGGCGGACCGCCGTGGTGGCGGCACTGCCGAGACCCTTGGAAATGAGTGTCTGTTTCACGTCAGTCCTTCTCTCGGGTCAGGTAGCGCTGCACTGCGGAGATCAGCAGGACGAGCACGAAGAACACGAGCGAGATGGCCGAGGCGTAGGAGGTCTCCTGCTGCTTGAAGCCGGAGCGCACCGCCTCGTAGATGATGGTGGTGGTGGAATCGAGGGGCCCGCCCTGGGTCATGACGCTGACCTGGTCGAAGAGCCCGAGCGCCTGGATGGTGATGGTCACCAGGACCAGGGTGCGGGTGTGGGTGAGGCCGGGCCAGGTCACGTAGCGGAACTGGTGCCAGCGGCTGGCCCCGTCGAGTTGGGCGGCCTCGTACAGTTCCCCGGAGATGCTTTGCAGGCCTGCGAGCCAGATGATCATGTGGAATCCTGCGGCCTGCCAGATGGACAGGGCGATGATGGCCGGCATGGCGGTGGCGGGATCGTTGAGCCAGTCCGGGCCGTTGATGAGGCCGAAACTGGCCGCCGACAGCAACTCATTGATCAGGCCGTCCTTGCGGTACATGAACAGCCACAGCAGGGACACCACCACCATGGACGTCACCACGGGAAGGAAGTAGATGGTGCGGAAGAAGTTCACGCCGCGGAACTTCTTGTTGATCAGGAGGGCCATCGCCAGGGCGAGTCCGGACTGGACGGGCACCACCACGACGGCGAAGTAGCTGACGTTCAGCAGCGAGCGCCAGAACACGGGATCCGCGAAGAGCCGCGCGAAGTTGTCCGTGCCGACAAACTCGACGGGCCGCGGGGAAACAAGCCGGGCGTTCGTAAATGCCAGGCCGAAGCCCAGGACCGCCGGGAGGAAGACGAAGGCGAGCAGGAGGACCGCGGCCGGGGCGATCATGCCCCACCCGCTGATCTGTTCGCGCAGGTGGCGCGGCCGGCGGCGCGGTTTGCTGGGCGGTGCGGCCGGGGCCGGATCCGCCAGACGGCGCCCGGGGGAGGGGAGTTGGGTGGTTGTCATGGTTTTCTCCGTCGACAGTCAGGGCCGGAGGTACTTTCGGCGGCGGTTGCGCACCGCCGTCGTACCGTTTGGCAGCCGGCTAGTTCTTGTAGCCGCCGTTGGACTTGATGTTGGCGTCGATGGCCTTGACCGACTTGTCCAGCGCCGTCTTGGGGTCGGCGCCGGCGAGGATGTCCTGAACCGCCTTGCCGTATTCGGTGGCGATGAAGGGATAGGCCGGGGTCTCGGGACGCATCACCGCGTAGTTGCGGGAAAGGTCCATGAAGATCCGGTTCGTGCCGCCCTTGGCATATTCGGGGATCAGTGCGGCGGCTTCGTCGGTGGCCGGGATGGTGCCCGTTGCCTTAGCCACCGCGGCCAGGTTTTCCGGCTTCAGTGAGTAGGAGAGGTAGTCCATGGCTGCCGCGGAGTTGTTGCAGCCGCTGGTCACGCCCCACTGCCAGGAGGCGCCGCCGATCTTGGGGCCGGTCCCGAGGTCCACGGACGGCATGACCACGAGGTCCTTACCTACCGCTGCGCGTGCTTTGTCCGCGGCCCAGGAGCCGGTGTAGAGAAGGCCGCTCTTGTTGTTGAGGAAGTCCTGGGTGGAGTCCTTGCCGCTCTTCTTAGCCATGAAGCCCTGGTCGGCAAGGCCGCGGAACCACTGGGCCCACTCGATGGCCTTGTCGCCATTGAGGACGCCGTCTGCCGACTGGAACCCGTCGCGGTTGATCAGGTCCCCACCGAAGGACTGCAGGAACGGGGAGTAGGCGTAGGGCAGCCATTCGCCGGTTCCGGCGGTACCCATGTCCAGCGGGTATTCCCACTTGCCCAGGGCCTTGAGCTTGGTCAGCGCGTCCTGGAACTCGTCCTTGGTCCACGGCTTCTCGACCGTGGCGACGCGGACACCGGCTGCCTTGAGGTCGGAGGCGCGTGCGAGCATCGCCAGTGCGACGTCATAGGTGCCAACGGCGTAGGTCTCGCCCTCCCATTTGGCCACCGTGCTCGGCAGGTTCTTGGAAACATCCGCGTCGAGTTTCAGGGGTGTCAGATACTTGGCCCAGGCCCAGTTGGGAACATTGGGGCCATCGATGTCAACAATGCAGGGGAGCTTCCCGGCAGCCGCGGCCGAGACCACGGAGTCGTTATAGGAGTCCTGCGGGAACGCCTGGACCTTGATCTTGGCCTTGGCGCCGGCGCTCTTGTTGTAGGAATCGACGATGTTCTCAACCGCCTTGAGTTCTTCGGCGTTGCCCGCGTTGTGGGTCCACATGGTGATCTCGTTGGAGCCCGCGGACGGGGCAGAGGCGCTGCCCTTGCCGCAGGCGCCCAGGGAGCCGACAAGTGCCGCCGCAGCTACACTGGTGGCGAGGATCCGGGTGAATCGCTTGTTCATGATGGTCAATCTTTCTGCTGAATTTGGCGTGGGAGATTGCCCCGGGTCCTTCGGGACGCGGCCGGTGCAACGGCTGCGTCCCTTCTTATTGCGGTCCCCGGGCAGAGGAGCAGTGGAACGGTGTGGTGATGCCGGCTTGGTGCCGGCAATCGGCTAACTTGGCGGCGGGCCGAGCGACCCCCGCTCAATCAGGGGGCAGTCCAGTTGCGTCTGGACTGCGGGTGCGCCCGGATTTTCGATGTCGTCCAGGATTCGGTGGACCGCCCAACTGCCCATTTCGTAGTGGGGAAGGGCGACGGTGGTGAGCCCCGGCCACAGGGCGTCCGCGATGATTTCGAGATTGTCGATCCCCACAATGGACACGTCCTCCGGAATGCGCAGCCCCAATGCGGTGGCCGCCTGGTAGGCGCCCATGGCAACCCTGTCACTGAAGCAGAACAGGGCTGTGGGGCGGTCAGGCTGACCGAGCAGGCCCAGCGCGGCCTCGCGGCCTCCCGCGGGTTCGGGCTGGCCGATCACGAGGTGGCGGGGGTCGTGCTGCAGGCCGTGACGCCGGAGAGCGTTCAGGAAGCCCTCCCTGCGGCCGTGCGTGGCGGGGATGTCGTCGATGTTGTTGAGCATCCCGATCCGGGTGTGGCCCGCTTGGATGATTGCTTCAACGGCCGTCTCGGCGGCGCCCACCTCGTCGGGGATAACCGAGGAAATGGACTTGTCGTCAGTAACAGAATCCAGCAGTACGGTGGGAAGTCCCTCCAGTTCCGCGGGGACCTGCACGCTTTGGTGGTACATCCTGGCGTAGACCACCCCGTCCACCTGGTGCTGGCGCAGCATATTGATTTCACGGTTTTCCAACTCGCTGTCCAGGCCGGAGTTGACCACCATCACCACGTAGCCGCGGTCGTAGGCGGCGTCCTGCGCCCCGCGGATCATGGCCCCGGCAAAGGGGGTGGTGGTGATTTCGTCACTGACCAGGCCAAGGATTTGGGAGCGCTGGTTGCGCAGGCCGCTGGCCATCTTGTTAGGGGCATACCCAAGATCCCTGGCCACGTCCCGGACGAGTTGCTGCGTCGCCGCCTTCACCCGGAAGCTCGTGGCGTCGTTGAGGGCATGCGACACCGTGGTGACGGAGACCCCGGCGGCCTTGGCTACGTCGCGTATTCCCACTCTTGTCATCATTGACTTCCCTTTGCAAAACGTTTTGTATCTGGTGTGAGACACGTTACACAAAACGTTTTGCAGTTGTCAACGGGACGTCCGGTTCCACCGTGATCCCGGTCCGATGGCGAGGCACTTCACGTCACGACACGGGCTCTGTCAGCCGGAAAGGGCCCCGGTTTCGTAGACTCGATGGGTTCGACAATGTCTCCGCTCCAGGGACAAACCGCCACAGGAAGAGCCATCGATGAAGATTATCGTCCTCGTAAAGGAGGTCCCCGACACGTACGGGGACCGAAAACTGAACCTTGAAACCGGCCTCGCCGATCGAGGAGCAAGTGAGGCAGTCATTGATGAGATCGGTGAGCGGGCCCTGGAGTTGGCCCTGACGTACGCAGACGCGAACGAGGGCGCTGAGGTCGCAATCCTTTCCCTCGCCCCGGAGAGTGCGACGGCAACCATCCGCAAGGGGCTTGCGATGGGCGCGGGAAGCGCCACCCACGTCGCTGACGAGGCGCTCCGGGGTGCGGATCTTGGACTTACCGCTGAAACCCTCGCCGCAGCGATCCGTCGCATGGGGTTTGACCTGGTGATCACCGGCAACGTCTCCACTGACGGATCCGGCGGCATGATTCCCGCGATGCTTGCAGAATTGCTTGACGTGCCGCATGCCACCGGCCTCAGCTCCGTCGAGATCAGCGACGGTGCGGTGTCTGGCTCCAGGGCCGTTGACTCCGGCGTGCAGAAGGTCTCAGCGAACCTGCCCGCGGTGATCTCCATTACCGAGGCACTTCCCGAGGCGCGCTTCCCGAACTTCAAAGGCATTATGGCCGCGAAGAAGAAGCCCCTTGAGGTCTTGACCCTCGCGGACCTCGGGGTCACGGCCGACAATCCGGAGGCGGCGCGTTCGATCATGCTGACCGTTGCGGCGAGGCCCCCGCGCGCGGCGGGCGTGAAGATCATCGACGAGGGTGATGCCGGCGAGAAGCTCGCTGAGTTCCTGATCGAAAACCGACTGGCTTAAGGATCAAGGACATGACTGAATTCCCTCGTGACGCAATCCTCGTTGTCGTGGAAGCCCGGGCATCCGGTGAGCTCGAGAAGGCTGCGGCCGGGCTCTTTGGTGCCGCCGCTGCCGTTGGCACGCCGATTGCATTGGTACTTGCCTCGCCCGGCGCCGGAAGCGCCGCCGCCGCGGAGGCCGCGGCCCTTGGTGCCGCGCGCGCACTCATCGCGGAGACTCCGGATCCTTCCGTGCTTGGGGTGCCGGGCGTTGACGCGCTTGCCGCCGCCGTGGAGCAGGTGCAGCCGGACGCGATCCTGATTTCGCATTCCCTGAACGGGCGCGACCTCGCCGGCCGTTACGCTGCCCGTTCGCGTGCGGCGATTTGTGCCGATGCGGTCGGTGTGTCCCGTGACGACGAGGGCGTCGTGGCACACCACTCCGTCTACGGCGGCGCCTACAACGTGACGTCGACGTCCACGTTTGGGGCGCCGGTGATTACGGTCCGCCAGGGCTCCATCGAGGCGCGGGCGGCGGCTCAGCCGCCAGCGTCGGAAAACTTGGCCGTGACGGGCTCCGCGAAGCCGGCCGCGCGGATCGACTCCTTCGAGGAGGCGCCTGCCGCCACCTCGCGGCCGGAGCTGCGTGGTGCCGCGAAGGTTGTCGCCGGCGGCCGCGGCCTCGGCTCGGAAGAACAGTTCGCACTCGTTGGACAGCTCGCCGATACCCTCGGTGCCGCCGTTGGTGCGTCGCGCGCCGCGGTGGATGCCGGCTACGTCCCGACGTCGCATCAGGTCGGCCAGACCGGGGTTTCCGTGTCACCTCAGCTGTATGTCGCGCTGGGCATTTCCGGCGCGATCCAGCACCGGGCCGGCATGCAGACCGCGAAGATGATCGTCGCCATCAACAAGGACGGGGACGCGCCGATCTTCGAGGTCGCGGACTACGGTGTGGTCGGCGACGTCTTCAAGGTTGTTCCCCAGCTCATTAGCGCACTTGAGGCCCGGAAGAAGTAGCGATGGCAACTCTGTCTCGGTCCATCCGGCGGGGCCTGCCGCGCGTCGAAGGTGGCGAACCTTGGCCTCCAGCAGGCCAGGCGCCCGGCCGCATTGCCACGGCAGAAGTGGCAGAAGCGGCCGATCTGTCGGCGTCTGTTTCCGGGGTGGAATCGGCCGCGGCCGCCGCGCCCTCCGCCCCGGCTGCTGTCCAGGAAACGGCACCGGGTGCGGCGCTGTCCGCGCCGGTCCCGACGGTGATTCCGGCCGCCGCGGTGGCGCGGCAGCTTCGCCGCGGCCTGCCGCGCGTGCCGGGCGGCGAACCTTGGCCGCCGGCGGGAGGGGCTCCGGTACCGGTGGCGGCTCTGTCCGGGGCTCCGGCCACCGGTGCCGCGACGGCATCTGCCGTAGATGCGGCCGTAGATGCTGCCGCGGCTGCTGATGAGAAAGCAGCAGTGCCGACGGCGGCGGCGCCTGCAGCTGCTCCGGCAGCCGCGTCCGCCACACGGACGACGGGAACCACCTCGCTGCGTCGCGGGCTTCCCCGTGCCCCCGGTGGCGAGCCGTGGCCGCCGCCTGGGCTTGCTCCGGCGGTCGCTGCCGCCCCCGCGGTGCAGGCACATCCCGAACGCGTTGCCGACGCTGTCCCTGCCCCGGGTACCAGCGTGGTGAAGGCCGACGCCGAGGCACCAAGGGAACCCGCGGCCACCACCGCCCCGGCGCCCGAAGCGCAGCCCGCCGTCACCGCCCCGGCACCCGCGGCACGGCCCGCCGCCGTCGAAAAGCCCGTGAAGCCCAAGGCCGAGGCAAGGCTCTACGGCTCACGTAGCCTGGGCCAGTGGATCAAGCTCGTCGTGCTCTTCGCCGTCGGCGGAGTGGCCGCCGCAGCGATTCTTGTGCTCGCCGCGCGCGGCGTGACGACGCTGCCGGGCGTGCCCGAGTTCCTCGAGAGATACCCCGGCGCGTATGACCTGCCCGATACGGTGGAGCCCGGCTTCCCGTGGTGGGCGCAGTGGGCGCACTTCCTGAACATCTTCCTGATGGTGCTCATCATTCGCTCCGGCTATCAGGTGCGTACGCAGCAGAAGCCGCCGGCGTACTGGACGCCGAAGCGCGGTGGCAAGAAGATCAGCATCAACCTGTGGCTGCACCAGTCGCTCGACATTTTGTGGCTGGCCAACGGGCTCATCTTTGTGGTGCTGCTGTTTGCCTCTGGCCGCTGGATGAGGATCGTGCCGAGCAGTTGGGAGGCCGTCCCGAACGCGCTCTCCGCGCTCCTGCAGTACATGACACTGGACTGGCCCGTTGAGACCGGCTGGGTGAACTACAACAGCCTGCAGCAGATCATGTACTTCGTGGTGGTTTTCATCGCGGCCCCGGTCGCGGCGATCACGGGTGCGCGTATGAGCGAGTTCTGGCCGAAGAACGCGAAAACGCTGAACAAGGTCTACCCGGTGGAGGTTGCGCGCGCGGTGCACTTCCCGACCATGCTGTTTTTCGTGCTGTTCATTCTCATTCACGTGTTCCTCGTGTTCGCGACCGGTGCGCTGCGCAACCTGAACCACATGTTCGGCGGCACCGACGTGGTGAACTGGGCCGGGTTCTGGCTCTTCGCGGCCGCCATCGCCATCACGGCGGCCGGATGGTACGCCGCCCGCCCGCTGGTGCTCGCGCCCATCGCGAAGCTGTTCGGCCAGGTGAGCAGCCGCTAGGCCGGAATTCCCGCGTTCAGCGGCGCAGCAGGTAATCGGCCACGCCGTCCGGGTTTGCCAGGGCGAGGAGATGGCCGCCGGGCAGGACGTCGGGCTCTATGCCGAGGCGTTCGCGGGCGAGCCGTTGTTGGAAGGCCAGGGGGAAGAAGCGGTCTCCCTTTCCGGTCAGGACGCGGGTCGGGATACCGGGCCAGGCCGTGAAGTTGCAGACTGATTCGAACACCGCCTCTGCTTCGGGGCGTTGGTGCGGTTCCCCTTCCGCGGCGACTTCCGGCGGAACGTCGTGCAGGAAATAGGTGTCCGTGTCGAACTCAGTGCTGTACCCGTGGGCCTGGGCCGCGCTTTGCTGCGCCGCAGCCCAGCCGGTGTTGTCCCACCATGCGCCGGGGGTCTCGCCCGGTACGGGGATCATCGCATTCACGAGGACAAGCCCGGCGACGGGGGCTTTTTCGCACACGAGCGGGGCGGTGAATCCACCCAGCGACTGCGCAACGAGCACCACGTCCTGGCGTCCACCGACGGCTTCGAGCACCCGGCGCGCGTACTCGGGCAGTCCGGCGCTTTCATCGTCGCCGGGCAGATCGACAGCGACGGCTTCGTGGCCGGCCCTCTGCAGCAGCGGAACGACGCGGCTCCAGTACCAGGCCGCGCCGCCCGCTCCGGGGATCAGGACGAATCTGCTCACCGCCGCACCGGCCAAACGACGACGGCGGGACCCCGGGGCCGGACCGGCAGGCGGCGGCCGTTGGGCCGGCTTCGTTTCGATGCGGATCTCATCTCCCCATTGTCACCCCGCCCGCGTCGCCTCCGGCACCCGCAGCACCCCAACAGCCGCCACCAGGTACGGCTCCGGATCCGGGTCCGTCCCGGCGGCCCACTGCATCCAGGCCTCGAACGTCGCGCCGATCAGCGCGGCACACAGATACCCGGCGACATCCCCGGAGACGCCCGCGGACACCAGGTACACCCGGGTCCGCTCGCGCTGCGGCGCCAGGGACTCGTAGCTCCGGCTGGCCAGTTCGGGGTGTTCGGCGATCAGCCGCAGCCGGCCGCGCGTGACCGCCAGGTCCGGCAAGACGGCAACCCCGGCGACCGCCGCGTCGCGCAGCCCCGCCAGGATGTCGCCGCCGGGACCTTCAGCGCGGGCGGAGTCCAGGACCCGCCCCGAGGCCTCGACCACCGGGTCCATGCCGCCCCAGACGAGCTCGGCCTTGCTGGAGAAGTACCGGTACAGGCTCTTGCGCCCGATTCCGGCCGCGCGGGCGATGTCCTCCATGGAGGTCTGCTCGTAGCCGCGCTCGGCGAACAGCCGCAGCGCGATGGCGGCCACGGCGTCGGGATCAATCGTCACAGGACGCCCGGCGGCACGCGGGACGGCGGTGGTCACAGCATCCGAAGGCATCCCACCAGTATTCACCCTTACATAATGACACAGAGTGTCATAAGCTGGGCCGCATCACCGTCAGCAACGTCTGGAAGGACATCATGGGCAACGAAGCTACATGGCAGGAAGCCACCACCACCGGCCGGTTCGCCGGCAGGACCGTCATCGTCACCGGCGCCGCCTCCGGCATCGGCCAGGCCACCGCGCTGCGCATCGCCAAGGAAGGCGGCCGCGTCATCGCCGCCGACATCAGCAAGGAACGCCTGGACGATCTGGTGGCCGAGAACGCCGGGCTGGACCTGGTCCCGGTGGCCGGCGACATCTCCACCGAGGAGACCGTGGCCGCCGTCGTCGCTGCCGCCGGCGGACGCATCGACGCGCTGGCTAACGTTGCCGGGATCATGGACAACTTCGCCCCGATCCACGAGGTGGACGACGACACTTGGGACCGCGTCTTCCGGATCAACGTCACCGCCCTCATGCGCCTGACCCGCGCGGTGGTGCAGCTGATGCTGGACGCCGGCACCGGCTCCGTGGTCAACGTCGCCTCCGAGGCCGGCCTGCGCGGGTCCGCCGCCGGGGCCGCCTACACCGCGTCCAAGCACGCCGTCGTCGGCCTGACCAAAAACTCGGCCGTGATGTACGGGCCCAGGGGCCTGCGCTTCAACGCCGTGGCCCCCGGCCCCACCATCACCAACATCGTGGCCAACTGGGGATCGCAGCTCGCGGCCGAACGCCTCGGCCCGCTGATGCAGGCCACCGTCCCCACGCCCGCCACCGCCGCGCAACTCGCCGCCTCCATCACCTTCCTGCTCAGCGACGACGGCACCAACATCAACGGCGCCATCCTCGCCTCCGACGGCGGCTGGTCGGCCCTGTAAAGCACCTCACCAAAACGCAGGCGGACGACGGCGGGAGCTCCGCCGTCGGCGTTCGTGGTGGCGGCGGCCGGGAGGGCCTGTTTCTATGGTGCCGACCGCCGTAGGCTATGGGCATCCACCACATCGAGGAGGCACTCATGCGCACGGCAACACCCAAGAACCAGGCTGACCAGATCCGCCATCTTTCAGAGAATCTCATCTCTCAGCTCACCGAGGGGAGGGAGTGGGCCACTCCCGGAGTCGAGGCGGCATTGAAAAGAGTGGTGGCCGGGCTCGATGCCGGGATTGAATCGGCGTCTCCGAGGATCCAGACCGGACTACGGCGGCTCGCTGACGACCTCGCCGGTGGAGTGGAAACTCTTGCTCCCCGTGTTCAAGAGGGCCTGAAGCGGGTTGCACCGAGTGTTGTCACGGCACCCGCCCGGGCTAAGTCGCGGCGGACGGCGTCCGGGAAGGCCTGGGTGATTGCCGGAGTGGCGGCGGTTGCGGTGACCGCGGGAGTCGCGGCCTGGCTCTATCTTCGCCGTGCGGATAACGAGCCGGTACCGACTGTGGATGCGCAGCGAACCAGGGGCGTGGACCCCGACCTGCGCGCCGCCTCCACAGAGGATCAGACCTGAGGGACCCTCAGACACCAGGGAGCCCTCTGCGTCCGACGCGGACAGGCCCGTCAATCCTCAGGCGCTGCCAAATACCTATGGCGCTCTTCCCCCGCCGGCCTAGCTCATGTGCTGTGGGTTCAGCAGGGAGGAGCGGACGACGGCGGGAAGTCCCGCCGTCGTCGCTGGGATGGCCGCATTGCCGCAACTGCGCCGCCTGCCACCAGGACTACGACGCCGACGCCCATGTACAGCATGGACGCTGTCCAGTGCGCGTCGAGCAGGGCTCCGGTGATGAGCGGAGCGACGATGGCACCAACGCGGCCTATCCCGATGGCCCAGCCCACGCCGGTGCTCCGGACGGAAGCGCCATAGAGCGCCGGGGTAATTGTGTACATGCCCGCGATGCAGCCGTTGATGAGCATGCCGACAACGCCGCCCGCGACGAAGGCGAGGACCAGCATACCCGCGGTGGAAATGAACATCACCATGGTGGCCGCCGACAGGACGGCGAAGATGACCATCACCTTCCGGCTGTTCCAGCGGATGGTCAGCAGTCCATAGAGCAACGACCCGAAGGTGCCGCCTAACGTCAGCATCAGCCCGCCGACGACTCCCTGGCTTTCGGTCATGCCGGCCGTGACGAGGAGCCGCGGGGTCCAGCTGTTCACGAAGTAGAAACCGAACATGGTGGCAAAGAAGGCAAGCCAGACGAGCCAGGTGGAGCGGCGGTTGCCGGCTGTGAACAGTTCGGAGACCTTGTTCCTGCGATCATTCTTGGCCGCCACTGCCGGCAGTTCGGTGACGGCGGGCTGTCCGATCTTGCGCGCGATCCTGTTCAGGCGGTCCAAGACATTGCGGGGACGCCGGTTAGCGAGGAAGTCCACAGACTCGGGCAGAAGGACAGCGAGCAGTACGAAGACGGCGGCAGTGCAGATGCCGCCGAATAGAAACACAGAACGCCAGCCGAAGCTGGCCTGCAGAGTCACCGCCGCTGCGCCGCCGAGCGTTGCCCCGATGCCATATCCCGCGGTGTAGATGCTGATGGCCAGCCCGCGCCAGCGCTTGGAGGAGTACTCGCTGGCGATGACATTTGTGCAGGCGAGTATCCCGCCGATACCGAGGCCCGTGACCACGCGCCAAATCCCGAGTTCCACGGCAGAGTGCGCTACGGAGGCCAGCAGCATCCCGGCAGTTGCGAGACCGACCGAAATCAGGACCATGGGCCGGCGCCCGATGACATCGGCAAAGGGCGCGAGGCCCAGCGAGCCGATGGCCATCCCGACCAGTCCGGCGCTTAGCAGGATACCCAGTTCGGCGCCGCTAAGGCCGAAGTCCCGGGTCACGCTGTTGGCGGTGAAGGCCATGGCCAGCACATCGAAGCCATCGAGGGCGTTGAGGACGATGCACAGGCCCACGATCAGCCATTGATACAGAGACATACGGGACGCGTCGATGCGTTCTTGAAGTTGCATGGGACTACTTTCTAGAGGCCACGGACGGTCCGGGCAGATGCTGAAACTGAGGTGCAGAAGATCTGGTGGCTCTTCTGGAGGCGGAGGCCGGGCCTCGTCGTTGAAGGCTGGCAGTCGGGAAACTATCTATACTGATAGGTAAATGTGGCGCGGGACACAGCATAACTATGAACGTAGTTAGTTGACAAGGGGTTTAATGGAGGCGGCGCCCGGCCCTGCCGCAAGGCATCGGCAGCAGGGCGCCCTGACGGAGAGGATCGGTGGCGGGTGAGTTTGCGTTATGCCCTGCTTGCGCTGCTGACGTCTCAGCCCCTCACGGGCTATGACGTTTTCAAGCACTTTGAACAATCCGTCGGCTACGTCTGGCACGCACCGGACTCGCAGATCTATCCCGAACTCCGGCGAATGGAAAAGGATGGCCTGCTGAGCGGAGTGGAAGAGCCCTGGGGCAAAAAAGGCAAAAAGAAGCGCTATCACATCACTCCGGAAGGGGTCGAGGCTTTCCGGGCATGGATGAATACCACCCTGGACTACGCCCGGGAGCGTGACCCGATCCATCTTAAGGCGGCCTACCTTGAATGGGCCGACCCCGAAGCCGCGCGAGCGCAGATGCGCGCCCATATTGCCTATCACTCCTCCCGCGCGCAGCAGTGGCAGAACATGGTTGCCGCCTTGGAAGACCGGAGCAACCCCACGCTTGCGCGCCGCCTCGAGGCCGCGCCTGAGGAGGACCGGGCCAAGATTGCCGGCTACAAAATCTTCACCTATGAAGGCATGATCGAACGCGCCAAAGCGGAGATCGAGTGGGCTAGGCGCGGCCTGGAACTGATCGACAAGCTCGAGTCTTGAGTGCCGAAAGGCCCGGATGCCCGACTGGGTGTCCGGGCCTTTTGTCGTCCCCTTCTGCGGTTTCGCTTACGGGGGCAGCTGGGGGGCCTTGCCACTACCTATCAACATAGTTATGCTGTGATCCAAGCCACTACCTATGAGCATAGGTATACCGTGAGAGGAAGGATCGATCATGACCGCGCTGATGCAGTCCATGAGCTCTACAACGAACAAAGTGCTTGGTTATCCGCTTAACGCCTGGTATGTCGCCGCGTGGGACCACGAGGTAACCCGCAAGCCGATGTCGCGCCGGATTGCGGACCGCCCGCTCGCCCTGTACCGCACCGAGGACGGCAAGGCAGTGGCGCTGGCGGACGCCTGCTGGCACCGCCTGGCCCCGCTGTCCATGGGCAGGACCCTCGGCAAGGACCAAATCCAGTGCCCGTACCACGGGATTATCTACAACTCCGCCGGCCGCTGTGTCTCCATGCCCGCCCAGGAAACCATTAATCCCAGCGCCACCGTACCGTCTTTCCCCGTGATCGAGCGCTACCGCTATGTGTGGGTGTGGCTGGGGGATGCCACCCTCGCGGATCCGGCCCTTATCCCGGACATGCACCAAATGAGCTCGGATGATTGGGCCGGTGATGGCGAGACCATTTTGGCACCGTGCAACTACCAGCTCGTTCTGGACAACCTGATGGACCTCACCCATGAGGAATTCGTCCACTCTTCCTCGATCGGCCAGGACGAGCTGAGTGAGTCCGATTTCGTCGTGACCCATGACGACAACACCGTCACGGTATCGCGCTGGATGCTCGACATCGAGGCTCCGCCGTTCTGGCTTAAAAACATGCGGGACAAGTTCCCGGGTTTCGAAGGGCGGGTTGACCGCTGGCAGATCATCACCTTCCAGTCGCCCTCGACCATCAACATCGACGTCGGAGTAGCCAAGGCGGGCACTGGCGCCCCCGAAGGCGACCGCAGCCAGGGCGTCAACGGCTTCGTGATGAACACGATTTCGCCGGAAAGCGCCAAAACATGCCACTACTTCTGGGCCTTCATGCGCAACTACCGGCTGGAAAGCCAGCTGATCACCACCCAGCTGCGCAACGGCGTACACGGCGTGTTCGGCGAGGACGAAGAAATGCTGGCGGCCCAGCAGAATGCTATTGACGCCAACCCGGACTACGAGTTCTACAACCTCAACATCGACGCCGGCGGCATGTGGGTGCGACGGCTGATAGAGCGACAACTCGCCGCCGAAGGCCGACTGATCCCCACCGTCTGACCCGATCGCCCGATCCCAGGAAGTTAGAAGAAGACATGGCTGCAACGAACATCGAAGTCTGGCAGATCGGCACTGTGGTCGAGGCGGAGGACATTACCGCAAAGACCCGGCGCCTGGTCCTGGAACAGTCCAGGCCCATGAAAGCCGAGCCGGGCTCGCACATTGACGTGATGGTCTCGATCAACGGCGAGCAGCACAGGCGCTCCTACTCCATCGTCGATTCGAGCGGGGACGGCCGACGTGTGGCGATCAGCGTCTTCAGGGCCCCTCAATCCCGGGGCGGCTCCCACTTCATGCAGGCCCTAGAGCCAGGTGACCGGCTGGAGATCACGCAGCCGCTGCAGAATTTCCCTCTGCGGATCGGCGCTCCGCGCTACGTCCTGCTGGCCGGCGGGATCGGCATCACCGCCATGATCAACATGGCCCGGGTGCTCCGAAACATCAAGGCCGACTACACCTTCGTGTACGCCGGCCGCAGCCGCCCCGCCATGGCCTACCTGGCGCAATTGGAGCAGCTGCATGGCGACGCGCTGCGAGTCCACGTGGACGATGAAGGCACCGCCCTCAACGTAGATGAGCTGCTGGCCACGATTGAGCCGGACACCGAGCTGTACATGTGCGGACCCATCCGGCTCATGGACGCCGTCAAACGGGGCTGGGATGCCCGGGCGCTCAACGTGACAAACCTCCGCTACGAGACCTTTGGCAACAGCGGCTGGTTCGACCCCGAGGAGTTCGTGGTGCGCGTGCCCCGGCTGGGCGTCGAGGCCACCGTCCCTGCCGGAAAGTCCATGCTGGAAGCGCTCGAGGACGCCGGCGTCGACATGATGTTCGACTGCCGCAAGGGCGAATGTGGGCTGTGTGAAGTGCGTTTGCTCGGCCTGCGGGGCTCCATCGACCACCGCGATGTCTTCTATAGCGAACGTCAGCAGCATTCCGCAGCCAAGATGTGCTGCTGCGTCTCCCGGGCCGTCAGCTTAGAATCCGGCACACGTGCAGACTCGGAAACCTCCTGTGCCATCGTCACAATCGACGTTTGAGTGCCCACAACTCCGCCGCTCGGGGTGGACCTGGAGTCCGCTGGCGAACCTGGACCACTCCCCGCTTTTACTCTTCGACGGCCCCGCCCGTTGACACTCCGCTCAGGGTGTCAATGTAATCGAGCGTTTTGGGACTGACATGCCGCACGGCCCCAAGGGCCTCCCGGAGAACGGCTCTGCGGGCGTCGTCGCCAAGTGCTCCTCGGAGTTCGACTACCGTCTCGATGCCCTGGCTCTCGAACACGCGCGTCATGTCCTCAACCTGGGCGAGGCGGCCGGGGGACGGCCAGCTGATAACTTCGGAAAGCGTCCCGGTATCGAGGCGCCGCCGGAATCCACTGGTCGTGGCGGCATCAGGCCATGCCCCGACCAGAGCGACAACGCGCGGCCTGACGGTCGCGTGGTAGTTCTGTCGCCGCTGCAGGGTCGCATCGACAATGATGGCCCCGATGTGGTCCCAACCACGGTTGACTTCGATCGAGTCGTCTGTGCCGTGAGAGTCCAATTGCGCCGGGAGGTTGGCAGCATCATTATCGATAGTCATAGATGAATACTCCCATGCGACAGCAGTGGGCGTGCGGCTGCTGCAGCCCAGTTCGGAGCGAAACCGGGGTCGTACCGTCCGGTGCCGTGCCGAAGCTCAGGCCTCCGACGAATGCGCCTAATCGAAACGCACGGCGTTCCACTCAAGGATTCGCGGGACGGCGAGCCCCTCGACGGTGAAAGGATCACCGGCGATAAAGCGCTCGGCATCCTCGCGTGAGGAGAAGATCCCCATCGATCCGCCGGCAGGGTCAATCGTTTGGAACGGGAAGTGAGGTTTGGTCTCACGGCGTGCACCAGCCTCTCGGCCAGACGCCCTATGGAATGCGGCTGCCGTCCGACTGCTGGTTATGTGCGTCCGCCGGCAGGATTCGTCCGGGTGACTGACGTCTGATGGAAGCTGAAATTCGATCCTCCATTGCTCGAACGCCGCCGACCGCCGTGGGCCCCATCTGCTGCCTTGCACGGTTCACCGCGTCACGGACTTCGCGACGCACTACCCGTTCATTCTGGCTCGACGACTTTTCTCGCGTTTCCGTGGCCAAATCGAGCAGAGCCTGCGGAGCGTAGTGATTGACGCTCATGTCCGTGAGCAGGGGTAGCTGCACTCTCAGATCCTGTTCGATGGCGGTTCGGAGCGGGCCCAAGCGAAGCAATTGTGTGAGGAAATCCGGACTCAACACCGGCGACGCAGGGGCTTGCGGGCCAAGGCGCTCCCGTAGGTGGTCCTTCATCTTCATTGCTGTTCTGTCGAACGTCAGCCACCATGCAAGGTAGCCCATGGGTGATGGTCCAATCGTTCTCCGATACTCGATGACGCCGACTGAGTTTTCGACGTCGTGGGCAACCAGGCGAGACCGCGTCCCTTGCTCGGCTCCGTAATCACCTCGTTGACGCCTTCTCTCGTGAGTCTCATTCCATAGTTCCTGAACTGCACCCCGGAGTTCGGTCGATGCGGCATTCGAGTACTCAAGAAGACTCTTGGTCTCGATAGAGAATTCGTCGGCAAGGTAGTCGCTGACGTCCTGCAACGGCTGTTCTCGTCCACAGATGTTCCGTTGCCAGTCCAGGAATTCAGTCTCTGGTCGGCCCGAGAGCACGAAGGCCGAATAAAGGAAGGGCACCCTTCCTGACCAAGTCGACGTTCTGTTGTGACCATAAGCAACCGCCAGGTTGAGGTGTCTTTCAACTTCTTCAACGACTCCGTCAGTTACATATAGAAGCAACCCTGCGTCTACCGCTGCGCGCATCAGAATCGTAAAGTGGCGCTCTTCCGGATCGTCTACCAGGCTCTCTCCGATAAGGGGCAGGATCGCGGTGGTGTCCATCCATATGTCGCCTTCACTGAAGACGTTGAGCACGACTTTCTGGACGTCCGGGGTTTGTTTTAGGAATGCGAAAAGCGTGTATGCGTCGGCTAGTCGCCGAAGATGCGACTGTGTTTGCGGCGAAGGCTGTTCCAGTACGTGCATTATGGCCACGGCCGCGGCATCAGAACTGAGTTCATGGATGCCACCATTTGCTGTAATTCGGTCCGCTATGCCTACAGGGCTGAGTTGGAACGGTGCTCCTGTCTCCACGGCTTCGGCAAAAGACTCACCTCGTTCCAGGAGTGTTTCTTCCAACACTGTTCGCAGTTGCCGGGAAATCTCCGTCAACTGTGCTTCGCTCAGTGCCTTCGGTGCTTCGACGGCTCGAACCGCCGCAATGAGTTTCGCATCGAGGGCAGCTTCATCAAGAAGGAATTTGGCTGTCTGATCATTTATCCTCTTGGCCTCCTCAAAACTGAGATGGTACGTGTCCTCGGCCCCGGACGCTGATTTGTGTTGTTTGATGGGGCCCTTCCGAGACAGGCGGTTCAATGCGCTCAGGGTCAGAGCATCGACCTGCCCTCGCTTCCCCACGGGCATGCGGAGGGCGACGCCATCTTTGATTTCGCTCAGGCTGAGCCTGTTGTATGTGTTCGAATCGTGAAGCGCCGCCAAGACCAATGACTCGAAGCAGCTCTTGGTAAGACTCTGATCGGTTGCCTGATCTTCGCCGTCGAGAGCCAAGTGCAGCACCGCGACCTTGCTCTCATCGGCGGTCAAGGTCGATATTCTTTCGAGGACCCCTCGTTTGGACAGGAGCGGATCCACAAATCGCTGAGCCAGCTCTTCACTGGCCACTCGTCGTTGCGGATAGGACTTCTCGCGGTCCACAAACCACGACCGGTCCCGGATGTCTACGGTTATATTCCGATCACGTCGAGACTCTTCCCTGAGTTCATCGGCAGCCGGACCAATCACCTGGTTAGTCAGATAGATCATGGTGCTGACCGAAGGAAAATTCTTCTTGAGGGTGTCCAGCGTGCTCGTAATTTTCGACTTCCAACTCACTGTGACAGAGTACTGAAATGCAACTTTTGGCACCCCGTCAATCGTGAATATTTCGGCGTCTCTACCCTTGTCTCCGTTCGGAGCTGCCATCGTCCGCAGAGCTGGATATTCGACGGCTAAGAACTCCGACGCGAACGATTCGAATATCTCCCAGTCTCCAGGGCCAATCCGTTCTAGGGCGAGAGACAATCGCGGGTTCGGCATGACCGAATCATAACCACCACAAACCGTCCTTGAACATCGCCCCAAAGCTCGATAGCCGATTGATTTTCGGGGGAGCGGCGGCCCGGTTCCGGTGCTTTGCCTCGCGACCGGCCGCCACATTGATGGGTCCGGGTGGGCCCGGACGCAGTCACGCACCGTCGAGACGATCGAGGCAGGCCGGACACGGCGGACCGACGATCGAGGAGCTCCGCGAAGGGACAGTAGCTCATGCAATTCACACTCCCGGTTGGCTGCTTTGGTTAAAACTTCCGCGCGGAATCACGTGTAAACAGCCCGTTGACTTTCGCGTCTCCTGCGAGGACCATGACGAGTGGAAGTCAATGATGGGGGGGATAACTCAAAGTTCTGACCGGCCGTAAATATGCATGTGTGCCGATTATTCCCGCGCCAAATTTCAGGTTGCCGCGGAATATCACTTACGCTGAAGCTCATGCTTCCGCGTCTGTTAGACAGCTCCGAATCTGGGGATCAACGGAGAGAAAATGATTAGCAATTCCTTCAAGCCGGTTGCAGACGCGCCCGGTGTTTTTACATCTGAACCTCTAGCGTTCGGCCAGAGCGATCGAATTCGTGCAATGGTGCACGGTCGGGCAGCACTTTTAACAGCTGAATGCGATGCAGAACGCAAGACGCCAGATCTCGTGGTCTCAAGGACAGCGAGCCCTGGGTTTGAGGCAGCTGCGTTCAGTCTGTCGGGTATATGGGACGCGGCTAAGGACCTCACCGGTCGCGCTTGGGACGCAATTAGCGATGTTCTGACTAACGAGGGCGGCAGCGGCGGTGGCGGTGGCGGTGGCGGCGGTGCTCGCATAATAGCGAGCACGGACGAAGCCGAAATCGTCACAACCACTCGAGCGCCGGCACTGTAGGTAAACGAGACCAAACGCAGCGGACGACGGCGGGAGTCCCGCCGTCGTCCGCTTTGTGCGAAGGTGCCGCTGACCCGCCGGGCGGCTACTTGGGGCGGGCGGCCAGGGCGGATGCCAGGCCGTGGCCGCACCCTGCCCTCAGCCGCTGGCTCCCGCCCTTCGCGCGAGCTTATCGCCATCCGGTTCGACCATCTAAGTCGCCGTCCTCGTAGAACTCAGACCGACGCTCCTTCCCATCCGGGCGCAAACAAGGAATGATCTTATTGATCAGTAGACTTACTAATTTGGTTGCGACTGAAGGAGTGAATATGAGGGCACTTACCTGGCAGGGAAAGCGGTCGGTCAGCGTGGAGATGGTTCCGGATCCGGTCATTGAGAAGGGGACGGACGCCATCGTCAGGATCACCTCATCGGCCATATGCGGCTCGGACCTCCACCTGTACGAGGTCCTTGGCCCCTATATGAAGGCCGGCGACATCCTGGGGCACGAACCCATGGGCGTCGTTGAGGAGGTCGGCTCCGAGGTCAGGAACCTCAAGCCGGGCGACAGGGTGGTCATCCCCTTCAACATCTCCTGCGGCCATTGCTGGATGTGCAAACAGGGGCTGCAGTCCCAGTGTGAAACCACCCAGGTCCATGCCCACAACAGCGGGGCGAGCCTGTTCGGGTTCTCCGAGCTCTACGGTTCGGTCCCCGGTGGGCAGGCGGAATACCTGCGCGTGCCCCACGCCGACTACGGGCCGATAAAGGTCGGGCACGAACTGCCTGATGAGCGGTATCTCTACCTCTCCGATATTCTTCCCACCGCCTGGCAGGGAGTGAAATACGCCGACGTCCCCGCCGGCGGCACACTGGCCGTCTTTGGTCTCGGCCCGGTGGGGCAGTTCGCCAGCCGCGTCGGTCGACACCTGGGTCAGCGCGTCATCGCCATCGAGCCGGTTCCGGAACGCCGCCGCATGGCCGAGCGGCACGGGGTGGAAACGATCGATTTCACAAAGGACGTCAGCGACCAGCTTCGCGATATGACGGATGGAAGGGGCCCCGACGCGGTCGTCGACGCCGTCGGCATGGAAGCGCACAATTCGCCCGTCGGCGCCTTTGCGCAGAATGCGGTGGGGCTCTTGCCGGATGCCTTGGCAAAGAAGGCCATGGAGACTGCGGGTGTAGACCGCATGACGGTCCTCCATGCAGCGATCGACTCCGTGCGCCGGGGAGGCACCGTTTCGCTAAGCGGGGTGTACGGGGGTACAGCGAGCCCCATGCCCCTGCTGAGCATGTTCGACAAGCAGATCCAACTCCGGATGGGCCAGTGCAACGTCCGCCGGTGGACGGACGAGCTGCTCCCGCTCGTGGAAGATTCCGCAGACCCGCTCGGCGTCATGGACCTGAAGACTCACGAGGTCGACCTCGACGGTGCCGCGGCCGCCTACGAGATCTTCCAGAAAAAGGAAGACGGCTGCATCAAGGTGGTCCTGAAGCCGTAGCGAAGATGTCCCCGCTCCGGGAGATCTCCTCAGGTCTTCCGTGCCGGACCCAAGCGCTGCTGGGCTCCCCATTCGACGGGAACGGGAGCCCAGCTAGGCGACCTCGGTGAAGAGGAATCCCGCCGTCGTCCGCTTGTGTGTGAAACGGCCGCTATTCGCCGGCGGGTTGGAATAACTCGACAACGTTCCCGGACGGGTCCTCCAGCAGGATCTGCTGTCCGCCTGGGCCCTTGACAATGTCGTTCCGGAACGTGACGCCTGCGCCGCGCAACCGCTCCACTTCGGCCGCGATATCGCCCACGATGAGGTGAATGCGGTTCCACCCTCCCGGCACGGGCACCGTGCCGTCCGGCATGGGACGGCCTGCTGAGCTGGCCGGCCCGCTCAGGAGGAGCCGCAACCGGCCGCGGGTGACGTCGGCGAACGCCGGCGCGGCGCTCATCCTGACGGTGAATCCGAGATGCGTTGTATAGAAGTCGACCGCGGCATCGACGTCGGCCACCATGTACCGAACGCTCACCAGCTCCGTAAGGTCGTTGGGCATTTCCAGCTCCTTTCCGAATTCGTTTGGTTAGTGCTCGATGTAGATAGATCACACTGTCGATCTGTTTCGCACCCAGCGCAAGCCCACGACGGCGGGAGGTTCGCTACGCCCGGGAGGCGCCGGGGCCGGACTCCAGCAGCCCGCCGCCGGCCCAGCGCCTGAGCGCGAGCTTTTCGGCGTCGTCGAACTCCATGAGGGCCAGCCGGCACAGCTCTTCCACGTTTCGGGTCCACGCGGCAGCGAGTTCCCGCGCTGAAATCTCCCCTGCGAGGGAGCCGCCGACGTACACCACGCCCTGGATCACGAAGTTGACGGCAGAGCGGGACACCGGCTGCCCGGCCGCCACGCAGTCGTCCCGAACGGAGCGTGCCAATTCGCTGCGGTTGCCCGAATGGTCGCGCAGCTTCGCCGCCAGGGACAGGAAGACCTGTCTGAACTGTTCTGCCGACAGCGCCGGAACGTCCGTGACCCGGGTGACCTGCTCCTCGATCGCGGGCCGGGCGTCTGAGGCCAGCGAGGAGGGCTCCGGGGAAAACCGCTTCGCGTCCCACACCCAGCCGGGCGACGGCGTGGACGAGTATTGGACGCCCTGGCCGATCTGGGCGATCCAGGCCCCGAACTTGCCGTGGCCGCCCCAATCTGTCTTCAGCGACGGGTCCGCGGTCAGGGCCCGGTGCGCCGCGACCGCTCCCGTGACCGGACCCGGCGCGGCCTGCACCAGGGCGCGGACCTCGTCGGCGGCCGACGTCGCGGACCCGGGCGTGCCCGGGACGGTGCGGAGCGGGGCGCCAAGTCCGGCGGACGGGACCATGCGGGGGATGCCGGCCGCTGTCCCGTTGAGGATTGCCACGAAATCGTGGGACTCCACCACGCTGTCGGCCATCTCCCGGTACGCGAACGCCACAGCGCCGGCAGCGATGACGGTGGTCATCCGGTCGGCCGCCCGGAACCGCTGGACCAGCGAGGTGAAGTCGGCGTCCGCAGACGCGACGAAGAACTCCTCAATGTGGGCCGCGCCGGCCAGGGCATCCATTGCGTCCAACACCAGGTTGATATCGGTGCTGGACTTGCCCCGCTGGGTCAGGGAGGGGCAGTCGATCACGCGGAAGCCCGCGCGGGTCCAGTACGGCCGGTACTTGGAGTAGATCACCGGATTGAGATAGCAGTTACGGATCAGGAAGCGCCGGGATTCTTCGCCCGCGCCGCCGGCGGCCAGCGCCTCCGTCCAGTGCTTGGGGTCCTCGGCGAATCTCTTCGCGGCCGCCGGGTCCAAGGCCATCAGGCCCGTATAGACGTTGTCGAAGTCCACGAACATCGCGGCACGGATGCCAGGCCGCCGGGACTGGGGGAGGAGATCACTCATCGGCTCAGTGTGCCAGCAGGAGGGCAGCAGGTGCCAGAGGGTGCCGCTCAGCCCGGCAGTGACTGCCCGCTGGACGCTGACTCCCACCTGTATTCAATCCAAACCGAAAAGTCGTGGACGCGTTCGAACATTGAGCACGGCCCGGCGCCGTCGGCAGCTATCCACAGTATTTGATCGTCAGATGTCACGCCGTCGACCCTTCCTGTTCGTACGGGTCTGTCTCCGAGGCGTATTTCGACAATTTCCCCGTCCAAGGGCGCCCAAATCGCTTGCCGGTGGACCCTATTTTTCACTGCGCAGCGCGGGAACCTCCGGGAAGCACGCCAGCGCCGTTTCATGGGCGGCCCGCAGCGCGTCCTGAACGGGGAGTGCGCGATGTTCCTCGGACAGGATTTCCACGCCCCAGGGACCGTTGAAGCCGATGGATTTCAGTGTCTGGATGAACCCTGAGACATCCTGGTCTCCCTGTCCGCAGAGGCGGCGATTGTCGCGGGTGTCTTCGAAAAGGGAACCTCTGATCGCCGTATCCGCGTCATTGAGTTCCACTCCGAAAATCTGATGGGCCTCGAGGCTGCCGGACAACGCGTCCAAGGAGGTTCCGGCGCGGAAGACATGCCAATAGTCGACGACCAGCCCGCAACCGGGCATGTCGACGTTTCGCATGAGATCCGCCGCAGCCGGCACCGATCCGACCATCGAAAATGGCATCGGTTCCAGAGCGATGCGCGTCCCCCGAAGCGCGGCTTCAGCGCTCAGGCGGCGGAGGGGTTCCACCAGGAAATCGAGCTCCTCCAGGGGTTCGCCGATAGTCGTTCCCACTTTTATGAAGCGCGCACCGAGTGTCTCGGCGGCTTCCAGAAGGAGGTCGAACTGGGGCCGCCACCGATGCGCGAGGCTCTCGTCCCACCAGTCGCTGAGGAGCTCAACTTCCACATGGCGGAGGCCGGCGTCGTCGATGAGGCTCCGCAGGGCCGGAAAGCCCAAGGCTGAGCGCGCGGCGGCGAGGTCGTCATGGGCGAGCCCGAAGCCTGACCACCCGGTGGAGGCGATGGCTTCGAGACGGTCGGCGATGGGCACTGGGCTGGTCTCGGGGATCTGCAGCGGCGCCACGGCGCCGGCGCTGGTCCAACACGATGCGACAAGTTCCAGAGCATGGGGCTTGGTCATTCTTCTCCTTTGAAGCAAATCCGGGCTGCCGCCGGGAGCGGTCAGTGCGATGTAAGAATGAAACCACACATTGTTGGAACGTTCCATTGACATTCAGAATATTCCCGATCTATGGTTGGAACGTTCCATCGTGAGAGGTGGATCACCATCGTTCACAAACCGGCGGCCTCCGTTTTCCTCCATGCCACGGCATGACACAGAAGCGTTCCGAGGGCCGAAAAGGCGCGAATCAAAGGAGATTTCACGTGGCAAAGTTCACTTGGCGGAGGGGCGTTACAGCACTCGCCGTCGTTCCGCTTCTGGCGTTGGCGGCATGTTCGAGCAGCGGCGGCAAGCCGGCAGATTCAGGCGCTACGGCCGGCGGGGGCCAGGCCGTGGATACCCCGCGCATCAAGGTCGCGATGATCACGCACGCCGCGGCGGGTGACACGTTCTGGGACATCGTTCGCAAGGGCGCGGAAACCGCCGCGAAGAAGGACAACGTGGACCTTCTGTACAGCGGTGACGCTGAAGGCGGACGCCAGGCTCAGCTCGTGCAGCAGGCCATTGACCAGAAGGTCGACGGCATCCTCGTTACGCTCGCCAAGCCCGAAGCGCTCAAGGACGTGGTGAAGAAGGCGGTGGACGCGGGGATTCCTGTGGTCAGCTTCAACGCCGGCGAAGATCAGTCAAAGGCCATGGGGGCAATTACCCACTTTGGCCAGAGCGACAAGCTCGCCGGCGTTACCGTCGGACAGCGGCTCGCGTCCGAGGGCATCAAGCACCCGATCTGCGTCATCATGGAGCAGGGCCACGTGGGCCTCGAGAACCGCTGCGCCGGAGTCAAGGAGCAGGTACCAGGATCGGAGATCCTCAACGTCAACGGCGCCGATATGACATCAGTTTCCTCCACGGTCAGCGCGAAGCTCCAGTCCACCCCGGATGCCGATGCCATTGTCGGCCTCGGTGCCCCCTTCACGCTGACGATTGTCAAAGCTGTCAAGGAGTCCGGAAGCAAGGTCAAGGTTGCCTCTTTTGACCTCAACGGTGAGCTGGCAAAGGCCATCGAAGACGGAACTGTGGAATTCACCGTGGACCAGCAGCCCTACCTGCAGGGCTACGGTGCTGTGGACTCGGTCTGGCTGAACAAGGTAGGCGGCTTCAAGGTAGGCGGGGGACAGCAGGTCTATACCGGTCCTGCCGTCGTGGACGAGTCCAATGCGGCTGATGTCCTGAAGTTCGCCGAGCAGGGTATCCGCTAACAGCCCGCTGGCCGGGCCGGTTCGCGCCGGCCCGGCGGCTAGGAGACTTATCATGACCATCACCCAGACCAAGACAAAGTCGCCGGCGCCCGATGAGCGCGTCGCCAAGCGCAGTCCGTTCCAGAAGTTGCTCGGACGTCC
>NZ_JBFUAR010000026.1:0-123995 GCF_056406175.1 Arthrobacter sp. P1_D12
CCCTCGCACGCTCCGCCGCCGCTTCTTCAGCCTCCCTCGCACGCTCCGCCGCCGCTTCTTCAGCCTCCCTCGCACGCTCCGCCGCCGCTTCTTCAGCCTCCCTCGCACGCTCCGCCGCCGCCTCGGCTTCTTCTCGGGCCCGTCTTTCGACGTTCGCAGGAACTGAATCGATAAGGATCCGGGAGTGGCCGTTCCGCGGCTTGACGTCCCCGTAAATGGTGTACGTAAAAAGCGCCACGCCAGCAGCCTGCGCGAAGGCGACCGCCTGCTGCGTGAAACCGGAAAGCGCGAAGAAGAGAACGGCATCGTGGCTGTGTCCGGCACCCTTGAGTTGCTGAATCTCCGGGGCGCCAACGGGACCCGAATAGTGCTTGACCTGAGCGACAGCGTCACGGGATACGACGTCAATACCACCGTCAGTTCCACTGCCCGTAAGCCTGACCTCAGCGAGCTGAAGGATCTCACGCATGTACCAGGCCGCCAACTCCTCGGCATCCCGCCAGTCAGCGAGCAGGACCTCGCGGCCATGGCGCGACGGTTTGAATGGGACAAGCATGGGCACTACATTACTGACGATCTCGGGCTCTCCAGCGTAGCCGAACTGCTAGAGCTCGACGCTATCCAAACGTGGGCCAAACGCAGCAAGGCAGACTGGACGCTCAACGCAGTGCCGGGCGGGTGGAAAAAAGACCCGGACGCGGTCGTCTGCGGGCATTAGGTTCTCGTGGCGGAAAGCAACATCGACAATTGGGTACACGCTTTTCCGAACATGTCCCATCGTGCGCGGAGTTGGCGTGGACGGTGCACATACCGGGAAGCCCGGAATTCAAGGCGATGAGCATGTCCAGGCTCTCGGCCTCCCTGACCTCACCGACCACCAGCCGGTCCGGTTGCTCCGCAGAGCCTCCTTCACGAGCCGCTGCAACGGAATCTCCCCGGCCCCTCCAGATTCGGCCGCCGGCACTGCAGCCCCACGACGTCCAGGAGCGGAAACTGCAGTCCGAAGAACTCCTCCACCGTGATGACCTGGCGCTCGGCACCGGCCGGCCGTCTCCTCGGTTCCCTTGCCGCGATGCTGGCTCCCGGTGGAGAACATGCCTCGGACCTGGACATCCTGCATCCTGACCGGAGGCCTTCGGCACGGTGCCCTCGAACGCGACGGCGTCCCGGTTCTTCGAAGGCACCGTGACCAACCCGGAACTGTTCGGCTACGGACTTGAAACCCTCCTCCGGTCCCTGCGGTCTCGGGCACGGCCCGCCGCCGGGGACCGGAACGCGGCCCTGACCGCGACAGCCGCGGACACGCTCATCATCGACATCGACGCGTCCCTGGTGACCTCGCACTCGGACGTGGTCTTCACGGTCCTTGGGTTGTAGGCAGGTGTTCCAGCTATCTTCGACTACCACCTGCCGCGGGTAACCGTCTCCGTCGTGCCCGAAACACGTCCTCGCCCTTAGTCCTCTGGGGAAGTCTGCTTCTGATGCTCCTCCCGGGCTCAACCGTTCAAACCGTGGCCCGGACGGGAAACGTTACTCATACTCAGTTCACCGTGGCCAATCTGACCTTCGAGCGGGTACCAATGAGGCGCTCCTTTGCCGCGGGCCGACTGCCGGAGAGCGAGGAACCAGTGCTGCCGGGAAGGATCTCACTCAACTTCGCGATTTCCAGGATGTGCTCAGAAGTGAAAATGATCTTTCCCTTTCCCCAACACACATGCGGGAAGCGTCCGCTGGCCGCGCCATCGCGCAGCCATGACTCTGTGCAGTGCATCAGCGCGGCAGCTTCAGCGGGCTCAAAAAATTCGATCTCCACGGGAACTCCAAAGGGAAGGCGTTGCTTTCCACCTTCATGGCCCCGTGGAGACAAGCCGACATGACGGGGAGCGCGGGACAGTCACAGGCTCCCCGAGGCCCACATCCGCACGCCGCCACGCAGGGCAGCATAGCCATCACCGCAGAAAGGCTGTCACAGAGCGCTCAGTAGCGTCAGCACCGGCTTGCAGCGCCTCGGGCATCAAGTGCCCGTAGACCTGCTCGGTAGTCCGTGTAGAGGCGTGCCCCAGCCGGCGCGAGATGGTGAACAAGGGCACGCCGTCCTGGATCAACCAGGATGCGTGAGTATGGCGAAGGTCATGGATCCGTGGGTTCTTGGTAAGGCCGATAGCCTGGGCCGTGTGAACCGCAGGAACCCAGTAGTGCTGCCAGTAGAGCTTGTGAATGATTCGCCCGCCCCTGGGCGTCGTGAACACAAGTTCTTTTCCCGGCCTGCTGGCAACCAGCGGGATCAACAATTCAACAAGCGCCGGGTTCAGGCCGATAGTCCGTTTGCCCGCACCGGTCTTTGTGGCCCCGACATAAAACTTCGACTGTCCGTCGCGTTTCCAGGCTTTGTTAATCCGGGCTGTGGGCGGTTTGGAGAGCAGATCCACATCCGCCACAGTCAGTGCGGTTGCTTCCCCGAATCGGGTGCCGGTCATGACCAGGAAGTTAGTGAAGGCCTTGTAGCGCTCCCCCATCCCCTCCATGATGAGGCTGAACTCAGCATGGGTGAGGAACATGGCCTCGTCCTCAGCCTTCTCAATGGGCGGCAACTGCACGCCCCGGCAAGGGTTCCGCGGAATGTACCCCAGCATCTCTGCAGTATTCATTGCGGCGGAGATGAGGCCATGAACGTTATGGACTGTCTTGGGCGCAAGCCCCTTTGCCATCATCGATTTCACCCAGTGCGCGAGCAACCGATAGTCGAGCTTGTCCGCCGGAACATGACCGATGACATTGCGGACATGGAGATCCAACATGGTTTGGTACGTCTTGATGGTTCCGCTCGATGGCCGAATCAAGAGATCAATGTGCTCTTGGATGACTTCAGCGATGGTGGGTGTGCGTTTGGCGTTGGAAAGGATGGCGTGCTGCGCAATCTCGAAGGATTGTCCGTTGGCGTCCAGAAGCCTTTTCAGGGTCTCAGCTTCGACGTGAGTGGCGACGGTCAGGCCCTGCTGCTCGCGGCTCTTCGGGTCCCGCCACAACACCATATAGGACGATGTGCCGTCCTTTTTGGCGCGTTTTCGAATGCTTGCCACACAAAAAACGGTACGCCGCTGTCAACACTTTGGGCGGTTTTGTCAACACCCAAAGAGGAAACAGGCCGCTGACCTGCGGAAACACTGTGCCCGAGGTGGGACTCGAACCCACACACCTTTCGATACCGCATTTTGAGTGCGGCGCGTCTGCCAATTCCGCCACTCGGGCGCGGAGTACACCGGTGTAACAATCAGCCTGCCACAGTGCTGTGAGCAACGCGATCGCTTCCAGTGCGCGAAATTACTCTACATGCAGATAGGCTGAATTCCAGAATCGCGCCAGTGACGCCGCATCGAACCAAACCGGTCCAAGTACATCGGCGGACAAAACCTATGATGGTTGAGTTCCCGCCGTACCTTTCCAAGGAGTTCCCGTGTCAGAACAGACGGAGTCAACCCCCACTTCCCAGCCGGCGCGCCGCGTTGTCGTCGCCGAGGATGAGACCCTCATCCGCCTGGACATCATCGAGATCCTGCGGGGCGAAGGCTACGACGTCGTCGGCGAGGCGGACAACGGCGAAAAGGCCGTCCAGCTTGCCGAGGAGCTCAAGCCCGACCTGGTCCTGATGGACGTCAAGATGCCGGTCATGGACGGCATCTCGGCCGCGGAGAAGATCGTCAAGGCCCGGATCGCCCCCGTGGTCCTGCTCACCGCGTTCAGCCAGAAAGAGCTCGTGGAGCGCGCCCGCGACGCCGGCGCCATGGCGTACGTGGTCAAGCCGTTCACCCCGGCGGACCTCATCCCGGCTTTGGAGATCGCGCTGTCCCGCCACGAGGAAATCAAGGCCCTCGAGAGCGAGGTCACCGACCTGCAGGAGCAGTTCGCCACCCGCAAGCTCGTGGAGCGCGCCAAGAGCCTCCTGACCACCAAGATGGGCCTGACGGAACCGGAAGCCTTCCGCTGGATCCAGAAGACCTCGATGGACCGCCGCCTCAGCATGCGCGAGGTCGCCGAAACCATCATCAACCAGGTCAACTAGCGGCAAACGGCGCCGGCCACGCTCCGCGGCCGGAACCCGCGCACGCAAAGCACCAAGCACCAAAGCCCCAAGCACCAAAGCCCCAAGCACCAAGCACCAAAAAGGGAGGATCCCCGCCAGCCGGCGGGGATCCTCCCTTTTGCGTTCAAGCTATCAGAACTAGGCCTGGACCCGGTTCTTCTTCTTCTTTTCCGGCCACGGGCCAAGCTTGTCCTTGGCCACGGCGGCTTCGCCCTGGCCGCCGAAGTCGGCGAGGTCGCCCACCTTGTGGACCTTCAGCAGGTTCGTCGAACCGGCCTTTCCGGGAGGTGAACCGGCGGCGATGACCACCAGGTCACCGTCCTCGACGACGTCGAGCTCCAGCAGGCTGCGGTCAACCTGGGCCGTCATCTCGTCGGTGTGGCCCACCATCGGGACCAGGACCGGCTGGATGCCCCACGTCAGGGCGAGCTGGTTCCAGACGTGCTCCACCGGGGTGAAGGCGAAGACCGGCCTGATGGGGCGCAGACGCGACAGGCGGCGTGCCGAGTCACCGGACTGCGTGAAGGTGCAGATGTACTTCGCTTCCAGCTGATCGGCGATCTCGACGGCGGCGCGGGTGATGGCGCCGCCGCGGGTCTTGGGCTTGGTGCCCAGCGGGGGAACGCGCTCCAGGCCGTGCTCTTCGGTGGACTCGATGATCCGGGCCATGGTCTTGACCGTCTCGATCGGGTACTTGCCCACGCTGGTCTCGCCGGAGAGCATGACCGCGTCGGCACCGTCCAGCACCGCGTTGGCGCAGTCGGAGGCCTCGGCGCGCGTCGGGCGCGGGTTCTCGATCATGGACTCGAGGACCTGGGTGGCCACGATGACCGGCTTGGCCCAGCGGCGTGCCAGTTCGATGGCGCGCTTCTGCACGATCGGCACTTCCTCGAGGGGAAGTTCCACACCGAGGTCGCCACGAGCCACCATGATGGCGTCGAAGGCGTCGATGATCTCGTGCAGCTGCTCCACGGCCTGCGGCTTCTCGATCTTGGCGATGACCGGCACACGCCGGCCTTCCTCGTCCATGATCTCGTGCACGCGGACGATGTCCGAAGCATCCCGGACGAAGGACAGGGCAACCATGTCCACGCCGCGGCGCATGGCCCAGCGCAGATCGTCCTCGTCCTTTTCGCTCAGCGCCGGCACGTTGACGGCAACGCCGGGCAGGTTGATGCCCTTGTTGTTGGAAACCCAGCCGCCGACAATCACTTGGGCGACCACCTTGACGTCGTCGACGTCAATCGCGCGGAGGGCGACCTTGCCGTCGTCGATCAGCAGGGCATCGCCCGGGTTGACGTCCTCTGTCAGGCTCTTGAGGGTCGTGGAGCAGATGTCCTTGGTGCCCGGAACGTCCTCGGTGGTGATCGTGAACGTGTCACCGACCTCCAGGAGGTGGGGACCGTCGACGAAGCGTCCGAGGCGGATCTTCGGGCCCTGCAGGTCGGCCATGATGGCCACGGCCTTGCCGAGCTGTCCCGCAGCCTTGCGGACGTTCTCGTAGGTGTTGTCGTGCACGGAGTAATCGCCGTGGCTCATGTTCATGCGTGCCACGTCAACGCCGGCTTCCAGCACGGCCAGCGTGTTGTCAAAGCTTGCGATTGCCGGTCCGAAAGTGGCCACGATTTTAGCGCGTCTCATATACCTACCCTACTGGTGTGTTGCATGGATTAAGTTGAAGTGCGGATGAATCCCGGAGGTCCTGTGGGACTACAGAACAGCCATCGCACGGTCGGTCGGCGCCACGGGTGCCGGCAGAATGGTGCTGCCCATCAGGAACTTGTCCACCGCGGCCGCGCAGGCCCGCCCTTCGGCGATGGCCCAAACGATGAGCGACTGGCCGCGGCCGGCGTCGCCCGCGACGAAGATGCCTTCAGTGTTGGTCATGTAGTAGCCGTCGCGTGCCACGTTGCCGCGGCCGTCAAAGTCGGCCTGGACCTGGTCGGTGATCCCGGCCGGCTCGGCGCCGGTGAAGCCCAGGGACAAGAAGACGAGGTCCGCCGGAATGATCCGCTCGGTGCCGGCCTTCGGCAGGCGTTTGCCGTCGACGAATTCCGTCTCCGCAACCTTGACGCCCCTGAGTTTGCCGTTTTCCCCGACGAACTCCACGGTGGAGGCGAGGTAGGTGCGTTCGCCGCCTTCCTCGTGCGCGCTGGCGACCTCGAACAAGGTGGGGAACGTCGGCCAGGGCTGGTGGCCGGCCCGCTCGACGGGCGGCTGCTTGCCGATCGCCAGTGTGGTCACGGACGCGGCCTGGTGACGGTGCGCGGTGCCGAGGCAGTCGGCGCCGGTGTCGCCGCCGCCGAGGATGACCACGTGCTTGCCCGCGGCATTGATCTGGTTCTCCACGGTCTCCCCCGCCACCACCCGGTTGGCCGGCACGAGGTAATCCATGGCGTAGTGGACGCCGTCGAGGTCGCGGCCCGGGATCGGCAGGTCACGCGGGACGGTGGCCCCGGTGGCGATGACGACGGCGTCGTACCGGCGGCGCAGCTGCTCCCACGTCACGTCGGTGCCGACGGCCACCCCGGTGCGGAACCGGGTGCCTTCGGCCTTCATCTGCTCCAGCCGGCGGTCCACCTGCTCTTTTTCCATCTTGAAGTCGGGGATCCCGTAGCGCAGGAGGCCGCCGATCTTGTCGTCGCGCTCGTACACGGCCACAGTGTGGCCCACCCGGGTCAGCTGCTGGGCGACGGCGAGCCCGGCGGGGCCGGACCCGACGACGGCGACCGTCTTGCCGGTCAGTCGCGCGGGCGGCAGTGGGTTGACCCAGCCGTTCTCGAAGGCCTGGTCCACGATGGACACCTCGACCTGCTTGATGGTCACCGCGGGCTGGTTGATGCCGAGTACGCAGGACGCCTCGCAGGGGGCAGGGCACAGCCGGCCCGTGAATTCGGGGAAGTTGTTGGTGGCGTGCAGCCGCTCCATCGCTTCCTCGCCCTTGTCCCGCCAGACGAGGTCGTTCCATTCCGGAATGAGGTTGCCCAGCGGGCAGCCCTGGTGGCAGAACGGGACGCCGCAGTCCATGCAGCGGCCCGCCTGGCTCTTCAGGACACCCTTTTCCTGGGCCTCATAGACCTCTTTCCAGTCCATGATGCGGACCGGGACGGGACGGCGCGGCTGGGTTTCACGCTGACGTACTTTCAGAAATCCGCGTGGATCAGCCACCGGTCACCTCCAGGATTCGAGACCAAACTTCTTCGCCGTCGGGGTCCAGGCCCTCTTCGATGGCGTCAAGACGGGTTTGCAGGACGGCCGCGTAGTCGCGCGGCAGCACCTTGGTTATGCGGGCTGCGGTGTCATCGAAGTTCTCGAGGAGCCGTGCCGCGAGCAGCGACTCGGTTTCCTCGAGGTGCTTGACGAGCAGCCCGTGGACGATGTCACGGTCCTCGGCGTCGAGCTCGCGCAGCTGCAGCTCGCCTGACTCGAGGGCCTGCTTGTTGACGCGCTCGGTCTGCAGGTCCAGCACGTAGGCCGTGCCCCCGGACATGCCGGCGCCGAAGTTGCGTCCAGTGCGGCCGATGATGAGCGTCTGGCCGCCGGTCATGTACTCGCAGCCGTGGTCGCCGATGCCTTCGACCACAGCGGTGGCGCCGGAGTTGCGGACCAGGAAGCGTTCGCCCACCTGGCCACGCAGGAACAGCTCACCGCTTGTGGCGCCGTAACCGATCACGTTGCCGGCGATCACGTTGCGCTCGGCCGGGAACACGTTGGTGCGGTCCGGCCGGACAATGATGCGGCCGCCGGAGAGTCCCTTGCCGACGTAGTCGTTGGAGTCGCCGAACATGCGCAGCGTGATGCCGGCCGGCAGGAATGCTCCGAGCGACTGCCCCGCGGTGCCATTGAGCGTGATGTCAATGGTGTCCGTGGCCAGGACGTCGGTGCTGAAGGTCTTGGTCACGACGTGGCCGAGCATGGTGCCGACGGAGCGGTCCGTGTTGATGACGTTCACGGAGATCTTCACCGGCGTGCGGTCGCTCAGCGCTTCGGCCGCCATGGCGATCAGGCGCTGGTCGAAGTGCTTGTCGAGTTCGTGGTTCTGGCCGGTGAGGTTGCGCAGCGGCGCGTCGTTGTCGAACTCGAGCCCGTGCAGGATCGGATCCAGGTCCAGCCCTTCGGCCTTCCAGTGGTTGATCGCGTCGCGGGAGTCGAGCATCTCGGCATGGCCGATCGCCTCCTCGATGCTGCGGAAACCGAGCTCGGCGAGGATTTCGCGGACTTCCTCGGCAAGGAATTCGAAGAAGTTCACCACGAACTCGGGCTTGCCGTTGAACCGGGAGCGCAGCTCGGGGTTCTGGGTTGCGACGCCCACCGGGCACGTGTCCAGGTGGCAGACGCGCATCATGATGCAGCCGGAGACCACCAGCGGGGCGGTGGCGAAACCAAACTCCTCGCCGCCGAGCAGCGCGGCGATCACGACGTCGCGGCCGGTCTTGAGCTGGCCATCGACCTGAACCACCACACGGTCGCGCAGGCCGTTGAGCATGAGCGTCTGCTGGGTCTCGGCGAGGCCGAGTTCCCACGGGACACCGGCGTGCTTGAGCGAGTTCAGCGGCGAGGCGCCGGTACCGCCGTCGTGCCCGGAGACCAGCACGACGTCGGCCTTCGCCTTGGTGACGCCAGCCGCCACGGTGCCGATCCCGACCTCGGAGACGAGCTTGACGTGCACCCGGGCCGAGGGGTTGGCGCGCTTGGCGTCATAGATCAGCTGCGCGAGGTCCTCGATCGAGTAGATGTCGTGGTGCGGGGGCGGCGAAATGAGGCCGACGCCGGGCGTCGAGTGCCGCGTGCGGGCCACCCAGGGGTAGACCTTCTGCGCCATCAGCTGGCCGCCTTCGCCGGGCTTGGCACCCTGGGCCATCTTGATCTGGATGTCGTCCGCGTTGGACAGGTACAGGCTGGTGACGCCGAAGCGGCCGGAGGCGATCTGCTTGACCGCGGAACGGCGGATGGGATCGAGCAGCCGGTCCACATCCTCGCCGCCTTCACCGGTGTTGGACTTGCCGCCCAGCCGGTTCATGGCGATCGCGAGGGTCTCGTGGGCTTCCTTGGAGATGGAGCCGTAGCTCATGGCGCCGGTGGAGAACCGCTTGACGATGCTGGAAACCGGTTCCACTTCCTCAAGCGGCACCGCGGGACGCGAACCGGCCTTGAACTTCAGCAGACCGCGCAGGGTCATGAGGTTCTCGGACTGGTCGTCAACGCCGCGGGTGTAGGCCTTGAAGATGTCGTAGCGGCGTTCACGCGTGGCGTGCTGGAGCCGGAAGACGGTCTCGGGGTTGAACAGGTGGGGTTCGCCGTCGCGGCGCCACTGGTATTCGCCGCCGCCGAGCAGGGGCTGGTGCGGCAGTTCGATGCCGTTCTCGGGGTAGGCCATGCGGTGCCGGGCCAGGACTTCGGCGGCAATGACGTCGAGGCCGACGCCGCCGAGCTGGGAATGCGTGCCGGAGAAGTACTCGTCCACGAGGTCCTGGCCGAGGCCGAGGGCTTCGAAGGTCTGTGCACCGGTGTAGGAGGCCACGGTGGAGATGCCCATCTTGGACATGATCTTCAGGACGCCCTTGCCCAGGCCCTTGATCAGGTTGTAGACGCCGTCCTGCGGGGTGACCCCCACGACGTCGCCGGAGGCGATGAGCTGCTCCACGGATTCCATGGCCAGGTACGGGTTCACGGCGGAGGCGCCGTAGCCGATGAGCACGGCGACGTGGTGGGTCTCGCGGACGTCGCCGGCTTCCACCACGAGCGCGGTCTTGGTGCGGTTGGCGCTGCGCAGCAGGTGGTGGTGCACGGCGCTGACCAGCAGCAGGGACGGGATCGGGGCCCACTGGGCGTTCGAGTCTCGGTCTGAAAGCACCACATACTGGACGCCGCGGTTGATGGCGCCGGAGACCTGCTCACAGATTTCGGTGAGCCGGGCCCGGAGGGAGTTCTCGCCGCCTTCGGGGCGGTAGAGTCCGCGGACCTTCATGGCGACCTTGCCGCCGTCGGCGCTCTCGATGTTCGCGATCTTGGCGAGCTGGTCGTTGTTGATCACGGGGAACGGCAGCGAGACCTGCGGCTGCCGGACCTGTTTGGTGTCCAGCAGGTTGCCGTTCGGGCCGATTGCGCACGTCAGGGACGTGACGAGCTCTTCACGGATGGCGTCCAGCGGCGGGTTGGTGACCTGCGCGAAGGACTGCACAAAGTAGTCGAAGAGCAGCCGCGGGCGCTTGGACAGCACGGCCACCGGGGTGTCCGAGCCCATGGCACCGAGCGGTTCGGCGCCGGTGCGGGCCATCGGGCCCAGCAGGATCTTCAGTTCCTCGGTGGTGTAGCCGAACGTGCGCTGGCGGATGTTGACCGAGGCGGCCGTGTGCACGACGTGCTCGCGTTCGGGCAGGTTCTTGAGGTCGATCAGGTTGTCCTTGACCCATTCGGCCCAGGGGTTCGCTGCGGCAACCTCGGCCTTGACCTCGGCGTCGTCGATGATCCGTCCGGCCCCGGTGTCCACCAGGAACATCTTGCCCGGCGAGACGCGGCCCTTCTTGACCACCTTGGAGGGTTCGACGTCGATCACGCCGACTTCGGAGGCGAAGACGATCAGGCCGTCCTCGGTGATCCAGTACCGGCCCGGGCGCAGGCCGTTGCGGTCCAGCGTGGCGCCGACCAGGTTGCCGTCCGTGAAGGAGACGGCCGCAGGGCCGTCCCACGGCTCCATGAGCATCGAGTGGTATTCGTAGAAGGCGCGGCGGGCCGGATCCATGGTGGCGTGGTTTTCCCACGCCTCCGGGATCATCATCATGATCGAGTGCGTGATGGGCCGGCCGGAGAGCCAGAGCAGTTCGGCGACCTCGTCGAAGGAGGCCGAGTCCGAGGCGCCCGGGGTGCAGATCGGGAACAGTTCTTCGGGTGAGTCCCCCAGCAGCGGGCTGGCGAGCTGCGACTGCCGGGCCCGCATCCAGTTGCGGTTGCCCTTGACGGTGTTGATCTCCCCGTTGTGCGCGATGGTGCGGAACGGCTGGGCCAGCGGCCAGGACGGGAACGTGTTGGTGGAGAAGCGCGAGTGGACAATCGCGAGCTTGGTCTTGAAGCGCTTGTCCGACAGGTCCGGGTAGAACGGCTCGAGCTGCGCGGTGGTGAGCATGCCCTTGTAGACGATGGTCCGGGAGGAGAGCGACGGGAAGTACACGCCGAACTTGTTCTGGGCGCGCTTGCGGATCCGCCAGGCGCGGGAATCGAGCTCATTGCGTTCGAGGGTTTCCCCGGTGCTGGAGGCGAAGAACGGCTGCGAGAAGTACGGCATGCAGGCCCGGGCCATGGCCCCGACCAGGTCGGCCACGATCGGGACTTCACGCCAGCCCAGGACGGTCAGGCCCTCGTCCGCGGCGAGGCCTTCGATGCCGGCGCGGGCGGCGTCGGATTCGCGCTGCTCGGCGGGCAGGAACGCGGTTCCCACGATGTACTGGCCGGGGGCCGGAAGTTCGAAGTCCGTGACTGCGCGGAAGAATTCGTCCGGCACCTGCATCAGGAGGCCGGCGCCGTCGCCGGTACCTTCATCGGCGCCCACGGCACCGCGGTGCTCGAGGTTGCGCAGGGCGGTCAGGGCGGCGTCGACGATGTCGTAGCCAGGCTCACCGCGGAGCGTGGCGATGATGGCCAGGCCGCAGGCGTCCTTCTCGTTCTCCGGATTGTAGAGTCCGGCAGCGGCCGGAATCGCCGCGAAGCGGCTGAAGGGTGACGCGGCAGCCGAGGGCTGGTCCGGATCGGACCAGCTGGGGCTGTGAAGAGTTTGGGTCATTGGAGACGTCCTTCCTCCTGATCGTGCGTATGGGAGGGACAACATTGGCCCCACTCGGCACGCCGGTGTGTGACGGGCGCAACAGAGTGTTTTTCTAACTGGAATTGTAGGCCAGCCCGGCCTCCTGTACTAACAGTTACGCAGGTGCTGGCCCGGGCTTGCATGGACAGCTTCGATCTGCTGTCCACACCAAGCCCCCTTGCCACGACGCTGTGGAGTCGGGTCCGGTGAGCGGTGGCTCCGGTCAACCCGAGGTGCCGGCGCTGAGCTACTTGGTGCCCTCAGCCTCCGGCGCGGTTCCAGTTCCCTGGCGGCCGGAAACTCCGGCTGCCGGAGCCCCATTGGCGGGCGCGGTGCCGCCCGTGGAGTCCCTGTCCGCATCCTCGGATGCGCGAACTGGTCCGCTTTGGTTATTCCGGAGATTAGCACGGGATTCACTATCTGAGACAGCGGCGTCCGAATGGCGGATGGTTGCCGCGTCTGCGGGAACGGTAGCGTGGGCGGCGCTGTCGGCGCCGCTGGCGCGGTCAGCGCTGTCGGCGTCGGTCGCGTCAGCGTCCGGCTTTGACTCTGCCGACTTTTCCTCAGCCGGCACAGTCTCCGCCGGCTTTGTCTCTGCCGGCGCGCGGCTGGGGAGGAACGGGGTGTCCGGCTCGGAGCGCTTGCGCAGTCCGAGGAGGATGAAGGCGAGCAGGGCTCCGGCGAAGACGATGATGCTGGTCCAGACATTGAGCCTGGTGGTGAGCCCGAAGAGGGTGATCTGTTCGGCGTCGTCGATCCGCATGGCCTCGATCCAGACGCGGCCCAGGGTGTAGTACATGGCGTAGACGCAGAAGAGGCGGCCGCGGCGGAAGCTGAATTTGCGGTCCAGGGCCAGCAGGATCAGCACGCCGGCCAGGTTCCACAGCGACTCGTAGAGGAACGTCGGGTGGAAGAGCGTGTCCGTCGGCATGCCGGCGGGGAAGTTCGGGTTGTTGGGGTCGATCTGCAGCCCCCACGGAAGCGTGGTGGGGCCGCCGAAGAGTTCCTGGTTGAAGTAGTTGCCCCAACGGCCAATGGCCTGGGCCAGCAGCAGCCCGGGGGCCGCGGCGTCCATAAAGGCGCTCAGCTTCACCCCGGCACGCCGGCACCCGATCCAGGCGCCCACGGCGCCGAGCACGACGGCGCCCCAGATGCCCAGGCCGCCGCGCTGGATCTGCGGGATCAGGGACAGGTCCCCTGTGCCGTCGAATCCCGGGCCGAAGTAGGCGTCCGGAGAGGAGAACACGTGGTACAGCCGTCCGCCGATAATGCCGAACGGGATGGCCCAGATGGCGATGTCCCAGACGCTGCCCTCGGGGGCGCCGCGGCGTGCCCAGCGGACCGAGGTCAGCCACAGGCCGGCAATAATGCCGGCGAGGATGCACAGGGCGTAGGCGTGGATGCGCAGGGACCCCCACGGCAGCGGGATGTCGAATCCGGACCAGCTGGGGCTCGGAATGCTCGCGGGAATCATCGCCGCCGCGTGGAGGACTGACTGCATTGCTTAGGCTTCTTCCTTGGTAAGGCCGGTGCTGAGGTCTTTCGTCAAGGAGGCTACCGCATCCACGCCGCCGTCCCGGATGGCCGCGACGAGGGCGGTGCCGACAATCACGCCGTCGGCGTACTCGGCGATCTCGCGGACATGGCTGGCGGTGGAGACGCCGAGGCCCACGCAGACGCGCTCGGCGCCCGCGGCGTGCGCTGCGGCGACGACGTCCCTGGCCGCGGAGCTGACCGAGGTCCGGGCGCCGGTGACGCCCATGATGGAGACGGCGTAGACGAAGCCGCGGCTCGCGTCCACCGTGCGTTTCATGCGTTCGGGCGAGGACGAGGGAGCCACGAGGAACACCCGGTCCAGGCCGTACTTGTCCGAGGCCGCCATCCATTCGGCGGCCTCGTCCGGAATGAGGTCGGGCGTGATGAGCCCGGCTCCCCCGGCCTCGGCCAGACGGCGGGAGAACTCGTCCACGCCCATCCGGACCACGGGGTTCCAGTACGTCATGACCAGCACGGCGGCGTCGGTCTTGCTCGTAATGCCGCGGACGACGTCGAAGACCTCCCGGACGTGGAAGCCCTTCGCGAGGGCCTCCGTCGTGGCAGCCTGGATGACCTGGCCGTCCATGACCGGGTCCGAGTACGGGATGCCGATCTCGATGAGGTCGGCGCCGTTCTCGGCCAGGGCGATGCCGGCGGCAATGGTGTCTTTAACGCTCGGGTAGCCGGCGGGCAGGTAGCCGATCAGAGCCGCCCGGCCCTGGGCGCGGGCGCGGTCAATGGCCGCGGCCGACTTGCTGGCGTGCTGGGTGCCGTCCTGGCTGATGCTCACAGCTGTTCCCCCTCTTTGGCGATTTCGGCTTCAGGTGAGTCCTTGTCCAGCAGGTCGAACCATTCCGCGGCCGTGGCCACGTCCTTGTCGCCGCGGCCGGAGAGGTTCACGATCACGATTTTCTCTGAGGCGTCTGTTGCCTTGCCTGCCGCCGCGTCTGCGGCGAGCCGCTGGCCCACCTTGATGGCGCCGGCGAGGGCGTGGGCGGACTCGATGGCGGGGATGATGCCCTCGGTGCGGCACAGGAGGCGGAAGGCCTCCATGGCTTCGCTGTCCGTGATGGGCTCGTAGCTGACCCGGCCAATGTCGGCCAGGTAGGAGTGCTCGGGGCCGACGCCGGGGTAGTCCAGGCCGGCGGAGATCGAGTGCGACTCGATGGTCTGGCCGTCGTCGTCCTGCATGAGGTACGAGCGGGCGCCGTGCAGTACGCCGGGTTTGCCGAGGGTGATGGTGGCTGCGTGGCGTCCGGTTTCGACGCCCTCGCCGCCGGCTTCGAAGCCGTAGATCTTGACCGAAGGGTCATCGAGGAAGCCGTGGAAGATGCCGATTGCGTTGGAGCCGCCGCCGATGCAGGCACAGACGGCATCCGGCAGCCGGCCGGTCTGGTCCAGGATCTGGCCGCGGGCTTCCTCACCGATGACCTCGTGGAAGTAGCGGACCATCGCCGGGAACGGGTGTGCTCCGGCGGCGGTGCCCAGCAGGTAGTGCGTGTTGCCCACGTTGGCCACCCAGTCGCGCAGGGCCTCGTTGATGGCGTCCTTGAGCGTCTGGGATCCGTTGGTGACCGGGATGACCGTGGCGCCGAGGAGTTCCATGCGGGCCACGTTGAGGGACTGCCTGCGGCAGTCCTCGGCGCCCATGTAGACCACGCATTCCAGGCCCAGCAGGGCTGCGGCCGTGGCGCTGGCCACGCCGTGCTGGCCGGCGCCGGTTTCGGCGATGACGCGGGTTTTGCCCATTCGCTTGGCGAGCAGCGCCTGCCCCAGGACGTTGTTGATCTTGTGCGAGCCGGTGTGGTTGAGGTCTTCGCGCTTGAGGAAGATCCGCACCCCGCCGGCGTGCTCGGCGAAGCGCTTGGCCTCGGTCAGCAGCGATGGCCGGCCCGAGTAGTTCTTGTTCAGGTCGGCGATCTGGGCCGTGAACTCCGGATCGGCCTTGGCCTTCTCGAAGGTGTCCTCGAGCTCGTCCAGGGCCGCGATGAGCGACTCTGGCATCCACCGGCCGCCGTAGTTCCCGAAGTAGGGCCCCGGGGCGTGGCGCAGGGACGGTTCGCCCTGCGCGGGATGCTCCGCGGGGCGGCCGCCCTGCAGGAACGCGTCCACGGCACTTTCGTCAGAGCCGGCTGCTGGTGCATCGACCATCAGTCTCACCATCCTGTTCCACTGCTAGCTTTGGGGATCTGCTGATGAGATCCGCTCATTGGTCCGGGCAAAATCGCGGGCCCGGCACCGCTCACGGTCCGGACGGAGGCGCCAGGACCGGCCCGCCTCAGGCGCGCGCGGCGATTGCCGTCGCGCCGGCAGCCATGAATTCGGCGATCCGCTCGCGGGGCGTCGCGTCACTGACCAGCGCCTCGCCGACCAGGACCGCGTTGGCTCCGCGGGCCGCGTAGTGCTTGACGTCCTCGACGTCGCGCACACCGGATTCGGCGACCACGAGCGCACCGGCGGGAATGCCGCCGGTCAGCGCCGCGAAGACGGAACGGTCGACGTCGAGCGTCTTGAGGTTGCGTACGTTGACGCCGATGATCCGGGCTTCCGCGGCGACTGCGCGCTCGATTTCCTCCGCCGTATGGGTCTCGACCAGCACGTTCATGCCGAGCTCGCGGCTGAGGGCCGTGAACTCACGCAGCTGGGCGTCCGAGAGCGAGGCCACGATCAGCAGGATCAGGTCGGCGCCGTGCGCCCGGGCCTCCCAGATCTGGTACTCGTCAACCATGAAGTCCTTGCGCAGCAGCGGAATGTCCACGGCGGCCCGGACGGCGTCGAGATCGGCCAGGGAGCCGCCGAAGCGGCGCTCCTCGGTCAGGACGCTGATCACGGCGGCCCCGCCGTCGGCGTACTGTGCGGCGAGGGACGCGGGATCGGCGATGTCCGCGAGCTGGCCCTTGGACGGGCTGCGGCGCTTGACCTCGGCAATCACCTTGAGCTGTTCCCGGGTGCTTGAGGTCCCGCCGAGGGCGGCCCAGGCGTCACGGGCGGGCGCCGCCGCGGCGGCACGCTCCTTCAGCTCCGCGAGCGTAACCAGACGCTGGCGCGCCTGCATATCCTCCCTGACACCGGCATTGATGTCGTCGAGAACGCTCACGCTCAGTGGCCGGAGTTCTTCAGCTTGCTGCCGCCGACGCCGTAGCCGGCCTTGCGCATGGCCCAGCCGGCGAGCAGGCCAATCACCATAACTGCGGCACCTGCAACGAAGATCGGGGTGTTGGCGATGACGAAGGCGATGGACGCAATGAGGGCGCCGATCAGCATCACGATCACGCAGGTCCACGCGGCCGGGCTGTTGCCGTGGCCCGGCGCTTCGCTGTGATCGACGTCGTCGTAGACGCCCTTCGGCGCAGCGGACGTGGATGCGGAAACAGTGGCTTTGCTCATTGAAATCTCCTCAGGATGAATACTGCTTACATTCTGCCATTTTTTGACCGTATTTTTGGCCGCGTTGCTTTGGCAGCGTTACTGGCCGCGTTGCCGGTCGCGCCCGCGGCATCGGTTCAGGTGGGGTCGTCACCGCGGGACAACCGGTCCCAGCTGTCAATCTCGTCCGCGGGGGCGGCCGGCGCATGACCGCCAGCTGCAGTTCCGCCGGCGGGCCCGGCGGCGGCCGCGTCATATTTGGTGCGGGTCTTCCAGTAGCGGCCAGCCGGCACGATCGCCAGGGCGCTGAGGCCCAGCAGGGCTCCGGCGACGACGGCGAGGACTGGGAACACTGTTACGTCCACCTGCACGCTGCTGCCGCTGATTCCGGTGGCGGCCGCGATCGATCCCTGCGCCGCGGCCAGCGGGTCCGCCAGCACGACGGCCGCCGCGGCGACGATGCCCGCGGCCGCGAGGAGGATGATCGCCGTGATGACCCAGCGGGCCACGCGGCCGGCGATGGAGGCCGCGAGGCCGCCGGCGAGGGCCACAAGCGCCAGGGCCGTCACGGTGGTGGCAGCCTTGCTGCCCTGGACCTGCAGGCCGTCCTGGCTTGCCACGGCCGCGCCGAGCTGCGTGGGATCGAGGTGCACGGTGAGCCAGGTCTGGGTGGTGGTCCCGAACACGGCAAGGGCCAGGGCAGCGATCACCAGGACCAGGGTGGACTTGCGGGCCCAGCCCGGAACGGCGGCCCGCCCGGTGCTCTTCACAGTGCTCTTCACAGTGTTCTTGGCGGTGTTCTTGGCGGTGGCTTCCGGCTCCCCCATCAGGACTCGGCTCCTGCGTCGGGTGCTGCGTCAGTGATTGCGTCAACGGTGATGTTGTGCAGCGACCTGGCCGTGTGCACGGCGCGCAGCGGGGCGGCGGCCTTGTTCACGGTTTCCTGGGCCTCGGTCGGGTTCACCGAATCTGCGACGATTCCGCCGCCGGCCTGGACGTACGCGCGTCCTTCCCGGAGCAGGGCCGACCGGATGGCGATCGCCATGTCCATGTCCCCGGCGAAGTCCAGGTACCCCACCACGCCGCCATAGATGCCGCGCCGGTGCGGTTCAAGTTCGTCCAGCAGGCGCAGGGCCCGCGGCTTCGGGGCGCCGGAGAGGGTGCCGGCCGGGAACGTGGCCTTGAGCACGTCGTAGGCCTTGGCGGCCGGGGCGAGCTCTCCGACCACGGTGGACACCAGGTGCATGATGTGGCTGAAGCGCTCGACTTCCATGAATTGCGTGACGTCGACGGATCCAGCCACGCAGACCTTCGAGAGGTCGTTGCGGGACAGGTCGACCAGCATCAGGTGCTCGGCGCGTTCTTTCTCGTCCGCCAGCAGTTCCTCGGCCAGGGCCTTGTCCGCCTCGACCGTCTTGCCGCGCGGGCGTGAGCCGGCGATGGGGTGGGTGATGACTTCGTCCCCGGTCACGGTGACGAGGGCCTCCGGCGAGGAGCCGACGATCGTGTATTCGCGGCCGGCGGCGTCCTCGAAGCTGAAGAGGTACATGTAGGGGCTGGGGTTGGTGTTCCGCAGGACCCGGTAGACGTCGAGGGGGTCGGCGCCGCACTCCATTTCGAAGCGGCGGGAGATCACCACCTGGAAGACCTCACCGTCCACGATCGCCTCCTTGCCGCGGTCCAGGGCGGCCAGGTACTCGGTTTCGTCCCAGCGCTCCTGCACACTGGACGCGAAATCCAGGGCGGCCGTCTCCAGCACGGAGACCGGCTGCTCCACGGGGCGGCTGATCTTTTCGAGCAGGGCTTTGACGCGGGCGACGGCGTCATGCCAGGCGTCGTCGACCCGTTCGGTGCTGTTGTCGAAGTTGATGGCGTTGGCGATCAGCAGGACGGTGCCGTCCATGTTGTCGTGGACCGCCATGTCGGTGACCAGGTTGAGGGCCATTTCCGGCAGTTGGAGGTCGTCCTCCGGCGGGCTGGTCAGTTTCTCCCAGTGCCGGACGGTTTCCCAGCCCAGGAACCCGACCAGGCCCGAGGTGAACGGCGGGAGGCCGTCGAAGCGCTCGGTGCGCAGCGCGGCGACGGTGTCGCGGATGGCGTCCACGGGGTTGCCGTCCAGGGGCACACCGACCGGGGGCTCGCCCAGCCAGTGCGCGCTGCCGTCCTTGGTGGTCAGGGTGGCCCGGGAGCGGGAGCCGATGAAGGAATAGCGCGACCAGGCGCCGCCGACCGCCGCCGATTCCATCAGGAACGTTCCGGGCTGGCCATGGGCGAGCTTGCGGTAGAGCCCGATCGGGGTTTCGGCGTCAGCCAGCACCTTGAGCCGGACGGGGATGACGCGGCTGTGGCCTGCGAGTTCGCGGAACTCTTCGAGGCCGGGGCTGATGATTCCTAGGTCCTGCATGGCTGTGCTTTCCGCCTGTTCTTTAGGTGGACCTGCGACCGGATCCGGTCATGGGATCCTGCCTGGGGTCCGGTTCGTGAAGCTGTGGAAGCGCCGGGGCGCTCTGCCGGTGTGCCGGGCACCTAGCCTCCGTGGCCAACGACGGCGTCGAGCTCGCGGCCGTCGAAGCACGTCCGGGTTCCGGTGTGGCAGGCCGCGCCGACCTGGTCGACCCGCACCAGCAGCGCATCGCCGTCGCAGTCCATGGCGAGCGACTTGACCCACTGCACGTGCCCGGAGGTGTCTCCCTTGCGCCAGTACTCCTGGCGGGAGCGCGAAAAGAACGTCACGCGCCCGCTGGTCAGGGTGCGGTGCAGCGCTTCGTCGTCCATCCAGCCCAGCATCAGCACCTCGTGGGTGTCGAATTGCTGGACGATGGCGGCCACCAGCCCGGCGCTGTCGCGCTTGAGCGCGTCCGCCAGTCCGGCCGGAAGGGGGCTGCCGCTGACGGAACTGCGATCGACGGCGCTGCCGTTAATGGCGCTGCCGTTGATGGGGCTGGGGGCGGAGGCGGGCTGCTCAGACATCAGATCAAGTCTAGTGCCTCCGGGCCGGTCGCCGGCCTGCGGACAGGTCCCGCCGCTTAACACTGGCGCGCCAACCGGCCCGGCGCCGCGGTCCGGCCCTGCATCATGCGGCCGGCCGCGGTTGCGGCGGCGATTCCTGTGCCCACGCACGGCCGTCTCGTGCTAGTTTCACAAGTGATGCATTTCGTCGAACCGTCCCGAGAAGTCCTGGCCGAAACCCTGCTGGCGGCCGGCCCTGATGCCGCCACGCTCTGCACAGGTTGGCTCACCCGCGATCTTGCCGCGCACCTGTACCTGCGCGAGCGGAAAATCGCCGTCGGACTGGGCCTGCTCATCAAGCGCCTGTCCAAGGCCTCGGACCAGGCGACGGCCGAACTGGCGGGCACCCTGAAGACCACCGAGGACTACGCCAAGCTGGTCAACGACTTCCGGGCCGGTCCCCCGGCGCTGTCCCCGCTGCGGATCAAGGCGCTGGACGAAAGCTCCAACCTGATCGAGTACTTTGTGCACACCGAGGACGTCCGCCGCGCCGTCGACCGCTGGGCCCCGCGCGCCCTGGACCAGGCCTACTCGGACGCGCTGTGGGATGAGCTCGTCAAGCGGGCCGCGATCCTGTACCGCGGCGTGGATCTGGGCATCGTGCTGGTGAGCCCCTCGGGTCCGCGGCATGTCGCCAAACGCGCCCCCGTATCCGTGGCCATCGTCGGCGAACCGGGCGAGCTGCTCATGCACGCCCACGGCCGCACCCGCCACGCCCTCGTGACCTTTGAAGGCCAGCCGGACGCCGTCGCGCTCCTGCAGTCCGCCGAAGTCGGCCTCTAATCCCCACCCGGCGGGTGGGGACTAGCGGACTTCGAAGCCTGCGTCGCGGATCGCGGCCTTGACCTGCGCAATCATGTCCAGCGGGCCGAAGTGGAAGACCGAGGCCGCCAGGACGGCGTCGGCGCCCGCTGCCACGGCCGGCGGGAAGTGCTCCGGCTTGCCGGCGCCGCCGGAGGCGATGAGCGGGACCTTGACCCCCGCCCGCGCCAGGCGGATCAGTTCCAGATCGAAGCCGTCCTTGGTGCCGTCGGCGTCGATCGAGTTCAGCAGGATTTCACCCACCCCGCGGTCGGCCGCTTCCCGCGCCCAGGCGATCGCGTCGATGCCTGTCCCCTGCCGTCCGCCGTGCGTGGTGACCTCGAAGCCGGACGGGGTGGGCTGCGAGCCCGGACGGGTCCGGCGCGCGTCGAGGGAGAGCACCAGGACCTGGGAGCCGAAGTGCCGGGTGATCTCGTCGATCACGTCCGGCCGGGCCACGGCTGCGGTGTTGATGGCGGCCTTGTCCGCGCCGCAGCGCAGGAGTTTGTCCACCTCGGCCACGCCACGGACCCCGCCGCCGACCGTCAGCGGGATGAAGACTTCCTCGGCGGTGCGGCGGACGACGTCGAACGTGGTCTCCCGGTTGCCGGAGGACGCTGTGACGTCAAGGAAGGTCAGCTCGTCGGCGCCGCTGTTGTCGTAGCGATGCGCCAGTTCCACCGGGTCCCCGGCGTCGCGGAGGCCCTCAAAGTTGATGCCCTTGACCACGCGGCCGGCGTCGACGTCGAGGCACGGGATGACGCGCACGGCAACAGTCATGGCTTCTCCTGGTACTTGCAGGCGGGTAATTGCTGCAGGGTGGTTGCTGAAGGTTTTCCTGGCGGGACCCGGCGGGGCGGGGAGCCTAGATGCGGCAGGCGTGGATGCTGCTGACCAGGATGGCGCGGGCGCCGAGGTCGTAGAGCTCGTCCATGATCCGGTTGGTTTCCCGCTTGGGCACCATCGAGCGGACGGCCACCCAGTCCGAATCGCGCAGCGGCGACACGGTGGGCGACTCCAGGCCGGGGGTGAGCCCGGCGGCCTGCTCGACGAGTTCCTTGCGGATGTCGTAGTCCATCAGCACGTACTGCCGGGCCACGAGGACGCCCTGGAGCCGGCGGATCAGGACCTCCGTGGCAGGGTTCTGCTCGCCCTTGCGGCCAATCAGCACGGACTCCGAATTCAGGATCGGCTCGCCGAAGATCTCCATGCCGGCAGCCTTGAGCGTGGTGCCGGTCTCGACGACGTCGGCAATCGCGTCGGCGACGCCGAGTCGGACGGAGGATTCCACGGCGCCGTCAAGGCGGACCACCTTGGCGTTGATGCCGCGTGCGGCCAGGTAGCCGCGCAGCAGTCCGTCGTAGCTCGTGGCCAGGCGCTTGCCCTCGAGCTCGGCGACCGTGGTGAAGTCGCCGACCGGGCCGGCGAAGCGGAACGTGGAAGCGGCGAAGCCCAGCGGCAGCAGCTCCTCAGCCTCGACCTCCGCGTCGAGCAGCAGGTCGCGGCCGGTGATGCCGACGTCGAGCGTTCCCTGGCCCACGTACACAGCAATGTCACGCGGGCGGAGGAAGAAAAACTCAATGTCGTTGTCCGGGTCCACCATGACAAGCTCGCGGGTATCGCGGCGCTGGCGGTAGCCTGCCTCGGCCAGCATGGCCGCGGCAGCTTCGGACAGGGATCCCTTGTTCGGGACGGCAACTCTAAGCATGGGAAAAGTCTCTCTTGGGTGTGGAAGTCTCTGTTGGGGCACATCGGCCACGCGGTGCACGGGATCCGCCAGCGAAGTCATGGCGGTGTCCGGTGCGGGCGCGGCTACAGATGCTTGTAGACGTCTTCCAGGGTGAGTCCTTTGGCGAGCATCAGAACCTGCAGGTGGTAGAGCAGCTGGGAAATTTCCTCGGCGGCGGCCTCATCGGATTCATACTCCGCAGCCATCCAAACCTCGGCTGCTTCCTCCACGACCTTCTTGCCGATGCCATGGACTCCGGAATCCAGTTCGGCGACGGTGCGGGAGCCCTCCGGGCGGACGGCTGCCTTTTCACTCAGTTCTGCGAACAGCGACTCGAAATTCTTCACGCCCCCAAGCCTACTTGCTCCCGGCGCGGGAACGCCCGCCGGGGCGTTGCATGACGGCGGAGATGTGAGGCACTACATATCCAGCACGGCCGGCGCGGCCGGCACACTCAGCCGGCGCGGGCGGCCAGGGAGGCGCCCGCACCGGCAAAAAGCTGCAGCTTGGCGGCTCAGCCGAACTGCTTGAGCGTCACTGCCGTGGCCAGGGCAGCGGTAACGGCCTCGTGACCCTTGTCCTCGGTGGATCCGGGCAGGCCTGCCCGGTCGAGCCCCTGCTGCTCGGTATCGCACGTCAGCACGCCAAAGCCCACGGGAACCCCGGTGCGGACGCTGACCTCGGTCAGGCCCAGGGTGGCCGCCTCGCAGACATATTCGAAGTGCGGGGTGCCGCCCCGGATGACGACGCCGAGCGCCACGACGGCGTCGAAGTGCGGTGCCAGCCGGGCCGCCGCGACCGGAAGCTCAAACGTGCCGGGCACGCGCAGGACCGTCGGCTCACTGATCCCGGCGTCCTTCGCGGCGCGCAGGGCGCCGTCGAGCAGTCCGTCCATGATCTGGGTGTGCCAGCTCGCGGCCACAATGGCGAGCTTGAGCCGTGAGGTTTCTTCGGGCTTGAAGGTGCTGAGGTCGATCTGGGGGGCGCCGTGGCCGCTCATAGGGTATTCCTTGCTGTTGAGTCTGGTGGTCGTGTTGCTGCCGGGTCAGTCCTGGTCGTGCTCGAATCCGGACAGGCCGGCGGCCGGAGCCGGTTCAACGTCCAGGACCAGGCGGTGGTCCATCCGGTCCTTCTTCGTCTGCAGGTAGCGGATGTTCTGCTCCCGGGAGGGGACCTCCGTGGGGACCATCTCCACCACCTTGACGCCTGCCTGCGCGAGCCGGTCCTGCTTGTCCGGGTTGTTGCTCAGCAGCCGGATCTCGTGAAGACCCATCTCCGCGAGGATCTGGGCCGCGGCCTTGTAGCAGCGCGCGTCGACCGGCAGCCCGAGCTGTTCGTTGGCCTCCACGGTGTCAAAACCGGCCTCCTGCAGGGCGTAGGCCTTCATCTTGTTCGCCAGGCCGATTCCCCGTCCCTCCTGGCCGCGCAGGTACAGCAGGGTGCCGCCGAGTTCGTTGATCAGCTCGAGGGCATAGGCCAACTGCTCGCCGCAGTCGCAGCGGTAGGAGCCAAACACATCGCCGGTGAGGCACTCCGAATGGAGGCGGACCAGCGGTGGCTGGCCGTCAACCGGCGCCATCGGTGAACTGACGGCCAGGTGCTCCGCGCCGGTGGCGAGGTCGGTCCAGGCCTGTGCCACGAAGTCACCGAAAGCGGTGGGCAACTGGACGATGGGTCCTGCGCTGACCGGATGCGGTTGACGGGCCATGGCCGTCTCTTCTCGGGTCTCCGAAGTCGTCACTATTTCTCCTCCATCAGACAGGGTCCGCTGCGTGGCTGCCGTGCTGTTCCGCTTCAAGATACGCCACCAGATCCGCAATCGAAATCAGGGGGCAGCCATGCTCGATGGCGAAACCGCGCAATCCGTCCAGCCGCATCATTTCTCCGTTGTCGTACACAAGCTCTGCTATCACGCCCACGGGCTCCAAGCCCGCGAGCCGGCACAGGTCCACGGCCGCTTCGGTGTGGCCGGGACGTTCCCGCACTCCCCCCTTAACGGCGCGGAGGGGAAAAACATGCCCGGGACGGGTCAAGGAATTTGGCCGGCTTTGCGGGTCGGCCAGGATCCGGGCCGTCAGGGCGCGGTCCGTGGCGGAAATTCCGGTGCTGACACCCACGGCGGCGTCGCAGGACACGGTGTAGGCGGTGCCCTTGGCGTCTTCGTTGATTGCCACCATTGGCGGCAGCCCGAGGGCGTCTGCCCGGTCGGCGGCGAGCGGTACGCAGATCACTCCGGAGCTGTAGCGGACTGTCCAGCCCATCAGCGCGGGGGTGGCGTGCTCGGCGGCGAAAATGATGTCGCCTTCGTTCTCGCGGTCCTCGTTGTCCACCACCAGGACGGGGCGCCCGGCTGCCATGGCGCTGGTGGCGTCCTCGATCGGATCGAGGCCTGCACGCCCGGTGCCGGCAGCGGTGGCGCGGAGCACCCCGGCCACGTCATGGCCGGGCTGGTCCGTGACCCGGCTCATTTCGCGGCCCCGTCCGTGAGGGCGGCTTCTCCGGCGGAACCTTCGGCTGCCCTGTGCGCGGCGGGCGATGAACCGCCGGCAAAGGACAGCAGGCGTTCTGTGTACTTCGCCAGGACATCGACTTCGAGGTTTACATGGCCGCCGGGTGTCTTCTGGCCCAGGCCGGTCTCGGCCAGGGTGGTCGGGATGAGCCCTACTTCAAACCAGGGCGCCGGATCGTTGGCCGGACTGACTGCCGTGACGGTGAGGGAGACGCCGTCGACGGCGATTGATCCCTTTTCGGCGATGTACCGGGCCAGCCCGGCCGGCACCGCGAACCGCAGCCGGTCCCAGTTGCCAAGCCCCTCGCGCTCCACGAGCTGGCCGACGCCGTCGACGTGGCCCTGGACCACGTGGCCGTCCAACCGTCCCCCGGCGGGGACGCAGCGTTCCAGGTTGACGGGATCGCCCGCAGTGAGTTCTCCGATCGTGCTGCGGACCAAGGTCTCGCCCATAACGTCAACGCTGAAGTCCCTGCCGTCGATCTGCGTGGCGGTGAGGCAGACGCCGTTGACCGCTATGGAACCGCCCAGGGCGAGCCCGTCCGTGGTGCCGGGCGCATGGAGCCGTACGGTGGCGCTGCTGTCCCCGTTGCGCTCAACGGAGAGCACCTTTCCCTGCTCGGCGATAATTCCGGTAAACATCAATTGCCTCCTGCGGCGGTGTCCGCGCCGGTGCGGTGCGGGGTGGTATCGGATGAAGTAGGGGTGGCGGCCGGGCGGGCCGGGTCAGCATCATCGGCGGTGGCGGCCGGGCGAAGATGGAGCCGGAGGTCGCGGCCGAGGACCTGGACGGCGCCGCCGGATGCCCGGTCCCATTCCCACCGCTGGGCATCGGCCAGGGTGGTGATGCCGAGGTCGTCCAGGGCGGCGGTGCCGGAGCCAAGCAGTGTGGGCGCCAGGTAGACGATGAGTTCGTCGACCAGGCCGGCGGCCAGGAACGCGCTCAGGATCCGGGAGCCGCCCTCCACCATGAGGTGCCGGACGCCGTGTGCGAACAGCTGGTCCAGGGCCTCGCGCGGGTCGCGGGTGGCCAGGTGCAGGACGTTGCCGTCGGCTCCGTGGATGGCGGCGTCGTCGGGAATGCCCCGGTACCCCATCACGGCGCGCAACGGCTGTTTGCCCTCTGCTTCGCCGCCGGCGTTCCGGGCGGTAAGCCGGGGGTTGTCGATCAGGACCGTCTGGGTGCCCACCAGGATGGCGTCTATCCGGCCGCGCAGGGCGTGGTTGTCGGCGAGCGATTCCGGGCTGGAGATCCACTGGCTGGTGCCGTCGCTGGCGGCGATGCGGCTGTCGAGGGTCTGGGCGATATGCAGGGTGACGAAGGGCCGTTTGGCGGAGACGGCGTCGAACCAGCGCCGGTTCAAATCCAGCGCCGCCTCGGCCGCCAGCCCGGAGCGGACGCGGACGCCCGCGGCCCGGAGCGTCACGGCGCCGCCGGCGGCCGGGTCGTGGGGATCGTCGACGGCGTAGATGACGTCGGTGATGCCGGCGTCGATGATCGCCTGCGCGCAGGGCCCGGTGCGTCCACAGTGGTTGCAGGGCTCCAGCGTCACCACGATCGCCGCGCCGCGGAGGTCCCGGCCCGCCGCCTTCGCCTGGCCGATGGCGTCGGCTTCGGCGTGGGCAGTCCCGGCTCCGCGGTGGTAACCGGTGGCGAGGTGCGTCCCGTCGGCCCCGACGACGACGGCGCCGACGAGCGGGTTGGCGCCCCGCGGGCCCTGCGCCGCGGCGGCCAGGGCAGCCTGCATCGCAGCATTCTCGGCAGCGTTAAACGCGGCAGTGCCGGACGGGGCAGTGCCGGACGGGGCGGCGCTGAATCCGGCGCTCACGCCGGCGGTGTTGAGGGCACTCACTTGGCCACCACGGGGTCGGGGAAGACGGTTTCGACCGTGACCGGCCGGTTCGCCAGCCTGGAGGCACGCCACCAGACAAAGAACCCGGCCAGGGTGAAGAAGCCGTAGAAGAGGTACATGACGGCGCTGGCGTAGTAGCCGGCGCTGAACAGCAGTGGCACACCGACGATGTCCACCGCCACCCAGATGAGCCAGAACTCCGTCCAGCCCCGCGCCATGCCGTATGTCGCGAGCAGCGAGCCCATGAACGTCCACGCGTCGGCCCAGACCGGCGGGTAGGAGCCGAGGGAGTCGAAGACCGGGGTAAGCGCCATGGTGCCGGCCACGAGGCTGAGGGCAAGAATCACCCGGGTCTGGTTGCCGGCCCAGCGCGGCGCGACGGCAGTGCCGCCGCTGCCGGACTTCCTGCCCTGCTGCCAGCGGTACCAGCCGTAGAGGGCTACGCCGATGAACATGACTTGGCGTCCGGCCTGGCCCCACAGCGTGGCCGGCGTGGCGGAACCGAAGACGTTGCCCAGGAAGACCGTCAGGAGCAGCAAGTTGCCGGCGATGCCGACGGGCCATGCCCAGACCCGGCGGCGCATGCCACCGACGGCGCTGGCGAGGCCAAAGATGTTGCCTAGCACTTCACGAAGAATCAGGACAGATCCGCCTACGGGGATCTGCGCTTCGAAGAGCCATCGCAAGGGGTCCATGTGTGTGTCGTTCCTTCCCTCAAGAACCGCGATGGCTCCGGGGTATACGACAGCGCAATTATGCGGCGCCGTTGGGGCGCCGCAGTAACAGCTGTACGTGCTTCTCTCATCCAGACTTTAACTGTCGGTACCGGAATTTCACCGGTTCAACCGTTTGCCGGCTTCCTTCCCGAGGGAGGGCGCTGGCGCGCGGGTCGCGGACTGTCACCGCCGGTTCGGACTTACACCGACCCCGGAGCACGTATGTGTGTTGTTATTCTGACACAACTGCGGCCCTGCCCGGGGTATTCCCCGGATGCCGATGTTACGCCCGGCGTCATCTTCGCAGCAGTTCCCTGCCGGGACCGCGCGTCAGCGGGACCCCGCCGCCCGGAGCCTTTCGACAGCCGCCGCCGGATCCGCGGCGCCGTAGACGGCTGACCCCGCAACAAAGACGTTCGCCCCCGCCTCTGCCGCGCGCACGATCGTCTCCTCGGTGATGCCGCCATCCACCTGCAGTGCCACCGCGACCCCGGAGCCGTCAATGGCAGCGCGGGCCCGCCGGATCTTGGGCAGCGTCAGGTCCAGGAAAGACTGCCCGCCGAAGCCTGGCTCCACCGTCATGATCAACAGCAGGTCCAGTTCCGGGAGCATGTCCAGATAGGGCTCCACGGGGGTGCCCGGACGCAGCGCCATGCCGGCTTTGGCCCCGCGGGCGCGCAGTTCCCGCGCGAGTTTGATCGGCGCGATCGAGGCTTCGGCGTGGAACGTCACCGAGGCAATCCCGGCGTCGGCGAAGCCCGGCGCCCAGCGGTCCGCGTCGGCGATCATCAGGTGGGCGTCCAGCGGCACCGGGCTGACGGCCTGGATGCGCTGCACCACAGGCAGCCCGATGGTCAGGTTGGGCACGAAATGATTGTCCATGACGTCCACATGCACCGCATCGGCATTGCTGATACGGCGCAGTTCGGCCTCAAGGTTGACGAAGTCAGCCGAAAGGATGCTCGGGTTGATGCAGCACTGGGCCATGGATTTCCTTCACGTTCGTACTTTGCTGGTTCGTTCTTGGTGGCAGTGCCCCAGTATCAGCGAAACTCAGGCCAACTTGCGAATCAGCGCCAGGAACATGGCGTCCGTCTGGTGCACGTGCGGCCAGAGCTGGGCGGTGAGCTCGTGCCCGGCCTCGAGGTGGCCGGTGAGGCTGACGCCGTCCAGCACGGCGCCGGCGTCGAGGAGCTCGAGGTCCTCGCGCTTGCGCAGGGCATCACTGACGACGGCGGTGGTCTCTGCCGGGTGCGGCGAACATGTCACGTACGCCACCACGCCGCCGGGCTTGACCGCGTCGATCGCGGAGTTGAGCAGCTGGCGCTGCAGCGGGCCAAGGTCCACGAGGTCCTTGGGCGTGCGCCGCCAGCGCGACTCCGGACGCCGGCGCAGGGCGCCCAGGCCGGTGCACGGGACATCCACCAGGACGCGGTCGAACGACTCCGGCTGCTCGGCGCCAATGTCGCGGCCGTCCCCGGTCCTTACCTCCCAGGCCTCCCGCGGGACCGCGGACAGGGCCTGCCGCACGAGTTTGGCACGGTGCGGGGCGGACTCGTTGGCCAGCAGGTGGGCGCCCCGCTGCCGGGCGAGGGCTCCGAGCAAGGCGGCTTTGCCGCCGGGACCGGCACAGAGATCCAGCCAGCGCTCCCCCGCGCCCCCGCTGTCCGTCTCCGCTTCGCCGCCAGAATTTGTGCCGGGGTCTGCGCTGATGTTGTTTTCGGGCCGGGCGCCGGGGGTTGTGCCGAGATCGACGGCGGCCATGGCGCGGGCCACGAGCTGCGAACCGACGTCCTGGACACGGGTGCTTCCGTCACGGACCGAGGCGAGCCGGCCGAGGTCCCCGCCGCTGGAGAGCGCGGATCCCTCGACGAGCTCGCCCGGGGTGGCCCCGCCTTCCAGGGCCTCGTCGAGGCTGCCGACGCCGGGCAGCGCCACAAGGTTCACCACGGGTGCGGCGTTGTCGGCTTCGAGGAGCGCGTCAATCTCAGAAACCGCCCGGCCGTGGGCCACGAGCGACTGGCGGAGCGCGCGGACGATCCATTCCGGGTGGGCGTAGCGGATGGACGCGATCGTGGTGGCATCGGTCTCGGTGCTGAGCAGCAGGTCGAGCCACTCGTCGAGGGTGCGGGCGGAGACTTTGCGCAGGACGGCGTTGATCAGTGCGGAGGGCCCGGCCCCGATCACGGCGCGGGCCAGCCCCACCGTCTGGTCCAAGGCGGCGTGAGCGGGCACGCGCATGGCGAGCAGCTGGTGCACCCCGATCCGCAGGGCATCCAGGATCGCGGGATCCAGCTCCTCAAGCGGACGGTCCACGCACCGGGCCAGGATGGCGTCGTACGTGCCCTGGCCGCGGAGGGCGCCATAGCTGAGCTCGGTGGCGAAACCGGCGTCGCGCTTGTCCAGCCCGTGGTGCCGGATCCGGGCCGGGAGCACCAGGTTCGCGTAGGCGTCCTCGGCGGCCACGGCGCGGAGCACTTCAAAGGCAACCAGCCGGGCCGGATCGGCACGGCGGGTCCGCTGGGACGGGGCGCTCTCGGTGAAGCCGCGCTGCGGGCCGCGGTTGCGTTCCCGGCCCTGGGCGTTCCGCCTGCTGCCGCCCCCGGCGCCCTGGCCACTGCCTCGGCTGTTGCCGCTGGTCCCGGAACCGCTCATTCGAATACCACGCTTTCAAGTGTTGCCTGCCCACGCGCCCAATCAGCGGCGGCCATCATTTTCTTGCCCGCGGGTTGCACCCGCGTCAATTCCACCGGGTGCGATCCCGTACCGACGAGAACCCGTTTCCCGTCCATGGCCAGCTGTCCGGGCCGAAGCGCCGCCGAGTCCGCTGCCGGCAGCACTGGCTCCAGTTTGATCCGCTGGCCCTCCAGAAGTGTCCAGGCGCCCGGCTCCGGCGTGACGCCGCGGGCACGGCGGCCGATCGCCAGGGCGGGCTGCTGCCAGTCGAGCCGGCCGTCTTCGAGACTGAGTTTGGGTGCCAGGCTGACGTCGCCCTGCTGCGGGAGCGCGACGGCCTTGCCGGCGTCGATGGCGGACAGCGTTTGGGCCAGCAGGACCGCGCCGCTGTGGGAGAGGCGTTCGAGCAGGGCCCCGGCGGTATCGGCGGCGTGCACGGTCTCCGTGAGGGTCCCGAAGACCGGACCGGTGTCCAGCCCCTCCTCCAGGCGGAAGGTGACGGCACCTGTGACGTCGTCGCCGGCGATGACGGCGCGCTGCACGGGGGCTGCGCCGCGCCAGGCCGGCAGTAAGGAGAAGTGCAGGTTTACCCAGCCGTGGCGGGGGACAGCGAGGGCCGCGGGGGGAATCAGCCCGCCATAGGCCACGATCGCCGCAACGTCCGGTGCTGCGGCGGCAATGCGGGCGGTGACCCCGGCATCGACTTTGGCGGCGTGGATGATCTCAATGCCGAGCTCGGCGGCCCTGGCGGCCACGGGCGACGGCGTCAGGACGCGTTTGCGTCCCAGCGGTGCGTCCGGGCGGGTGAGGACAGCGACGACGTCGAACCCGGCGTCGACAAGGGCGTCGAGCGACGGCACGGCGACAGCGGGGGTTCCGGCGAAGAGAACCCTCACGGGGTGATTCCGAAGCTGGACCCGCCAAAGCTCGTCCCGACGCTCTTCGCGCGCTTGGTGGTTGTCTGTTCCGTGATGGCGTCGTAGTTGGCATTGCGGATGGCGCGCAGGGCGGCCTTACGGTCTTCGCCCTCGAGCCGGTCGGTGTAGAGAATGCCGTCCAGGTGGTCGGTCTCGTGCTGGAAGCAGCGCGCCAGCATGTCCTCGCCCTCCACGGTGACGGGGTTGCCGTGCAGGTCCACGCCGGTCACCCGGGTGTGGCGGTACCGGCGGACGCGGAAGCCCAGACCCGGGATGGACAGGCATCCCTCAACCTGGTCCGGCTGGAAGTCCTCGCTGCTTTCCAGCACGGGGTTGACGATGTGACCCTCGACGCCGCCGATCCGGTAGGTGAAGACGCGCAGGCTCACACCGACCTGGGGCGCGGCCAGGCCGGCGCCCTCGACATCCTCCATGGTTTCGGTCATGTCGGCGACGAGCTTTGCCAGTTCAGGCCCGAATTCCGTCACGGGATCGGCGACTGTGCGCAGCACAGGATCTCCGATGATGCGGATATTCAAAATGGCCATGTGCAGTCTGTCCTCACGGTGGGCGGCTAGGGGTCCAGTCCAGTTTAGTTGCAGCTGCCCGTGCTTCTGTTGGTTGCTTCTGGTCAGCGCTTCACGGGCGGCGCCAGCGGGAGCAGTGCTGCTCCGGCGGTTGCCGTGTCGGCGGACATCTCCCACACGCGGCGCAGCGCACAGAATTTCCACCAGTGATGCTTCAGGACCTCGGGGTTGGCCCGCTGCGGACGGACCTCGGTCTCGCCGACCGCCACGGCCAGGAGGATCGGGGACTCGCCGTGCTGCCAGGCCTCCCACTCCCCCGCGACGGGATCCACGAGGCTTTCCTCAGCCTTCATGCCCGCCACGAGCTGCATGACCACCTTGTCATCAAGCGGTTTGACGGTACCGTCCCGGCTGGTGCCCTTGGTCTTGTAGTCGATAAGACAGGTCCGGCCATTGATCCGTGCCACGAGGTCCAGGGTGCCGGCATAGCCGACCGTCTTGTTCCACACCGTAATTTCCGGAGCGATGGGTTCAACCTGGAAGAGCTCCCACCATTCGTCGAAGCGTGCCGCGAAGGCTTCCTCGCCGTTGGCGGCCAGCGCCTCCCGTGTTTCCTTCATCTGGTGCGGCCGGCCGAGCGCACGAAGCGCAACCTGCTCGCAATAGTTGTGGACCCGGTCGCCGCGTTTGGCGGCATCGTCCCGGTACGACTCCGCCGCCTTGGCGGCCCGGCTGACCGCCTGCCGCAGTTTGGCCGGGCTCCCCAGGATGCCGGGGAGCTCGGGATCCTGGGCCAGGCTGTTGGCGCCCATGTACCCGAACCAGCCATCCAGGCCGTGCGGCTGCTGGCCGATCACCGTGGTGATGGAAGGGACGGAGAACTGTGCCGACGTGGAGCGGGCGTACATGCGGCCATAGTCCGTGGCGTGGGCGAGGAGTGGAGCGGTCATATGAAGACTCTTTCACGGGGGTCAGACAACGATGAAAAGCAAAATGGCCCGCCCCGCTGAGTCAGCGGAACAGACCATTTCGTTAGTGGGCGATACTGGGTTCGAACCAGTGACCTCTTCGGTGTGAACGAAGCGCGCTACCACTGCGCCAATCGCCCTAACGACATTGAATGCTAGCCCACCCGGGCGGATTTTAGAAATCGGCCCGGGGGAACCTGGCCGCGGCGGGAATGCGGGCCCAATACTCCCCCGCAACGGGCTTGTGCACGGGCAGTGTCCACCAGCCCCCCGACCCGTTCCAGTCGTGCCACTCAGAAGGCCCGGTCAGTAGTCCCGGCGCCCCTTAGGACCACGGCTGGACACCGACGCTAATTACAGCGCTGTAATTAGCAAAATCCCCTAGAACTCGGGGAAGTAAGGCCATGGAACGCGGGCCAATGGGTCTCGATTTGTAGATTCCCAGAACCTCCTATAGAGTTCTTACTCGTTGGAACGCGAGGAAATGCCGAATGCGGCAAGGAAATGCACACCAACAATGCGGACGTAGCTCAGCTGGTAGAGCACCACCTTGCCAAGGTGGATGTCGCGAGTTCGAATCTCGTCGTCCGCTCGCAGGACACTGTCACGGCAAAGGTTCTTCGGAATCCTGTCTACACGGTGGGTTGGCCGAGAGGCGAGGCAGCGGCCTGCAAAGCCGTATACACGGGTTCGAATCCCGTACCCACCTCGGTGAAAACCCTGGTTTCCGGTTTCGATCGGATGCAAGGGGCGATTGGCGCAGCGGTAGCGCGCTTCCCTGACACGGAAGAGGTCACTGGTTCGATCCCAGTATCGCCCACCAGAGCAAGGCAACTTGCTTGATGCAGTACCACCGGCCCAGCCGGCATGGACTAAATGCGGACGTAGCTCAGCTGGTAGAGCACCACCTTGCCAAGGTGGATGTCGCGAGTTCGAATCTCGTCGTCCGCTCTCTTCATTACAACTCCACTCCGGATCCTTCCGGTTGCGGGCGATTGGCGCAGCGGTAGCGCGCTTCCCTGACACGGAAGAGGTCACTGGTTCGATCCCAGTATCGCCCACCACAAGAGCAGCTCCCCCGGAGCTGCTCTTTTTTGTGTGCGCCGTTTGTGAACTGCGGGTTTGTGCACTCCGGGCCCTTCTACCCTGTGCACCTGGCCTTCCATCTTTTATCCTCTGGGCGGACACCCTTGGCACCCCCGCCACCTCCCGCTAGGGTAGAAAACGCAAGGAGCGATCTGGCTCCGCGACCGAAGGGAGGTGCCCGTGGGTTTACTTGACGATCTAAAGGGCAAGGCTCAGCAAGTTATTGGTGGCAACGAAGAAGCCATCAAGGACGGCATCGAAAAGGCAGGCGACTTCGTCGACTCCAAGACCGGCGGTAAGCACGCCGGCACGATCGATGCCGTGCAGCGTGGCGCTTCCGACTTCGTGGACAAGGCGAACGACCGGCCGAATTCGGCCCCGGTCGCCGATCAGACTCCCGCAGCCGGTGAGCCCCCCGTAACCGGGGAACCCCGCCAGCCAGGCCTCTGACCCAGATCCGTCAGCGAGGCGCCGGTCCCGCCGAGAGGCGGCGCCGGCACCTCCGGCATTTAACGGCGACTTCAACCAGGCAACGCGGGGTCACTTCGCGCCCATCCGGTGCATCCGGATGGGCCGTAACTGAGCCCGCGTTGGATTTGGCGTTGTACTTGGTGGGAACCGGCGCTAGGACGGTTCGTGGTTTTGGCCCTCGCGGGCCAGCGCGGTCAGCCTGGAGACGGCGCGGAAGTACTTCTTCATGTACCCGCCGGTCATCATTTCCTCGGTGAAGAGCTGGTCGAACGGCACACCACTGGCAAGGATGGGCACGTCCTTGTCGTACAGCCGGTCAGCCAGCACCACGAAGCGCAGCGCAACGGCCTGCTCGGTAATCGTGTGCACGTTCTTCCAGACCACGCCCTCGATCCCCTCCAGCAGCTGGCGGTAACGGCTCGGGTGCACGCCGGCCAGGTGGTTGATCAAGGTGCTGAACTCATCGCGGGCCACGGTCTTGCCGTCGAACTCGGCATGCATGTGGTGGGTCAGGTCATCATTGCGCAGCGGCGACGGCGCGGCCGGCAGGCCACGGTGGCGGAAGTCCTCGCCGTCGATCCGCACGACGTCGAACTGGTCCGCCAGCACCTGGATTTCCCGGGCGAAGTCGACGGCGGCGAAGCGCCCGTCCCCGAGGGACCCCGGCAGCGTGTTCGATGTGGCGGCAAGCTTCACGCCGGCGTCGGCGAGTTCGCGCATGAGCCGGGACATGAGCACAGTGTCGCCCGGATCATCGAGCTCAAATTCATCGATGCAGACCAGCTTGTAGTGGCTCAGGGCCTCAACGGTCTTGCGGAAGGACAGCGCACCGACGAGGTTGGTGTATTCGACGAACGTGCCGAAGGCCTTGGGCCCGGGGGCGGCGTGCCACAGCGATGCCAGCAGGTGGGTTTTGCCCACACCGAATCCGCCGTCGAGGTAGATCCCGGCCCGGGAAGTGTCCTTCTTGCCGAAGAGCCGCTTGAACAGCCCGTCGCCGTCGCGTGCGCCCACGCCGGCCGCAAAATGCTGCAGGGCATGGACCGCATGGGCCTGGCTGGGCTGGGCGGGATCGGGCCGGTAGCTGGAAAACGACACCTCACCGAACCGCGGCGATGGATAGAACCCATTGAGGAGTTCATCCACGGAAACTGCCGGTGTGCGGGCGGCGAGCTGTTCGATCTGTACCAAGGTGGTCCGTTCTGCTGGTCTCTTGTCCCCAGCAAGAATACCGGCAAAGCCTGGCCGGCCCGCGTGCGCGGCTGTGGACCCGCGGCCGGCGTGAGGAAGACCACATTTCCCCGTGTGAACCCGGTGGAGCATTCCCACCGGCCCGTGACTAGTGTTGTAACAGGCCTGGCGCGGCGCACGCTTTCCGCGCCCGGCCTCCTGACCGTTCAAGTGAAAGGCCATCGCAATGACCTACCCCGTTGAGCAGAACGAGAAATTCGCCGCCTACGCCCACCCTGACCGCCTGGTGTCCACGGAATGGCTGGCCACCGCGATCGAGGAGGGGGCCCTCGACGGCGGCAATCTCGTGGTGGTCGAATCCGACGAAGACGTCCTGCTGTACGAGACCGGACACATCCCCGGCGCGGTGAAAATCGACTGGCACACGGACCTGAACGACGAGGTGACCCGCGACTACGTCGACGGCGAAGCCTTCGCCGCGCTGGTCGCGTCCAAGGGCATTTCCCGGGACAGCACGGTGGTCATTTACGGCGACAAGTCGAACTGGTGGGCCGCGTACGCCCTGTGGGTGTTCACGCTCTTCGGCCACGAGGACGTCCGGCTCCTGGACGGCGGCCGGGACAAGTGGATCGCGGAAGGCCGGGCGCTCTCCACCGTCACGACCGTCGCCACCCCCGCCGACTACCCCGTCGTGGAGCGGGACGACGCCCCGATCCGCGCCTTCAAGGATGACGTCCTGGCGCACTTCGGCAAGCCGCTGATCGACGTCCGCTCGACCGAGGAGTACACCGGCCAGCGCACCCACATGCCCGCCTACCCGGAAGAGGGCGCGCTGCGCGGCGGCCACATCCCCACGGCGGCCTCCATCCCCTGGGCCCGTGCGGCGGCCGGCGACGGCACGTACCGGAACCGCGGCGAGCTCGAGGCCCTCTACCTCGGCGAGGCCGGGTTGAACGAAGGCGACGACGTCGTGGCGTACTGCCGGATCGGCGAGCGGTCCAGCCACACCTGGTTTGCGCTGAAGTACCTGCTGGGCTTTGAGACCGTGCGGAACTACGACGGCTCCTGGACCGAATGGGGCAACGCCGTGCGCGTCCCGATCGTCAAGGGTGCCGAACGCGGCGCGGTTCCGGCCGGCCGTTAGCCGCGGTGACCGTGGAGCGGGACCGGTCCCGACAGGGACACAATCGGCGCGCCTGCGTAAGCTGGGAGTGATGAATACTTCAGCCCTCCCCGCCGCACTGGCGGACATTGTCGACGATTTCCAGGCCCTGACCGAAGCAGAGCGGCTGCAGCTGCTCCTTGAGTTCTCGCAGGGGCTTCCGGAACTTCCGGAGCGGCTCCGGGACCATCCGGAGCTGCTCGAGCAGGTAGTGGAGTGCCAGACGCCGCTGTTCCTCACCGTCGAGACGGAACAGGCCGACGGCGACGCGCCTGAGCGCGTCCGGCTCTACTTCAAGGCACCCAAGGAGGCCCCGACCACCCGCGGGTTTGCCGGAGTCCTCCACGAAGGACTCGACGGGCTCAGCGCCGCGGAAATCCTGGCCGTCCCGGACGACATGCCCGAACTGTTGGGCCTCACCCGGGCCATCACTCCCCTGCGCATGCGCGGAATGACCGCCATGCTGGGCCGGATCAAGCGCAAGGTCGTCGCGTCCGGAGACCGCCAGCCGTCGGCGCAGTCCTGACCCTCAGCGCCCGGACAGCCAAAGAACATGGCCCGCAAGCACGCGTCGCAGGGAACTCCGGCCACCGCGGCACTCGCGGCCGCCGGGGTTCCTTTTGTGGCCCACCCCTACACGCATGACCCCGCGGCGGCCAGTTATGGCCTGGAAGCGGCGGAAGTGCTCGGCGTCGACCCTGACCGGGTGTTCAAGACCCTGATGGTCGACGTCGACGGCCGGCTCGCCGTCGGCGTCGTGCCGGTCAGCGGCAGCCTGGACCTCAAGGCGATGGCCGCGGCTTTAGGCGGCAAGAAAGCAGAGATGGCCGATCCGGCCGCGGCGCAGCGGCGGACCGGATACGTTCTCGGCGGCATCTCACCGCTCGGCCAGCGCCAGTCCTCCCCCACGGTGGTGGATGAGAGCGCACTGGCGCTGGAGACCATCCTCGTTTCGGGCGGACGGCGCGGCCTGGACATCGAGCTGGATCCGGCCGAGCTCATTCGGCTCACGGCTGCCCGCACCGCCAGGATCGGGACCCGGCGCGGCTGACCCGGCCCCAGATGTCGAGACGGCGGATCACGGCAATGGTCGCGCACAACACTGCCGTGATCTGTCAGCGAACCGTCAATGATCTGTCAGTGATCTGTCAGCGAACTGTCAATTGAATGCGGCATTGCCGGCCGGAGGCTCCTGGTCGCCGGGGTTGGCGCGGGGCGCCAGCTGCTGCCGGAGCCAGGCCGAGACCTGCCGCTCCCAGCGTTCCGGGTCCACGTTCCATTCCTTGGTATGCAGGGCCTTGTCGAAGGGCTCGAAGGTGACTATCTCGGGGTTTTTCTCGGCCAGCGCCGCGGAGGGCCCGTAAGGTACGTACTCGTCGTCCACGCTGTGCACAATGAGGGTCGGCGTCCTCAGCTCCACGGCCCGCGAGACCCAGTCCATTGCTTTGAGGTCGACGGGCGCGGCGAGCCCGGTCAGCCGCCGGCCCAGGCGGTGGCTGAGCATCAGTTGTCCGTAGCGGCCCACGGACGACGGAATCCGGTTCAGTTCCGCGTGGTGGGCCAGCACGTTGACCCAGTTGATCACCGGCGCATCCAGGACCATGGCCCGGATCAGGTTGCGGTGCCGGGAAAGGTCAGCGGTCTGGAGGCAGATCGCGCCGCCCATCGACCAGCCGAACAAAACCACCTCGCGGGCGCCCTGCTGCACGGCGTAGCCGATGGCGGCCTCGACGTCGCGCCATTCGGTGGAGCCCAGGCCATACCGCCCGTCGCTGGCTGACGGGGCCAGGCCGTCGTTCCGGTAGGAGATCAGCAGGCTGGACATGCCCAGTTCCCTGGCGGTCCGGACAGCCCGCAACCCTTCCTGCCGGGTGGCCCCGCGTCCGTGCACCATGATCGCCCACACGTCGGGGGCTACATCCTCCGCCACGGCCGGCGCGGCGCGGACGAGCCAGGCCGGCGCGGTCCCGGCGTCGACGTCGATCAGCACGTCCTCCACCGGAAACCCCAGGGCGGCCGGATCCGGATAGGCCGCACCGCTCCACCAGCCGCGCCGGGCCTTGGCCATGTCCCCGCTGTAGACGTGCTCGACCTCGCGCAGCACGGTGCGTTCGGCCGGGGAGTAGGACAGGATCCGGCCGATCCGCGCATGCCCGCGGCCGCCGTCGAAGAAGAATCCGTACACCCCGTCCACCGTGGCGTCGGGGGTGGCGGCGAAAATGACCCGCAGCGCCCGTCCCTCGCGGATGACGGCCAGCACTTCCTGGTCCTCTGCCCGGAACCGGGCCGGGGTGATGACGCGGCGGGCGAAGTAGAGGGCGAGGGCCGAGGAGCCGGCGGCGAGCACGCCGGCAGCGGCGCTGCCGCCGATGATGCCCCCCACCGCCCACTTGGCGCTCCCGGACGTCACGCCGCCGGGGGCTGGCGCGACGGGGAGTGCTGTTCTGCGGGCAGCGGCCTTGCGGGCAGCGGCCTGGCGGGCAGCGGCCTGGCGGGCAGCGGCCTGGCGGAGGTCCGGGCGGAGGCGCAGGGAGGATGCCATGGCACCATTCTTACTGAAGCGCAGCCCAACCACGGCATCGGCGGGGTTTCAGGCGCACGGACGGGCCGGTACAGACACGCCAGGGTCCCCCGGGACACAACGATGCAGGTCAACACGAGCGCGACTAGGCTGGGGTCATGAGTGATCCAATCGTCATTTTGACAGAAGAGCCCCTCGGTGCGGATGACCGCGTCAATATTGAAACCCTGATTGCCGGCGGTGATGCGCCCCTGCTGATCCTGGTGCCGGCCAACACCGAGCGGCACCTGGTGGTGGATTTCCTGGAAAACCTTTCCATGCTTGAAATCGCCAAGGCCTTCCGTGAACTGACAGCACACTCGGATCCCGCCGGGGAGCGGGCCGAAGCAGCCGACACCCTGGCCGCCTCACTGGCCGCGCTGGCCGGTCTGGGCGGCGGCGTCTCGGGCGAAGTCGTCGAGGGCAAGGCCGTTGACGGCCTGGTTGCCAAGGTCAAGGAACTCAGCGCCGGACAGGCGGTGGTCATCACCCGCCCGCACGCCGTGGCCGACACGTTCCACACCGACTGGGCCACCAAGGCACAGGACAAGCTGGGGCTGCCCGTCCTGCATCTGTACGCCGGTTCGGGATTTATCGGGGACTCCTGAGCGTTATTGAGGCTATGAGTATCTTTAACAGGCCTAAATCCATGCCCTCGGCAGTGCCCGCCACCGAGCCCGCGACCGAACCAGCAGCCGACCCCGCCGCCACGGCCTTTGACCAGACTCCGGCCGGAACGCCCGTCGAAAAGACGGACGCCCAGTGGCGCGAGGAACTGACGCCTGAGGAGTACCGCGTGCTCCGCCAGGCAGGCACCGAGCGGCCGTACACCGGCGAATACTGGGACACCCACACCCGGGGTGTCTACAAGTGCCGGGCCTGCGGCACCGAACTCTTCACCAGCAACGAAAAGTTCGACTCGCACTGCGGCTGGCCGTCCTTCTGGGCGCCGCTCGCCGAGGGCACCGTCCGCTACATCCATGACCGCACCATGGGCATGGACCGGGTGGAAGTCCGCTGCAGCACATGTGATTCCCACCTGGGGCACGTGTTCGACGGCGAGGGCTACGGCACCCCCACGGACCGGCGCTTTTGCATCAACTCGGTTTCCCTGAAGCTGGTTCCCGCGGACGACGCCGGGCAGTAGCCCTCAGCCCTGCCTCTCCTTCCGCTGGAACGGCTTTTCAGAATCACTTGCCACAGACTTTCTTATGCTCGAGGCAATTTTGCATTAGAGTCTCTGCTTGCTTGCTACGCTCGATTTCAGATCCAGCGACACGCTCCACAGCAAACAGAAAGGCGACCGTCGACGATGACCACGACCGCTCTTACCGCCCCCGCCCCGATCACCGCCGGCAACCAGGAATGGCTGCGGCTCAAGGCTGCCGCCACCGCCCTGCGCGCTCTCCAGGTCCAGGACGGCTCCGTGCCGGATGCCGAAGCCCACGAGGCCGCGGCCGGCCACGTCGCAACCATCACCACGGCGGTCGCGGCCCTGGCCCCGTCCTTCCCGCACGACGCGAACTACCTGGAACTGCTGGTCACCGACTTTGACCGCTGGGCCGATGGCGGCTTTGGGGTCCCGGACTTCCTGGACTCCCTGCAGGCGTTCCAGCCGCAGCAGCACCGGGTCAACGGACTCCAGCACCTGGTCGTGTTCCCGATGTACACCCAGAACGGCAGCAGCAGCCGCCTCGTCGAGGCCGTGCTGATCGAGGTCATCTGGCCGGAATTCATCGGCGGCCTGGAAACCGGCGAATACTCCAACAAGCTCTTCGTCCCGATCCGGTTCCTCGACTTCACCGCAGGCTACGACACCAACTCCGCAGTCCTGTTCCCCGAGACCGTCGCGGTCCGCGAGACCCCGACGTTTACGTGGGGCGCGATCTTCGCCGACCGCGAGGCCGCACGCTTCCGCCGCGTCCTGCGCGCCGCCGCCGAGATCACCTCCCTGCAGCTGCCCGAGGACGCCGCCGGGCTCCTGGAGGACCAGCAGCTGACGCAGGAAACCTTTGTCATGTGGGACCTGATCCACGACCGCACCCACATGCGCGGCGACCTGCCCTTCGACCCGTTCATGATCAAGCAGCGCATGCCGTTCTTCCTCTATTCACTGGAGGAGCTGCGCTGCGACCTCACCGCCTTCCGCGAATCCGTGAAGATCGAGAAGGACGAGGACGCTGACCCGGAGGCCCGCCGGCACGCCAAGCTGGTCCAGTACGCCGTGATCTTCGACCGCATCTTCCGCTTCGCCATTACCGGCACTCGCGTGCGGAACTACGACGGCCTTGGCGGCCAGCTGCTCTTCGCCTGGATGCACCAGCACCACGTCCTGCACTGGACCGACAGCAAACTCAGCATCGACTGGGACGAGGCTGCCGACGTCGTGGTTGAACTCGGCGCGAAGATCGAGGAACTTTACTGGCGCTCGATCGACCGCCCCAAGATGGCCCACTGGCTCGCCGCCTACGAGCTCATCTCCGGCACGGTCACGCCCAACCCGGCCTCGGTCTGGGCCAAGGGTCCGGACGCCCTCCCCCTGGACGGTCCGCCCCGCGGCCTCACGGACCAGGTCCTCGACGACGAGTTCCCGCTCTCCATGTTCTACGAGGCGCTGGAGAAGAAGATGCGTCCCGTCATCGAATCCACTGCCGGCATCACAGGGTCCTCAGACACGGGATCAAAGTCCGGCGACACCCAGGCCCTGAACGCCGGATGAGCGCCGGACGCACTTTGAACGTGCTGGTCACGGGGGGCAGCGGGCCGTCGGGAATCGCGACGGCCCGCGCCCTGCGCGGCGCCGGCCACAGGGTCTTCACGGTCGGATCGGATGCCGCGCGCATCGAGGCAGCCGCCGCCGAGGCCGGCGACGGCGTCACGCCGCTCGCCTGCGACCTCGCCAGCCTGGCCGACGTCCGCGCCCTGCGGGAAAGCATTGCAGGCATGGCCGGACGCGTCGACGGCGTTATCCACCTGGTGGGCGGCTGGCGCGGCGCGAAAGGCATCACGGACCAGAGCGACGACGACTGGGACTTCCTGGAACGCAACGCCGTCACGACCCTGCGGAACGTCACACGCGTCTTCTTCGACGACCTCGCTGCCTCGGAGGCCGGACGATTCGCCATGGTGTCCTCGACAGCGGTAAGCGCCCCGACGGCGGCGGGGGCGAGCTACGCCGCGGCCAAGGCGGCCGCCGAGGCCTGGACGCTGGCGGTCGCTGACGGCTTCCGCCGGGCCCACGCCGCGGGCAACGCCACCGGCACTCCCGGGCAGGACAGCTCGCAACAGGACAACGCCGGGCAGGACAGCGCCGCGTTGCGCAGCGCCGCCGTCATTTTCGTGGTGAAAGCCCTCGTTGACGCGCAAATGCGGGCCAAGGCCCCGGACCGCAAATTCCCGGGCTTCACGGACGTGGCTGACCTGGCGGCTGCCGCAGCGGGACTCTTCAACGCTCCTGCCGGCGACCTGAACGGCCAGCGGCTGCTGCTCAGCCGCTGAAACATCCCTGATTCCGCGGCACGGATCCACAGCCCCAGCGTCTGTGGCACAGGGTCTGGGGCCCCGATCCAGGGCCCCGGGCTTAGCCCGGGCGGCCCGACCTCTTAGACTGAAAGCGTGAGCAAAACGATGACCAGCACAGTTGACACTGTCCCTGCCGGCACTGCGGTGCGGCTCCACGATCCCTCCGTCCGCGGCTTCGCCTCGGACAACTATTCCGGCGTGCACCCGGAAGTTCTCGCGGCTCTGGCCGCCGCCAACGAAGGCCACCAGGTCTCCTACGGTGAGGACGATTACACCGCGCGCCTGCAGCAGCTGATGGAAGAGCACTTCGGCGAAGGCATCGAGTGCTTCCCGGTGTTCAACGGCACCGGAGCCAACGTCCTGTCCCTGCAGTCGCTCCTCCCGCGCTGGGGTGCGGTCATTTGCGCTTCCACCGCCCACATCAACATGGACGAAAACGGTGCACCGGAGCGGATCGGCGGCATCAAGCTGCTGCAGGTCCCCACCACCGACGGCAAGCTCACCCCCGCACTGATCGACCAGGAAGCCTGGGGCTGGGGCGACGAGCACCGCGCCCAGCCGCTGGCCGTGTCCATCACCCAGACCACCGAGCTCGGCACCTGCTACACCCCGGACGAGGTCCGGGCCATCGCTGAGCATGTCCACGCAAAGGGCATGAAGCTGCACATGGACGGAGCCCGGCTGGCCAACGCCGCCGCCCACCTGGGGGTCCCGCTGCGGGCCTTTACCCGTGACGCCGGCGTGGACATCCTCTCCTTCGGCGGCACGAAGAACGGCCTGCTGTTCGGCGAGGTTGTGGTCGCCCTGAACCCGGAGGCCGCACACGGCCTGGTCTACCTGCGCAAGATGAACATGCAGCTGGCCTCCAAGATGCGGTTCATGTCCGCCCAGTTCATTGCCCTCCTCGAGGGTGAGCTGTGGTTGCGCTCGGCCTCGCACGCCAATGCCATGGCCTCCCGGCTGCGCGCCGGCGTCGAGGCGATCCCCGGCGTCGAACTGACCCAGAAGACCGAGTCCAACGGCGTCTTCGCCGTCCTGCCTGCCGGTGTCGCGGACCGGCTGCGCAAGTCCTTCCGCTTCTACGACTGGAACGAGGCGGCCCGCGAGGTCCGCTGGATGTGCTCCTTCGACACCACCGAGGATGACGTTGATTCCTTCATTGCGGCCATCAAGCGCGAGCTCGCCGCTGCCTGAACCGTGCACCGCTTCCCCTGCCCGGCGGCGAGCCTGCCGGGCAGGGCTCCGGCCGTTGCATAACCTTCCAAGGTGAGCTCCCTCGATCAGGTTCCGGCAGATTTCCTCTTCGCCTTGGGGACCCTTCGGCAGGCACGGTGCCGCAGCGAGCTGCACCTGGACGAAATTCCGGCCCCGTCCCGTCTGGCGCCGTTCGCGGTGGCCCTGGGCGCGGAAGTGATCGGCCCGGGCGACTCCCCCGCCGGCGGACCGGTCCACGGCCCGGCCGCCGCTGCCCTGGCACGGGCGTCCGGCAGCGACGACGTCGAGCTGGCCACTGGCCGCTTCATTCTGCTCCACGATCCCGACGGCTCTGCCGTGTGGGACGGGGAATTCCGGATCGTCACCTACATCCGCGCCCAGCTGGAACCCGAGATGGGCAACGACGAACTCCTGGGGTCCGTGGCGTGGACCTGGCTGGTCGAAGCGCTGGAGAACCATCAGGCCCCTTACCGCTCCGCCGGCGGCACCGCCACCCGGGTGCTCTCGGAGAGCTTTGGAACATTGTCGGACCGGCCGAATTCAATCGACATTGAGCTCCGCGCCTCCTGGACCCCGGCCACCCCGGACATCACCTCGCACCTGGAGGCGTGGTCGGACATGGTCTGCACCTTCGCCGGACTGCCGCCCCTGCCCGAGGGCGTCACGGCCCTTCCCCGCCGCCCCCGCGGACACGCATGAGGCGCCTGTTCGGCCGCGGTCACGGTCCTATACGCCATGTTGTCGGTAAACTGTAGAGACCATGACCCCTCAGAATCCGGAAATCAGCACGGCCGGCGCCAGTCGCACCACGGCCGAGGCTGCTGACACCACAGCCCACATCACCGTGGAAGGCTTCGACAGCCTGGTCCCTGAAGTGATCGACCTCGACATTCCCCGCGACGGCGTGCCGCTGGTCATTGAAACCCAGTCCGGACTCGAACGCTGCGCCGCGGCTCTCGCCGCCGGCCACGGCCCTGCGGGCGTGGACGCGGAGCGCGCCTCGGGATTCCGCTACGGCCAGCGCGCCTTCCTGGTCCAGATCCGGCGCGAAGGCTCCGGAACCTGGCTGATCGATCCCGAACCTTTCGGTGACCTCAGCATCATCAATGACGCTTTGCGCGGCGTCGAATGGATCCTGCACGCCGCCAGCCAGGACCTGCCCTGCCTGTCCGAACTCGGCATGTGGCCGGACAAACTCTTCGACACCGAGCTCGCCGCCCGCCTGGCCGGACTGCCCCGGGTGGGCCTCGCCGCCGTCATCGAACAGCTCCTGGGCTTCGGCTTGGCCAAGGAACACTCCGCCGCCGACTGGTCCACCCGGCCCCTGCCGGAACCGTGGCTGCGCTACGCCGCGCTCGACGTCGAAGTCCTGACCGAGCTGCGCGAGGAACTGATTGAGCTGCTCGTGGCGGACGAGAAACTGGAATACGCCGAGCAGGAATTCGCCGCCATCCTCGAAGCCGGACAGGCCCCGCCGCGCGTTGATCCGTGGCGCAAGACCTCCGGACTGCACCAGATCCGGGACCGCCGCCAACTGGCCGCAGTCCGGGAGCTGTGGCTGGAACGCGATTCCCTGGCCCAGAAGCGTGACGTCGCCCCCGGCCGGCTGATCCCCGACTCCGCGCTCGTCGCCGCGGCCAAGGCGATGCCCTCCACGGTTCCCCAGCTCCTGGGCACCAAGGGCTTCCACGGCCGCGCCGCGCAGCGGGAAGCCCCCCGCTGGCTGCGCTGCATCGGCGTGGCCCGGGCCCTGGAGGACCTGCCGCCGCTGCACCTGCCCACCAACGCTCCCCCGCCCCCGCGCGTCTGGGCGGACCGGGACCCGGAGGCGGCCGCCAGGCTCGCCACCGCCCGTCCGAAACTCCAGGGCAGGGCCGAGGAACTGAACCTGCCGGTGGAGAACCTGCTGACCCCGGACTATCTTCGGCGGGTCGCCTGGCGTCCACCGGCAGAATGCAGCGAGGAAGGCGTGGCCGAGGAACTGGCGAACCTCGGGGCGCGCCAGTGGCAGATCGAAATCACGGCTCCGCTCATTGCCGAGGCCTTCCTGCACCCCGAGCCGCTGCCCGCAAAGGAACCCAAGGCCGCCGCGGAGGCGCCGTCGGGTTCCACCGTCTAGCAGCTCCTTCCCGGGACGCTCGTCTCCTCCTTGCCAGCTATGTTACTGGCGAGTAACATGATGCATGATGTCGTTCGGAACTTTCCTGCCTGTGGCAACCCCTGCCACCGGCACGGTTCCGGCACCATGTCTCAATGAGGAGTACGCCGTGAGCCAAGCCCGCACCAACGGAAAACCCAGCAGCGCAAACCCGAGCATCGGAAGAAACAGGACCGTGCGCGACGTCGTCTTTGTCGACGGCGTCCGCACCCCGTTCGGCCGCGCCGGCGACAAGGGCATCTACGCCGGCACCCGCGCCGACGACCTCGTGGTCAAGTGCATCCGCGAACTGATGCGCCGCAACCCCTCGCTTCCCGCGGACCGGATCGACGAGGTCGCGATCGCCGCCACCACCCAGACGGGCGACCAGGGCCTGACCATCGGCCGCACCGCCGCCCTGCTGGCCGGGCTCCCCCGCACCGTGCCCGGCTTCGCGATCGACCGCATGTGCGCCGGCGCCATGACCGCCGTCACCACGACGGCGAGCGGCATCGGCTTCGGCGCGTACGACGTCGTAATCGCCGGCGGCGTGGAACACATGGGCAACCACCCGATGGGCGCCGGCGCCGACCCCAACCCGCGCTTCATGTCCGAACGGATCGTGGACCCCGCCGCGCTGAACATGGGCAACACGGCCGAGAACCTGCACGACCGTTTCCCGGCCATCACCAAGGACCGCACCGACGCCTACGCCGTCGCCTCGCAGGACAAACTCGCCGCAGCCTACGCCAACGGCCAGATCCAGCCCGACCTCGTACCCGTCGCCACGATGAAGCCGGGCCAGGGCTGGACCGTCAACACCGTGGACGAACCCCCGCGCCCCGGTACCTCGCTCGGAGACCTGGCCACGCTTAAGACGCCGTTCCGCGCCCACGGCCGGGTCACGGCGGGCAACGCCGCGGGCCTGAACGACGGCGCCACCGCAGCCCTGCTGGCCTCCGCGGATGCCGCCGAGGAACTCGGGCTGCCGGTCAGGATGCGCCTGGTGAGCTATGCCTTCGCCGGTGTGGAACCCGAGGTCATGGGCATCGGCCCGGTCCCGGCCACCGAGAAGGCGCTCAAGAACGCCGGGCTCGGCATCGGGGACATCGGGCTCTTCGAAATCAATGAGGCCTTCGCCGTCCAGGTCCTGAGCTTCCTGGACCATTTCGGGATCGCCGACGACGACCCGCGCGTCAACCGGTATGGCGGCGCGATCGCCGTGGGGCACCCGCTGGCGTCCTCGGGGGTCCGGCTGATGAACCAGCTGGCCCGGCAGTTCGAGGAGGACCCCTCGGTCCGCTTTGGCATGACTACGATGTGCATCGGCCTGGGCATGGGCGCCACCGTAATCTGGGAGAACCCGCATCACGCGGATTACGGCACCGAAGCACCGGGCATAGAAATGCACAACACCGAAGCACAGCACGCAGCGACCACGACCACCGAGACTGGAGCCACAGCATGAGCGCCGCTGATTTCCGCAAGCTTGCAGACCTCTTCCCGAACGAGACGGTCACCCACTCCTACGTCCAGGACATCGAACTGCCGCCCGTCGACGATGGGGAGACGACTGACGGCAAAAGCCCCGGCATCTTCGCGCTGGTCACCCTCGACAACGGCCTGGACCACTCCAAGCCCACCACCCTCGGACCCAACACGCTGATCGAACTCGGCACGGTCCTGGAAGGGCTGAAGGAACGCGCGGCCCGGGGCGAGATTGCCGGTGTCGGCGTCACCGGCAAGCCGTACTTCCTCGTGGCCGGCGCCGACCTCTCCACGGTCAAGTCCGTCAGCGGACGCGAACAGGGCCTGTGGATGGCCCAGCTCGGCCACGACGTCTACGCCACCCTGGCGAACCTCGGCGTGCCGAGCTTTGCGTTCATCAACGGCCTGGCCCTGGGCGGCGGCCTGGAGATCGCGCTGCAGTCCACCTACCGCACGGTCTCCACCGGCGCCGGCGCTCTGGCCCTTCCCGAGGCGTTTATCGGACTCATCCCTGGCTGGGGCGGGGTCCACATCCTGCCGCGGCTGATCGGGCCGGAGAACGCCCTCAAGGTCATGATCGAAAACCCGCTGAGCAACAACCGCATGCTCACCGGGCCGCAGGCCTACCAGCTGGGCATGGCGGACGCGATGTTCGAGCCGGCCAACTTTGTGGAACAATCCCTGGCGTGGGCCGCGAAAGTCATTGCCGGTGCCGTGGCGCCGGAGCGGGCGAACGCCGTGGACCCGTCTGCTCCGGAGGTCGCCGCCCGCTGGGCGGCCGCCGTCGCCAAGGGGCGGGCCTTCGTGGAGGCCAAGATCTCCAACGCTTCCCCGGCGCCCGCCAAGGTCCTGGATGTCATGGAGGCCAACCGCACCCTGACCCAGGCGCAGTCCGCTGAACTCGAATGCGAGACGCTCGCCGACCTTATGCAGACCGACGAGTTCCGCTCCACTGTGTACGCCTTCCTGGACCTCGTGCAGCGCCGCTCCAAGCGTCCCGCCGGCGCCCCGGACCGCAAGCTCGCCCGCCCGGTGACGAAGATCGGCGTCGTCGGTGCCGGCCTGATGGCCAGCCAGCTCGCCCTGCTCTTCGCCCGCCAGCTCAAGGTGCCCGTGGTGCTCACGGACATCGACCAGGCCCGCGTGGACAAGGGCGTGGGGTACGTCCATGCCGAGGTGGACAAGCTGCTGGCGAAGGGCCGGATCAGCGCCGACGCCGCCAACCGCACCCGTGCGCTCGTCACGGGATCAGTTTCGAAGGAGGCCTTCGCCGACGCCGACTTCGTCATTGAGGCCGTCTTCGAGGAACTCAACGTCAAGAAGCAGGTCTTCAAGGAAGTCGAGGCGATCGTCTCGGAAGAGTGCATCCTCGCGACCAACACGTCCTCGCTTTCCGTCACCGCGATGGCGGAGGACCTTGAGCACCCCGAGCGCCTGGTCGGCTTCCACTTCTTCAACCCGGTGGCTGTGATGCCGCTGCTGGAGATCGTGCGGGCACCGAAGACCGACGACGCCGTGCTGGCCACCGCGTTCGAGCTCGCCAAGGGGCTCAAGAAGTCGGCGGTGCTGGTCAGGGATGCCGCCGCGTTTGTGGTCAACCGCGTCCTGCTGCGCCTCATGGGTGAAGTCACCGCGGCCTTCGACGAGGGCACGCCCGCCGACGTGGCCGATAACGCGCTGCGGCCGATGGGCCTGCCCATGACGCCGTTTGTGCTCGGCGCCATGGTGGGCCTGCCCGTGGCGCAGCATGTCCAGGAATCGCTGCACACGGCGTTCGGGGACCGCTTCAGGGTCTCGGCGAACCTGCAGGCGCTGATCGACAACGGTGTGACGTCCATTTGGGCCGTGCAGAACGGGGCACCGGTGCCGGGCCCGGACGGCAAGCCGTTCATTCCGGCCGAAACCCTGGCGCTGATGTCATTTGGCAGCACCCCGTCCACCGGCGAGGAGGTGCTGCGCCGGACGCAGGACGCACTGGCGGAGGAAATCGGACTGATGCTCGAGGAAGGCGTTGTGGCCGGTCCCGAGGACATTGACCTCTGCATGATCCTCGGCGCGGGCTGGCCGATGTTCCTGGGCGGGATCACCCCGTATCTGGACCGGGTGGGCGCCTCGGAACGGGTCAACGGCAAGAAGTTCCTGGCCCCGGGCGTGGCGTCAGAACCGGCCTAAAGCCAGGCTTTACCACTCCCGCTTTTGTTGGCGCCGCCGCCCGGACTCTCCGAGCCCATGGCCCGCAGATGGACGTGGGCAGCCTCGATGTCTGCGGTGTTGAGATGGAAGCCTGGAACGCGAAAGACCGCGTCCGCGGAATAGATCCTGCCGTCCAGGACCAGGCCCGCGGAAACTCCAAGCAATATACATTGCGCGTCATCCATTGCGCGTTGGATTCCGTGCCTACCCCGCGGCCCCAGTCAGATTTCCCGCAGGCTCCCGCCGCTGAGTTCCAGGACGCGGTGCGCGTTCCTCCGTGCGTAGTCCAGGTCGTGGGTGACCATGACGACGGCGGCGCCCCGCGCGGCGGCGCGGTCGACGGCGCCCTGCAGCGCCTCGAGACCGTGCCGGTCCAGCCCGACGGTCGGTTCGTCCAGGGCCAACACCGCCGGTTCGCGGGCCAGGACCGTGGCCAGGGCGAGCAGCCGCTGCCGGGAGGCGGACAGCTCGGCCGGGTGTGCCGCCTCGGTACCGGACAGGCCCACCGCGGCCAGCGCGGCCCGGGCCTTGCCCTCGGCGCCGGCCTTTCCGGACAGTTGCCGGAGTCCGAACGCGGCTTCCCGCAGGACGGTCCGTTCGAAGAGCTGGTCCCGGGGGTGCTGGAACAACAGGCCCACGGAGGCCGCGACCTTTCCCACCGGCACGTCGGCAATGCTGCACCCGCAGACCAGCACGTCCCCGGCCGAGGGCCGGAGCAGTCCATTGAAGTGGCGCAGCAGTGTCGACTTGCCGGCGCCATTGGGCCCGGTCACGGCGATGATCTCGCCAGGGCGCACGGCGCAATCCACGTCCCGGAGGACCCGGTCCTCCGCCCCGGTGCCGTGCCGCCGCGGGTCCCGGGCGTAGCCGAACCCAACCCCGCGCAGTTCCAGCGATGCCGGGCCGGGACCGGGCGCCGCGGCAGGCACCGGCCCGGGACGGCGGGCGCCGGCGGCGACTCCTGACCCACTGGACCCCAGGACGCCGGACCCCACGACGCCGGACCCAATACCGCTGGGCCCAAGACCGCCGGGCCCGCCTGCGCCAATCACTCCGGCGCGCTCCAGTTCGGCCGAGCCGGCCAGCTGCGCCGGCGTCCCGGCAGCGGTGACCGTCCTGCCATCGTGCGCCGTCCGAGCGTCGAGAATCGTCCAGTGCGTGGCTTCCCCGGCGAGCCGGTCCGCCGCCTGGCTCAGGAGGACGACGCCGGTCCCGGCGCCGCAGAGGCTGCGGACCAGGGCCTCGACTTGCGCGGCTCCGGCGGCGTCCAGCGATGCCAGCGGTTCGTCCAGGATGAGCACGTCCGGTTCCGTGATGACGGCGCAGCCCACGGCGAGCCGGCGCAGCTCCCCGCCGGAGAGCGTGGCCGGGTCCCGGTCCAGCAGGTGAGAGAGTCCGGTGCGGGCGGCGGTGCGCTCCACCGCGCGGAGCATGTCCTCCCGGGCCGTCGCGCGGTTTTCCAGGCCGAAGGCCAGCTCCTCCGCGACCGTGGCGCGCACCGAGGAGAGCATCGCCGCGGCGTCCTCCGGAACGAAGGCCACGCGGCGGGACCACTCGGCGGGGTTGATCCGGGGGTCCTCGGGCACGCCGCGGAATTCCAGCACCGTGCCGCCGAGCTCCAGGCTGCCGCGGAATTGTCCGGCGTGACCGGCCCGGAGCCAGCCGGCCATAAGTTTGCCCAGCGTGGATTTTCCGCTCCCGGACCCGCCCAGGACGGCGGTCAGGGAACCCGGCGTGACCGAGAGTGCGGCATCCCTCAGCACCGGGGCGTCATCGCCGTGGAACGTGAACGCCTCGATCCGGATCTGAAGCGCCGTGCGGGTGGCGGCCGTCATGACGCCGCCCCGGCAGGCCAGGAGGCCACAATCCGCCCGGCGACGGCGGCCGCCGCGAACACCAGTGCGGCTGCCCGGAAGAGCCGCTGGGCGGGCGGGTCGGCGACTTCGCGGTAGCTGGTCCGGGGCCCCGGGCTGCCGAAGCCGCGGGCGTCGAGCGCCTGGGCGCGGCTTCCGGCGTCGTCAATCAGGGCCAGGACCAGCGGCACCATCTGCAGACGGAGGGTGCCGAGGCGGGACAGCAGGCCGCGTCCGACCACCATCCCGCGGGTTTCCTGGGCCTGCCGGATCCGGTCCAGGCGGCCCGCGACGGCGGGCAGGAGGGTGAGCGTGGAGGCCAGGACGAAGCCGAACTGCGGTGGTATCCTGCGCCCGGCGAGGGCGGAGACGAGGTCGGGGACGCTCACGGTGAAGGAAAAGAGCAGGAATACCAGCACGCAGGCCGTGGTCCGGGTTCCCAGCTCCAGCGCGAAGCCCAGACCCTCGGCCGTGACCCTCGCCGGGCCCCACTGGGCCAGCACGGTCTGGCCCTCAGGGAAGAAGAGGCCGTGCAGCACCAGCAGGGACAGGCACAGGGGCGTCAGGATCACCGCTCCTGCGGTCAGGACGCGCCCCGCAATGCCATGGCGCGCGGCAAGGATCACCGCGGCGAGGGCCACGGCGACAGACAGCGGCCAATACGCGGCCGCCGTGGTGACGACGGCTGCGCATACGGCGACGGTCAGCGTGGTGAAGGGGTGCAGTCGCGGTGTCATGGTCGCTGTGTCAGTGTCGCTGTGTCAGTGTCGCTGTGTCAGTGTCGCTGTGTCAGTGTCGCAGGTTCGGGCTGTCCCGGCCGCCGCGGTGCTCAGGCGTCCGGTGCTGCCGGGGCCTTGCCGGCGAGCACCCGGTAGCGCCGCACGAAGGGGAACTGGAAGGTGGTGCGGCGGGGCAGTGCGTAGGCGAGCAGCGCCGCGATGGTGAAGACGATCGCCTTGTCCATGGGGTCGGAAATCAGTGCCTGCTTGGTGATGGCGGCCAGGAGGGTGTCACCCATGGCGCGGAAGGCGCTGACGATCGCCCCGGTACCCAGCCCTGATGTGCCGCCAAAGACGAACGCGGCGATCGGGGCGGAGACGACGCCGGCCAGGATGCCGGTGACGAACCCGGCGACGGGGGCGAGGTAGAAGCGGCGGAACAGCCCGCCGCGGGCGGCCATGCCGGCGAGGAAGCCGATGAGGGCGGCGCCGGCGGCGAACGGCAGGACGGTGGGGTTGAAGAAGGACCAGATTATGCTGCTCAGCGCGCCCGTGGCGGCACCCGCTGCGGGTCCGGCGAGGACGGCGATCAGGACGGTGCCGATCGCGTCGATGTAGAACGGCAGGCCCGTGCTGCCCATCAGCTGTCCGAGGACCACGTTCAGGACCAGCGCCACCGGGATCAGGACCACGGTGGAGGTGGGCAGCGCCGGCAGGACGGCCACAATCAGCAGCACAGCGCCGAGCAGGAAGCCGCCGAGGGCAACGAGGGCCGAGAAGCTGGCCGGACCGTTGGCAATGTCAGCGGGCTGGGTCAGCACCAGGAAGATGTAAGTGGCGGCGATGGCGGCGGCGCCGGCGATTTCGAGCAGGCGGCGCCTGCGGCCGGCCGCCTGTCCAGGGGCAATGATGGTGAGGGCTGGCTGTGACATGAGGGGTGTTCCTTCGGCTGGGTGCAACAAGATCCGCCTCATGTCACCTCGGCGCAGCTACTATCCTAGCGAGCGGCGGCCATTCTAGCGATCTGCAGACCCGTCCGGGCACTCCCCGCATTGGCCCGGCAATGATGTCCGGTTTCAGCCCGTCGGCGTCCGGCGTCCCACGTCCCGGGCAAGGGCGCCGATCGAGGAAATCAGTTCGTCGAAGCAGTGCCCGGGGTTGTTGTCGGAGACGATCCTGGCGTTCGGCGCCAACCCCCACAGCCCGCGGAAATCAGCCACCGTGGTGCCGATCAGCAGGGGCGAATCCGTTTCGACGTCGACCGTGGCCGGCCGGGTGGCGAACGGTGTGCGCCCCGCGGCAGCGCAGGCCGCGAAGGCGTCGTGCACGTGCGCCACATAGCCTTGGTCATAGAGCCGGTGAAATTCCATGTAGAAGCGGAGGGCGTCGGACAGGCACGCGACGAGGGGGTTCCCGGACCGGCTGCGCTGGCCTTCGGGCTGCTCCGGGAGGACGAGTTCGGGCTCCGGTGCACCGGCGGCCTCGCCAAGTCGGCGCAGGTGCTCCGGGTGCATCTCGATCCGCTCGGTCATTTCCAGGGCACACAGGATCGGCAGTTTGTCCTCGGGCAGGCCCCGGTAGGCGGCAAACACCTCCTTGGCGGCATGCGGATCCACCGACGTGTTCCATTCGGCCGTCGGGGTGGTGTTGCCCTGGTAGTAGAAGCTGCCGCCCATGATCACAAGTCCCCTGAGCAGCCGCGGAAGTTCCGGTTCCCGGCGCAGGGCAAGGGCGAAGTTGGTCAGCGGTCCGGTGATCAGGCCGGTGAGCTCCCCCGGGTGCGCCCGCACCTCCTCGACCCAGACGTCGACGGCGTGCCGGGCCGAGATCTGCTGGCGCGGCGGCGGCAGCTCGGCGTAGCCGATGCCCTGCGGCCCGTGGGTCTCCTCGGTGGTGACCAGCGGGATCTCCAGCGGGACCTCGGCGCCGATGGCCACCTCGATGCCCTCGCGGCCGCACAGCTCCAGCAGGGCCAGGTTGTTCAGCGCCACCTGCCGGGCCCCGACGTTCCCGGCGGTGCACGTGATCGCCTGGACGTGGACCTCGGGCCGGGACAGCAGGTAGACCAGGGCCAGGGCGTCGTCGATCCCGGTGTCGACGTCCATCAGGATTGAATGCGTCACGGCAGGGTCCGCCGTCCCGGCGCTTGCGGCAGTGTTCAGACGATCGCTGTTCAGACCTGGACCGTTCAGACCTGGACCGTTCAGAACAGCGCCACCTTGGGCGTGCGCGGGAAGAGGTCGTCCAGCTCGGCGAGGTCGGCATGGCTGGGTTTCCAGGCCACGGCGGCGGCGTTCTGGCGTACCTGCTCCGGGGTGGTGGCGCCGGCGATGACGCTGCTGACGGACGGCTGGGCGGCCAGCCAGGAGAAGGCCACCTGGACTTCGTTGAGCCCGCGGTCGGCGGCGAACTTGCCGAAGGCACCCAGCTGTTCCCAGTCGGCGTCGTGGACCAGGTTGGTGCGGGTGTGGCTGAGCCGGCTTCCCTCGGGGGCCTGGCCGGCGGAGTATTTGCCGGTCAGCAGGCCGTTGGCGAGCGGGAAGTACGGCAGGACGCCCAGGCCGTAGGCCTCGGCTGCAGGGGTGACCTCGAGTTCGGCGCGCCGGTCCAGCAGGTTGTAGTGGTTCTGGCTGGAGATGAAGCGGGCTCCCCCGCGGGCGCGTGCCACGTACTCGGCCTCGGCGATCTGCCAGCCGGCCCGATTGGAGTGGCCGATGTAGCGGACCTTGCCGCTGGTGACGAGGTCGTCGAGGGCCGAGAGCGTCTCGTCGATGGGCGTGAGCGGGTCCGGGGTGTGGAACTGGTAGAGGTCGATCCAGTCCGTACCGAGCCGGCGCAGCGAGGCCTCCGCCGCCTTGATGATGTAGCGGCGGGATCCGCGCGCACCGAAGTCCTCGCCGTTGGCGCCGCGCATGTCCATGCCGAACTTCGTGCCGATGACCGCATCGTCGCGGCGGGAACCGAGGGCCTTGCCGAGCATTGACTCGCTGAGGCCGGGCTCGCGGCCGTAGGCGTCCGCGACGTCAAAGAAGGTGATCCCGGCGTCGAGCGCCGCGTGCACGACGGCGTCGGTGCCTTCCTGCGATTCAGTCACGGTCCCGGACCGGCCCAGGTTGTTGCAGCCAAGTCCCACGACAGAGACGGACAGTCCGGAAGTTCCAACGCGGCGGTATTCAGTCATGGTTTTAGCCTATATCGCCCCGGCGGGTGTCCCGGCCAGGCCGCCGCGGGCGGCGGAGGAGCGGACCCCCGCTACCCTGCCGGCAGCTTCAGCCCGTGCTCGTCCATGGCGTCCTGGAGCTGCGCGAGGGTCCGGGGGCAGACGCCCGGCATCCCGGCAAGCCGGCGCCGGCCAAGCTGCACGAGGTTTTCGAGGGTCTCGACCCCCGCGTGCGCGAGCGACTTTCGCGCCGGCGCCGCGAGTCCCGCGGGCAGCGGGGTGCAGCCTGGTTTCGAGGGTTTGCGCGTCATTGCGTTGCCTTTCAGTCCGTGCCCCCAAACTGGTGTGAGCCGTGCCCGGCTCCTTGCCCGTGCTGCCTAAAGTGTGAAGCTGTTTGCCGGCTTCGGCGAGTGCTTGAGCTTGAAAGTATCCTCGCCAAACGGCGCGGCGCCAATGCTCAGTTTGGTGAAGTCGAGGTCTTCGCCGCGGATGCAGACCTTGATGGCGTTGACCGTCTTATTCACGTCCGGGGTGAGGCAGAAGATGTTGAGCCGGGCGTCGGAAAATTCGCTGCGGTCCACGATCCCCAGGCCCCGCCAGGCCAGATGGCTGATCAGGGCGTCTTTGGCTTTTTCCTCGAGGTACCGGTCGCGGCTGGTCCCCTCTTTGGTCTTCAGCGCGTACTGGGCCACTACCCAGGACTGTTCCTCCGCCGGGATTTCGGCGTAGCCGTCCTCGGCGCACTGGGCCGCGAAGGCGTCCATGAGGCGCTCCGCGGCCTCGGCGTCCGCGACGTCGGTCTCGTCCGTCTTGCTCTGGTGTCCGACGACGCCGTGGTTCATCACGAACTGGCTGTAGTCCTCGTCAAACCAGGCCTCCCTGAAGTGCAGGGTGCCCTCTTCGTCACGCTTGTAAACTCTGATAATTCCACTCATATGCCAGTTCCTTCCTGGGCCGTCCGGCGCCGGATTCAGTGGCGCCCACGGGTAGTGCTCAACGGATGTGCTGGCTACAGCTGCGGGATGCTGCCGGTGCTGGGGTGTTCCTGGCCGGGCAAGGGGCGCGCAAACGGCACCTTGGTGCCCAGGACCTGGGCGACGACGTCGTGCGTGATCTGCTGGGCGGTCAGGCCCACGCGTTCGAGCACCTGGCTGCGCGTGCCGTGTTCGAGGAACTCGACCGGCAGGCCGACCTCGTTGAGGGCGGTGTCGACGCCCGCGGCACGCATCTCCTGGCGGATCCGGGAGCCGACGCCGCCGGCCCGCACACCGTCCTCGATGCAAATGACCAGGCGGTGGCGCGCGGCGAGATCGATGATGGACTGCCGGACCGGGAGGACCCAGCGGGGATCCACCACCGTGGAGCTGATGCCCTGGGCACCGAGCCGGCTGGAGACGTCCAGCGCGAGTTCTGACATCGCGCCCACGCTGACGATCAGGACGTCGTTCTCGCTCGAGCCAGCGGGCCGGCGGGCCAGCACGTCCACGCCGTCGTCCAGGCGTTCGACCGCCTCGACTTCGGGGCCGACGTTGCCCTTGGAGTAGCGGAGCACGCTCGGGGCGTCTTCAATGGCCACGGCCTCGCGCAGTTCCTCCCGCAGCCGGGTGGCGTCGCGCGGCGCGGCGAGGTGCAGCCCGGGGACGATCTGGACCATGGCCATGTCCCACATGCCGTGATGGCTTGCGCCGTCGGGTCCGGTGACGCCGGCCCGGTCCAGCACGATCGTGACGCCGGCTTTGTGCAGGGCGACATCCATCAGCAGCTGGTCGAAGGCACGGTTCAGGAACGTCGCGTAGACCGCGACCACCGGGTGCAGTCCCCCGAACGCCATGCCGGCAGCCGAGGTGAGGGCGTGCTGCTCGGCGATGCCGACGTCGAACACGCGCTCCGGGTGCCTGGCGGCGAACTTGTGCAGCCCGACCGGAATCAGCATGGCACCGGTAATCCCGACGATGTCCTGGCGCTCGTCGGCGATGTCGGCGATCTCGTCGGCGAACACCGCGGTCCAGGACTTCGCGCCACCGGCCTCGGTGGGTGCCCCGGTCTCCGGATCGATGATCCCTACGGCATGGAACTGGTCCGCTTCATGGGCGCGGGCCGGGGCGTAGCCGTGGCCCTTTTCCGTCATGGCGTGCACAATCACGGGGCCGGCATAGTTCTTGGCGGTGGACAGGGCGTTTTCCATGGCCTGGAGGTCGTGGCCGTCGACGGGACCGATGTACTTCATGCCGAGGTCCTCGAACATGCCCTGCGGGGCCCACCAGTCCTTGATGCCCTTCTTCATGGCGTGCAGGCTCTTGTACGTGAACTGCCCCGCGGGGCCGCCCTTCTGCAGTTTGCGCTTCCACCACTCGAGCGTGCCTTCATAGGAGGGGGCGGCCCGGAGGGAATCGATGGTGGGGCGCAGGGACGCCAGGTAGTCGGCGAAGCCGCCGACCGTCGGGGCGTACGAGCGGCCGTTGTCGTTGACCACGATCACGACACGGCGTTTCTTGTCCGCCGCGATGTTGTTGATGGCCTCCCAGGCCATGCCGCCGGTCAGGGCGCCGTCGCCCACCACCGCGACGACGAAGCGGTCGCCGTCGCCGGTCAGCTGCCGGGCGCGCGAGATGCCGTCGGCCCAGGACAGCGAGGAAGACGCGTGCGAGCTTTCGACGATGTCGTGCTCGGATTCGCCGCGGTCCGGGTAGCCGGACATGCCGCCCTGCTGGCGGAGCGTGCTGAAATCCTGCCGTCCGGTGAGGAGCTTGTGCACGTAGGACTGGTGCCCTGTGTCGAAGACAATGCTGTCGCGGGGGGAATCGAAGATCCGGTGCACCGCGATGGTGAGCTCGACGACGCCGAGGTTCGGGCCCAGGTGCCCTCCCGTCCGGGAGACGTTGCCGATCAGGAAATCCCTGACCTCGGCTGCCAGCTGATCCAGCTGCGCCCCGGACAACTTACTCAGGTCCTGCGGATTCCGGATGGTGTCCAAGATTCCCAACGGCCCCTCCTTCGGGTGGTAGACATGCCTTTTAACTCTAACGCCTCCGGGCAGGCCGCCGCGCCGGAGGCGTTCCGGCGCCCTGCACGGCCCCGCCCGCCGCTCCCCCGCTCGAGATCCAGCACCCGCGGCCGAAACCGGGAACGCAACGGCCCCGGCCGGTCAGTGACGTGCCCGGCAGCTCCGCTAGTGTGCGGAGATCTGGCGCAGGACGTACTGCAGGATGCCGCCGTTGCGGTAGTAGTCTGCCTCGCCCGGGGTGTCGATGCGCAGCACGGCGTCGAAGGACGTGACGGAACCGTCTTCGGCGGTGGCCGTGACCTTGAGGGTCTTCGGCGTGGTGCCGTCGTTCAGGGCGGTGACGCCCTCAACTGCGTAGGTTTCCGTACCGGTCAGGCCGAGGCTGGCGGCGTTCTGGCCGGCCGGGTACTGCAGCGGGAGGACACCCATGCCGATCAGGTTGGAGCGGTGGATGCGCTCGTAGCTCTCGGCAACGACAGCCTTGACGCCCAGCAGGGCAGTGCCCTTGGCGGCCCAGTCACGGGACGAACCCGAGCCGTACTCCTTGCCGGCCAGGACCACCAGCGCGGTGCCGGCTGCCTGGTAGTTCTGCGCGGCGTCGTAGACGTAGGCCTGCGGGCCGTCGGCCTGGGTGAAGTCGCGGGTGAAGCCGCCCTCCACGCCGTCCAGGAGTTGGTTCTTGATGCGGATGTTCGCGAACGTGCCGCGGATCATGACCTCGTGGTTGCCACGGCGTGAGCCGTAGGAGTTGAAGTCCTTGCGCTCCACACCGTTGGCCAGCAGGTACTGGCCGGCCGGGGTGTCCGACTTGAAGGAACCGGCCGGGGAGATGTGGTCCGTGGTGACGGAGTCGCCCAGCTTGAGCAGCACGCGCGCACCGGTGATGTCCTGGACCGGCTCCGGCTGGGCCTTCATGCCCTCGAAGTACGGGGGCTTGCGGACGTACGTGGACTTCTCGTCCCAGGCGAAGGTGTCGCCGGCGGGGGTGTCGAGCGCCTTCCAGCGATCGTCGCCCTCAAAGACGCCTTCGTAGCCGCGGGCGAACATTTCCTTGTCGATCGAGGAATCGATGACCTGCTGGACCTCGACCGGGTTCGGCCAGATGTCCTTCAGGAAGACGTCGTTGCCGGCCTCGTCCTGGCCCAGGGCGTCGTTGTCGAAGTCGAAGTCCATGGAACCGGCCAGGGCGTAGGCGATGACCAGCGGCGGGGAGGCCAGGTAGTTCATCTTCACGTCCGGGTTGATCCGGCCTTCGAAGTTACGGTTGCCGGAGAGCACCGCGGTGACGGAGAGGTCGTTGGCCTGGATGGCCTCGGAGATCTCGGCGTCGAGCGGACCGGAGTTGCCGATGCAGGTGGCGCAGCCATAGCCCACGATGTAGAAGCCGAGCTTCTCCAGGTACGGGGTCAGGCCCGACTTGTTGTAGTAGTCGGTGACCACCTTGGAACCGGGAGCCACGGAGGTCTTGACCCAGGGCTTGGACGTCAGGCCCTTGTCGACGGCGTTGCGGGCCAGCAGTGCGGCGGCCAGCATCACGGACGGGTTGGACGTGTTGGTGCAGGAGGTGATCGAGGCGATCGAGACGGCGCCGTGGTCGAGCTCGAACTCGCGTCCGTCCGCGGTCTTGACGCTGACCTTGTTGGACGGGCGGCCGTTGGACTTCGGGCCGTGCGCGTGCGGGGCCACGTCGCTCGGGTGCGACGAAGAGGCGGTGAATGAGGGCGAGTCCGAAGCCGGGAAGCTTTCGTCGATCGCTTCGTCCAGGCTTCCGTCGGCCAGGTCTTCCTTCACGTAGTTGCGCAGGTCCTCGCGGAACTGGGCCTTGGACTCCGTGAGGATGATGCGGTCCTGCGGGCGCTTCGGGCCGGAGATCGACGGCACAACCGTGGACAGGTCCAGTTCGAGGTACTCGGAGAACTTGATCTCGCGGGAGGGGTCGTGCCAGAGGCCCTGTTCCTTCGCGTACGACTCCACGAGCGCGACGTTCTCGTCGGACCGGCCGGTGAGGCGCAGGTAGTCGAGGGTGACGTCGTCGATCGGGAACATCGCGGCGGTGGAGCCGAACTCCGGGCTCATGTTGCCGATCGTTGCACGGTTGGCCAGCGGCACAGCCGCGACGCCTTCACCGTAGAACTCGACGAACTTGCCGACCACACCGTGCTTGCGCAGCTGCTCGGTGATGGTCAGGACGACGTCGGTGGCGGTGGCGCCGGCCGGGATGGAGCCGGTGAGCTTGAAGCCCACGACGCGCGGGATGAGCATGGACACGGGCTGGCCGAGCATGGCAGCCTCGGCCTCGATGCCGCCAACGCCCCAGCCCAGTACGCCCAGGCCGTTGACCATGGTGGTGTGCGAGTCGGTGCCGACGCAGGTGTCCGGGTAAGCGCGGACAACGCCGTCGACTTCACGGGTCATGACGGTGCGGGCCAGGTACTCGATGTTGACTTGGTGCACAATGCCGGTGCCCGGCGGGACGACCTTGAAGTCGTCAAATGCAGTCTGGCCCCAGCGCAGGAACTGGTAACGCTCCCCGTTGCGCTGGTATTCGATCTCCATGTTGCGCTCCAGTGCGCCGGAGTTGCCGAAGGCGTCAATCTGGACCGAGTGGTCAATGACCATTTCGGCCGGTGCCAGCGGGTTGACCCGCTTCGGGTCTCCGCCGAGCTCCTTGACGGCCTCACGCATGGTGGCGAGGTCAACGACGCACGGCACGCCGGTGAAGTCCTGCATGATCACGCGCGCCGGCGTGAACTGGATCTCGGTGTCGGGCTCGGCGCTGGGATCCCAGCCTGCCAGCGCACGGACGTGGTCGGCCGTGATGTTGGCACCGTCCTCGGTCCTCAACAGGTTTTCAAGCAATACCTTGAGGCTGAACGGAAGGTTTTCTGCACCTTCGACGGAGTTCAACCGGAAAATTTCATATTCGGTTCCGGCTACATTAAGTTTGCCTTTTGAACCGAAGCTGTCCACAATGCTCATCGCAGGACTCCTCTCGCAACAGTTTCATCTTTGCCGCGCCGCAGGACCCTTGCTAGTTAGGTCGGCCTAACTAATACAGGCATCGGTACATCAAGGTACGCAATGCAGGTAAGAAACGCAGGGAACGGCCGATCAACGCCAGTCCATTAACAGCAATGGTGATGGAGCGCGACGACGGACTACTACGCCCATCCTAGTGGCATCACGGTTGGGGAGTCAGTAACGCCACAGTCTCCATGTGGTGGGTGTGCGGATAGAGGTCGAAGGCACGCAGCCCGGCCATGCCCCAACCGCCCTGCCGGAAGTAGCCGAGGTCGCGGGCGAACGACGCCGGATCGCAGGAGACGTAGGCAACGGCCCGGGGACCGGCGTCGATCAGCTGTTTGACTACCGCCTTGCCGGCACCTGCGCGTGGCGGGTCCAGGATCAGGGCGTCGAAGTTGCGGGGTTTCTGCCGCAGCACGCGCTCCACACGGCCCTGGACGATCTCGACCTGGGCGGCGTCGTGCAGGTTCTTGCGTGCATCGCGGCTGGTTCCGGGTGCTCCCTCGACAGAGAGCACGGATCCGGTCACGCCCACGGCATCGGCCAGCGGTGCCGTGAACAGTCCGGCCCCGGCGTACAGGTCCGCCACCACCGAGCCCGGCGCGAGGTAGCCGCCGTCGTGCAGGAAACCGGTGACGGCGCCGACGAGTGTCTCCGGGGCATCCCGGTGGATCTGCCAGAAGCCGTCGCCGGTAACCCGGTACTCGTGGCCCGCGGCGGACTCCTGGACGTAGGTGCGGCCGCGCAACTGCAGCACCTCGCCGGTGGCCGGGTCCAGGCTGGCGACCGAGACGTCGTCGGGCAGCTGGGCCAGGATGCCGCTGAGCCGCTTGGACCGGGTTCCCGGGGCTGGGACCAGCAGCACCAGCGGCCGGGAGCCGTTCGCCGGGGCGGCAACCTCGACCCGGTCGATGCCCTGCAGGTCGATGTCCCAGAGCCGGAGCGCGTTGATCCCGTCCACGGCCAGCGGCATGTCGCGCACGGGCAGGATGGCATCGGAGCGGTGGGCGTGCATGCCGAGCTTGCCGGCCGCCGTCACGGCGAAGCCGGCGCGCGTCCGCCAGCCCAGGCCGGAAGGGGCCGGCTCCCCCGCACTGCCGGCATCCTCCGGCGCGCCTGCGCCGGCCCCTGCCGCCGCGCCGACGGCTTCGACTGTGATCTGCCCCGCCGGCGCAAATTCGACGCCGGCCAGCCGCTTGAGCTGTTCGGCCAGGACCTCGGCCTTGAGGCTGCGCTGGCGCGCCAGGGACATGTGGCCGAGTTCGGCGCCGCCGACGGGCGGGTGCCGGTGCGACCAGGAACGCGCGGAATCGGCGAGGTCCCAGAAGTGCGGCACCCGGTCCGGGGAGGGCTCCAGGACCTCCACCACATCGGCGCGCCAGAATTTCGCGGCCGGGCCGTCGTCAGTGAGCCGGACACGGGCCTTCTCACCGGGAATGCCGTGCCGGACGAAGATGACGCGTCCCTCGTGCCGGGCCACGCAGTGCCCGCCGTGGGCGACGGGTCCGACATCTACGACGAGATCGGTGTGGGCGTGCGTCCGGGTGTCGGGGGTCATTGGATATCCTGCAGGTTCTTGGCTTCTTCGGACGATTTCAGCTGCCACGGCACACTGGCCACCATGACGCCGGGCTCGAAGTGCAGCCGGGTCTTGATGCGCAGCGCGGTCTGGTTGTGGACCAGCTGCTCCCACCATTTGCCGACGACATACTCCGGGATGTAGACAACGATCAGGTCGCGGGGCGAATCCCGGCGCATGCTCTTGATGTACTCCATGATCGGGGTCACCGTTTCACGGAACGGGCTGGCAAGCACGGTCAGCGGCACCGGGATTTCGAGCTTCTCCCAGTCCGCAACTGTCGCCTCGGTCTCTTCGGGGCTGATGTCCACCGTGATGGCATCCAGCCGCGACGGGCGTGAGGCCCGGGCGTAGGCGAGGGCGCGCAGCACCGGTTTGCGCACGTGCGAGACGAGCAGCACGGCGTGCACACGGGTGGGCAGCGCGCGCGGCGAGGAGTCCTCGTCCACGGCGAGTTCCTTGGCCACGTTGTCATAGTGCGCCCGGATGCTCCACATGATCAGGAACAGCACGAACATGGCCAGCAGTGCGATCCAGGCGCCCTGGGAGAACTTGGTGATGAGGACGATCACCAGCACCAGAGCGGTCATGCAAAAGCCCACCGTATTGATGGTCCGGGATTTGATGATGCGCAACCGCACGGCGGAGTCCTTGGACAGTTTCAGTTCCCGGCCCCAGTGCCTGATCATGCCCAGCTGGCTCATCGTAAAGGAGATGAAGACGCCCACGATGTAGAGCTGGATGAGCTTGGTGACGTCGGCGTTGAAGGCGAGGATCAGAACGATGGCGCCGGCCGCCAGGGCCAGGACGCCGTTGCTGAAGGCCAGCCGGTCGCCACGGGTGCGCAACTGGCGCGGCAGGTAGCCGTCCTGGGCCAAAATTGAGCCGAGTACCGGGAAGCCATTGAACGCCGTGTTGGAGGCGAACACCAGGATGACGCCGGTGGCGGCCACCACGATATAGAACGGGATGGACCCCTCGCCGAAAACTGTCTGCGCGATCTGGCTGATAGCCGGGTTCTGGATGTACCCCTCTTCCAGCGGTTTGCCGTTCAGGAGGAATTCCGTCGCCGGATCCAGCACGATGTGCACCTTGGTGGCGTTGGCCAGGTAGATGATGCCCGCGAGCATGGCGGAGGCAATCACGCCGAGCAGCAGCAGAGTGGTGGCCGCGTTCTTGCTCTTGGGCTTCTGGAAGTTGGGCACACCATTGCTGATGGCCTCGACGCCGGTCAGGGCCGCCGCACCGGAGGAGAAGGCACGCAGCAGCAGGAACGCGCCGGCCAGGCCGACAAGTCCTTCATCGAAGCCCGGCTCCGGCACAATCTCGAACGCTGCCGAGGGTGCCTGCCCCAGTTGGCCTGTCACGGCCTGGTAGATCCCGACGGCGGTCATGCCCAGGATGGAGGCCATGAAGATGTAGGTCGGGACGGCGAAGACACTGCCGGCCTCCCTGATGCCGCGCAGGTTCACGAGGGCCAGGATGATGACGCCGATCGTGGCAATCGCCGCCTGCTGTCCGTGCAGCGAGGGCACGGCGGTGGTCAGGTACGTCGCGGCCGAGGACATGGACACGGCCACGGTCAGGACGTAGTCGACCAGCAGCGCCGAGGCGACGGTGAGGCCGGCAAATTTGCCGAGGTTGACGTTGGCGATCTCGTAGTCGCCGCCGCCGGAGGGGTAGGCGTGGACGTTCTGGCGGTAGGAGGCCACCACGGTCAGGAGCACCACCATGACGGCGAGGCCCACCCACGGGGCGACGGCGACAGCGCTGACGCCGGCGATGGCCAGGGTCAGGAGGATTTCGTCAGGGGCATAGGCCACGGAGGACAATGCATCCGAAGCGAAAATGGGCAGCGCGATCCGCTTCGGCAAGAGCGTGTGGGCCAGACGGTCGTTCCGGAAGGGCTTGCCTACCAGCACCCGCTTCACGGCATTGAAAATTGTCAGCACCACACAAAGCTAGTCTGATTCGGACGCGATGTCATGACGGCGAAGTCGGCGTCCGCAAGGGCGCCGGCCGGCGCCCCGTGCCCGTGGCCTTCCGGGACCGCGTGGCCGGTAGAGTTTTACGCAGTATCAGACGCAGAACCAAGAGGAGGCCCATGTGGCGCACTTCGTGATCATGGGTTGTGGCCGTGTCGGGGCAACCCTGGCACACACGCTCGAGGACGCCGGGCATTCGGTGGCCATCATCGACCAGGACGACCGCGCCTTCCGGCGGCTCCGCACAGGATTTTCCGGACGGAAGGTCACGGGGGTCGGGTTTGACCGCGAGACGATGAAGCGCGCCGGCGTAGAGGAAGCCTACGCCTTCGCGGCGGTTTCCAGCGGCGACAACTCCAACATCCTCGCCACCCGGGTGGCGCGGGAGACCTTCCACGTGCCCCATGTGGTGGCCAGGATCTATGACCCGGGCCGCGCCGAAATCTACCAGCGCCTCGGCATTCCCACGGTCGCCGCGGTCCGCTGGAGCGCCGACCAGGTACTGCGCCGCATCCTGCCCGAACAGCACATCGCCGGTGACTTCCGGGAGCCCTCGGGCCGGCTGGTGCTCGCCGAGGTTGACCTCAACCCCGACTGGATCGGGCACCCGATCTCCTCGATCGAGAAGGCGGCCGGCATCCGGATCGCGTATCTGACCCGGTTCGGTGAGGGCATGCTGCCCGCTGCCGCCACGTCCTACCAGGACGGCGACACTGTCCACGCCATGCTGAACGTGGACCGGAGCTCCGAGATCGGCCACATTCTCGCCAAATCCCCCGCCAAGGAGTCCTGAGTGAAAGTCGTCATCGTCGGTGCCGGAAGCGTCGGGTCCTCGATCGCCCGCGAGTTGCTGGCCCACAAGCACGAAATCCTGCTGATCGACGAGAAGCCGGAGGTCATCGGCCGGAGCGGGCTGCGCGGAGCCCACTGGCTGGTCGGTGATGCCTGCGAGCTGAGCACGCTGCAGGACGCCAAACTCGAGGACGCCGACGTCGTGGTTTCCGCCACCGGTGACGACAAGGTCAACCTGGTGGTCTCGCTGCTGGCCAAAACGGAATTCGGCGTCGGGCGTACCGTCGGCCGGGTCAACAACCCCAAGAACGACTGGATGTTCGACGACTCCTGGGGCGTCGACGTCGCGGTCAACACCCCGCAGCTGATGACCGCCCTGGTGGAGGAGGCGGTGGAGATCGGTGACCTGGTGCGGCTGCTGACACTGCAGACCGGGGTGTCCTCGCTGGTGGAGTTCACGGTCCCGCACGACTCGCATGTGATCGGGCTGACCGTGGGCGATGTCCAGTGGCCCGAGGACGCCACCCTCGTTGCGATCCTGCGGGACCAGGCGCCCATCACACCGAGCCGCGACGACGTGATCGACGGCGGCGACGAACTGTTCTTTGTCACCACGATCGCGGCCGAGGACGACCTCCGCGCCCTGCTGGCGCCCGAATCACCGCTGGAGGACCAGCACCCGGTGACCTCGGACCAGCATGGCCACGGCACCCAGCCGGCCGGGGACGACGGCTTCGACGGCTGATCCGTTCCGCTCCCAATAGTTGCGCTACCAGATATGGCCGTTCCCGAAGTTTGGGAACGGCCATATCTGATAGCGCATCGGGTCAGTTGGCCTCTGGGGCCGCGGCGGGCACCGGGGCCGGCCGGGTGATCAGCCACGCAATCCAGATGCCGAGGATGTACAGCGGGGCGCCCATGAGGAGCCTGGTGGTGGCGAGGGCGGCGAGGCCCTGCTCGCCCATAAAGTAGAGCGGCACCTGCACCACGAGCCGCAGGACCAGCACGGCAACGATCACCCACGTGCCGATGCTGTACGCCCTGATCCGTTTCGGGTCCTTGCGCCATTCCAGGCCCTCGTTGCGGATGAAGCCGAAGAGCAGGCCGGCGATCGGCCAGCGCACGAACACGGAGATCGACATTGCCAGGATGTAGCCGACGTTGGTGAAGAACCCCAGGACGTAGAAGTTCTCTGCTTTGCCGGTCGAGGTGGCCAGCCAGGCGGAGAGGCCGACGCCGATGAAGCCGGCGAGAGCCTGCGTCAGTGGTTTGCGCTGAACCAGCCGCGCCACGGTGAAGACGGCGGCCACCGCCAGGGAGGCCGTGACGGCCATCGCCAGGTTTTCCCGGTCGATAGTGAAGGCAATCAGGAAGACCAGGCCCGGGAGGATGCTCTCGGCGATGCCCTGGATGCCGCCGGCGCTTCTAAGCACATCGATGTTGCCGTTGCTCGACCGGTGCAGGCCGGCCTTGGCCGCGTAGTCCCCGGCAAGCTGTGCGACAGTTGGCGCGGCGGTTGTGGGCTCGGAAGTCACGGGTGCGGAGATGTCCCGGCCGCCGTCCGCGGATTCCGCCGGCTCCTGCCGGTCGGTGTCTTGTTGAGGCCGCTCCGGGCGGTCCCGCTCGGGGTGTTCGGGCAAGGTCATTGCTCCTCCTGGCGGGAGAGTATTTCGTAGCGTGGGTTGAAGATCGTGGGCAGCCCGTCGCGGATGGTGACCATGCCCTCGAGCCGGAGCTCCGTTCCGGCGTCGACGCCGGGGATCCGGCGCCGGCCCAGCCATACAACGCGCAGCCGCTCCTTGGGACCGGCCGGCCGCTGGCGCTGGGCGCCGGGGCGCACCCGGTGTGTTGATACCCCGTTGGCCGGCAGGCTGCTGGCCGCCCCGGCACCGGAGCCGGCTTTGGCACCAAAACCCGGGAAACGGCTGACGGGCGCAGGTAGGTCGTGATCGATCAGGATCGCAATGAAGGAAGCCACCTGGTTGGCGGGCACGTACGTGACGGACTCGATGAAGCCGTGGCACAGCACCCGCCCGCGGTCCGGCAAGTCCCGGACGGACATGGCGGCGGTGGCTTTCTTGCCGGCGGCATCAGCCAATCTGGGTTATCTCCGGTCCGCGTTCGGGCTGTTCGAATTCGGGGGCCGCCTGCGGCGACGGTGCAGCGGCGGTGTCCTTGGGCAGGCGCAGCTGCAGCAGGTCACGCGGCGGCATGGGGTTCTCGCCGCGGACCACGACGATCTTCCGGAAGAGCCCCTCCAGTCCGGCCGCCGCGTCGCGGTCAAGGGCTGCCTCGCCGCCGAAGACTCCGCGGAGGAACCAGCGCGGGCCATCGACGCCGATGAAGCGGGCCACGCGGTATCCCTGGCTGCCGTCCGCGCCGCCGGCGGGAAGCTTCGCCACGAGTTCGGTGCCGAAGCTGCCCTCGACTTCCTCGACCTGGCCGCCCTGGCTGCCGACAGACTGCCCGATCTGCTCACGGATTTCATCCCACAGGCCCTCGGAGCGGGGGGCGGCGAAGGCCTGCAGCTGAAGGCTCGATCCCTCCAGGTCCATGGTGACGGCGACGACGCGCTGGCTCGCCTCTTCAACCTCCAAGCGGAGCTGGAGTCCCTCGCGGGGTGCGATCAGCAGCGCACCGAGGTCCACGTACCCGTCCTGGTCGTCGATTTCCGAGACGTCGAAGGGGCCGGTCGCGGCCCGGCCGGCGGTTTCGGCAACGTTCCCGGCCGGTGTCGCGGCGGCGTCACCAGCAGCTTCCGTGGCCACAGCGTTCTGGTCCGTATCGGCCCCGGTCGGCTGCTCCTGTTTGGCTTTCCTGCCGCGCCCAAAAACCATGGGGTGTCTCCTTCAGTTGTGATCCTGTACCGCCGCCCGGCGCCGTCCTGGCGCCTGTCCGCGTGGCCGCCCGCTACCCCGCGGCCGGCTCCTTATTCCGTGCATCATTGCCTGCATGTGCTGCAGTGCCAGCGGCGCTGCAGAAACGCAGTTGGCTCCCGTGGCGTTGCCGGGGCCTGCGCTCAGGCCGGTCCGCCGAAACCGCCGGTGGAACCGAAGCCTCCCCCGCCGCGGACGGAGCCGTCGAGCTCCTCGACCGGGAGGAACCTGGCGTACTCCACGCGCTGAATGACCATTTGTGCAATTCTATCGCCGCGGCGGAGCTCGATCGCCTCGTCCCGGTCCGTATTGAGCAGTGTCACCGCGATTTCACCGCGGTAGCCGGCGTCCACGGTCCCCGGGGCGTTCACCACCGTGAGTCCGTGCTTGGTGGCGAGGCCGGACCTGGGGTGGATCAGCGCAACGAATCCATCCGGAAGCGCAATCGAGACGCCTGTCGGGACGAGACGGCGCTCCCCCGGGGCGAGGACGACGTCCTCGCGGGCGCGGAGGTCAGCGCCCGCATCGCCCGGGTGCGCGTACGACGGCGGCTCGAGCCCGTCGTCGAGCATTTTCAGCTGTACCGTCAAGGTGGGCGTTCCGTAGGCTGTGTCGCTGGCGGTCGGTGCGGCACTGGCGACGGCGGTGTTTTCTTCAGTCACAGTCCCTCACTCTAACGCCCGCAAGGAACATCGTCCTAGCCGCCGCTGGCCTGCCCGGGCACGGCCCCCGCAGGTTGATCCAGGGCTGGAGCCGGGCGGGGCCGAGGTGAAATAGCCCGGGAAAGATGAAAAGCTGTGCTTATGCCCGAATCCAGCGCAGCCGCGCCTGCCCCGAAGAGCGCCCCGAGCGACTCCACTGCCCTTTACTCCGAGAAGCTTTGGCCGAACTTCTGGATCTGGCTGGTCGCGGCGGGGTTCTCCAGTGCCGGGATCCTCATGCTGGCGCCCATCAGCATCTGGGCCGGTATCACCGCAGCGATCGTGCTCTTCGTCATCATCTCCGTGCTGCTGGTCCTATCCACGCCGTCAATCACTGTCACGAGGACCACCCTGAAGGTGGGCAGGGCCACGATTGAACGCGGGTTCCTGGGCAAGGCCACGGCGTTCCGGGGCAAAGAAGCGACGGCGGAGCGGGGCACCCGGCTCAATGGGCTGGCGTTCCTGTGTATCCGTGGGTGGGTGGATCCGGTGGTCCGAATCGAGATCGAGGACCCCTCGGACCGCACCCCGTACTGGCTGGCGTCCAGCCGCCACCCGGAGCAACTGATCGCCGCGCTCAACGCTTAGTTCCCACCGCCTCCTGCACGGCTCTCCCCAACTCCCAGAGGGCACCTCACGTCGGCTCCTCCCCGGTCCTGACATGCGTGCCCGGGATCCGGGATGCGGGGTCCTGGTCAGGACTGCCGCGTGCCTAGCCCTCGCAATCCTTGCAGTACTTGAGGCCGTCCTTTTCGCGGGCAATCTGCGAACGGTGGCGGACGAGGAAGCAGGAGGCACACGTGAATTCGTCAGCCTGGGCGGGCAGGACCCGGACCAGCAGTTCCTCCCCGGACAGGTCTGCGCCGGGAAGTTCGTAGCCTTCGGCGAGGTCGGACTCATCTTCATCCACCACGGCGGAAGGCTTCTCCGTACGCCGCGCCTTCAGAGCCTCAATCGAATCCTCGCTGAGGTCTTCTTCGGTCTTACGCGGCGCATCGTAATCAGTCGCCATTATTTGTTGCTCACACTCCGCATTCGTTCGATTGATTCGCCGTTCCGGGATGGCCCGCCGGGATGGTAACCCTGGGCACCGGGAACGGTTCACCGTTGTAACGCCGGACATGCGGTTTTTGTGCCCGGTGTCGGGTCATTTTTGCTTAAGCGCCTCCCGAATGCCAGAGCCCACCGGTCCTCTCGCCCCGATCTCTCCCACAGACCAGCAAAAACCGGCGGAAAGTCGCGGAAAGTCGCGGAAAATCACGGCGCGCCTGCCGTCCTAACCCGAAATGCGTCCCGCTGGTGGCAGAGTTTCGATTGTTAGTAATGCCAGGGTGGAGGATTTGTATGCAGGATCTACGGCTTGTAGGCGTCCACGACGACGGAGAGCATCTCCTGTTGAGTGGCACCGGCGGCGAGATGTTCCAGCTGCCGATCGATGAAGCACTTCGGGTGGCAGCCAGCCGGACGTCGGCGAAGACCGCGTCCAGCGCGGCCGCACCCCCTATTGCCATGTCACCGCGCGACATCCAGACCAGGATTCGCAACGGGGCCACCGCCGCCGAAGTGGCGGAGCTGTCCGGAATTCCGCTGGAGAAAGTCCAGCGTTACGAGGGCCCGGTCCTGGCCGAACGCGAGTACATCGCGCAGCAGGCCCGCAAGGTGGAGGTCGCCTCCCCCGCCCCGGGCCACGACGCCTACCGGTCGGTGTTCGGTGAAAACCCGGCGTCCCTCAGCGACATGGTCGAGCACCGGCTCCGGGCCTACGGTGTCGAGCCCTCAACCCTGGAGTGGGATTCCTGGCGACGTCCCGATGGCAGCTGGAACGTGGTGGCCCGCTTCGAGCCCAAGCCCGGCGGCCCGGCCGGAATCGGCGAGGAGCCGCCGGCCCTGTGGACCTTCCACCCCGCCCGGAAGACCCTGCAAAACGCCAACCGCTGGGCCCAGCAGCTGAGCGAACTTGAGCCGCTCGAAGGCCCAGTGCCGACCCGGCGCCTTACGGCCGTCTCCGACCGGCCCTTCGACTTTGAAACCGATGCCGAGGCCGCGGCCCGCACAGCGACCGGCCAGCACAGCATTATTCACCAGATGCTGCTCCAGCAGGACAGGATCCACCAGGAACAAGACGCCGACGGGCTGCTGGACATGCTGCGTTCCCGCCGCGGCCAGCGGATCGGCGTGGACGAGGACGCGGACGACGCCCTTGCCACGCTCCTGACCACCGGCGTCCCCGCGGCCCMCCCCCGCCCGTCGGAGGTCCCGGAAGCAACCGGGCTTCCGGCAGCTGTGGAGCCGGACGCCATCCCCGAATCCGCTGCGGAGGGCGATCCCGTCCCGGCCGAGACCGATCCGGCTCTCATCAACCCCGGTCTGCCGGACGTTCCGGCAGTGGAGGCGGCCGCCGCGTCGGAAACCGACTCCTTCACGCGACGGCGCGACGGCAGGCCGTCGATGCTCTCGCGGCTGAGCCTCGCACCGCGCCTCCCGGAGGAGGACGATGCCCTGAAACTGCACGACGGCGTCAGCACGGAGACCCGGGAAGTCACCATCGCGGCCTCGCAACTGCGCCCGGCCCCTAAGAGCGGCCCGACGGCGAGCCCGGGCCTGGATGAATTGATCGGCGGCGGAACGTCCCGGCGGCAGCACCGCGAGTCCCACGCCGCTGCCCGGAGCGAGCCCGGAACGGACCAGCCCGAGCGCCAGCCGGCCAAGCCGAAGCGCTCCAGCGTTCCGAGCTGGGACGAAATCGTCTTCGGAACCCGCAACGACCAATAAGAACCGGGCCCGCGTTTCCAGCAGGAATTTCAGGCAGCGATTTCCGGCGTGGCCGTCAGCCGCGGGGTGCTTTTTTACCGTCCGCCTGGAAGTAGAGCAGCGGGACTTCCCGCTCGGCTTTCGTCAGGGAACCGTGCTGGCCCACGACCTCAAGGGCAGTGGGCCGGACCCTGCGTGTATCGTAAAGCGCCAGCGCGTCCCGGGCCGCGATCATGACGTCGCCGATCCGCAAGGCAGCCTCGGCCCGCACGTCGCCGAACAGGCCGCCCGCGATCGCTTCCTCACGGGTGAAGGCCCATATTCTGTCCCCGAAACGGGACCGCCAGTTGGCCAGCAGGCGGCCGCGGGCGTCGTCGTCCGTTCCATCCTCGAGGTAGAGGTGGACCATGCGCGGCTCTCCAGCGGTGTGCCGCACGCCGGCGAGCAGCGCCGGCTCCGCGGAGTAGTCGATCCGCTGCGATTCGGGCACGTCCACCATTCCGTGGTCCGCCGTCAGCAGTACGGTGGTGCCGGCCGGCAGGGTGGCGTTGAGCCGGCGCACAGTGGCATCGAGCTCTTCCAGCTGGTGCTCCCACTGGGCTGACTGGCAGCCGTGGCGGTGCCCGGCCTTGTCGAGCTCATTGACATAGAAGTACATCAGCGAAGGACCGGCGCCGGCCATGGCCTCGGCGGCAGCTTCGGTCCGGGCGTGCGACGTGGTTCCGGTGAGGAAGCGGCCTCCGCGGAGCGCGGCCTCGGTCATGGCCGAGGTGCTGAACTGCGGCAGGCTGACCGTCGTGACATCGACGTGTTCCGCGGCCCGTTCGAAAACGGTGGGGAACGGCTGCCACGTCCGCGGGTCCACGCCGGCGTCCCAGTTGCCCAGCATGTTCACTACCCGGTCCTGATCCGGATCCAGGACGTCATAGCCCACCATGCCGTGCTGGCCCGCCGACAGTCCGGTGCCAAAGCTGGCGAGGGATGCCGCGGTGGTGGACGGGAACGCCGAGTCCAGCGCCACGGGCACCTGGCCCTGGCCGGCCTGCTGGACCGCACGCAGGAACGGGGTGTGGGCGCTCTTCTGCTTCAACAGGTTCCGGCCCAGCCCGTCGGCCAGCACCACACACACGCGTTTGGCGGCCGGAAGGTTCAGTTTGTTCTCAAACCCCGGGACACCCAGGCTGGCGGCGGCGCTGGTGAGCACCTCGGCGATGGAACGGTGCCCGAACGCCGGGGCGGGCGGGAGCGGGGACGGACCGGCGCCGGCGGCCAGCGGGACGGCGGCGGCGGTGTCGGCGGCCAGGGAGGGAGCCAATACCGGGACTGGCAGCTGATCTTCGGCGGGCTCAGGCTGACGGAAATGGGCCATGTCAGCGCTGATGGCCGCGGCTGAGGCGGTTTCCGAACACGCCCATCCGCGGTCGGGGCGGCAGCCCGGGCCCGTTGTGCGGGACCGGCGCCGCGGAGCCGGTGTTCACTGCACGGAGGGCGCGGGCGAAGAGCTTGGCATCCTGTACGGCCTGCAGGCCGTCCGCTTCGGCGCTGATGCGCAGGACGATGTCTTCCTGGGCAATGGTGCCGCTGTAGCCGTGATCGGCCTCGCACTGAGGATCCCCGCAGCTGGCCGGACCCATGTCGAGGCGCTGGCCGCCGGACCATGCAATGGACAACGTCAGCTCGCGGACAGGGTCGGAAGGCTTGTAGTCCTGCGGCTGGGCGTAGACATAGCTCAAGACCACCGAGCGGATCTGAGTGACGGGAACGGACTCGGTGGACACCTGGGCGACGGTCTGCTCGCCGGCCTCGTCGAGCTGCTGGTCGTCGACATGGGTAATGACCAACATGTCGTCGGTCAACACCAGGACGGTGATGTGGCGGCGGACCTCGGCCCGGTCGAAGTGTGTCTCGAGATGTACGAGGTGGGCCACGCAATCACGGCCATCCAGGGCATCGGCGACGACGTCGGCCACGAGCCGGGGGTAAAAACCGGCCTGCTGGAGGGCCCCTTCCAGGCTCTGGCCCTGCGCACTGTGGTCATGGAGGCCGTGGTGGTGCGCGGTCTGGCGTGCGGGGGCGGTCGCCAGGGGCTTGGGTGCTGGAGGCTGGGTGCTCATAGTCTCCATTTTCACAGATCAGCTGGGGACTTGCTAACTGCAGGGCCCCGGACGCGGGCTGCAGCCCGGGAGGTTCGACCCTAACTGCGCATCGCCCGGCGCGCACTGTCGGTCCGCTGGGCGGCGTTCGCGATCCTGACATCGGCGGCCAGGATCGAGGCGCCATCGGGCCCGGCGAGGACGGGATTGAAATGCACCAGCGCGATCTCCGGGTGGTTGTCCTTCAGCCTGGTGAGGCGGGCTGCGAGGTCCTCGAGCGCCGCGACGTCGACGGCGGGCAGGCCCTGGTAGCCGAAAAGCTTCCGCGACGCCCGGGGCGCCCGGATGAAGTCGTGGACGTCGGAGCCGGAGAGCGGCGGCACGCGGTGGGCCCAGTCATCGAGCAGGTTCACGGCGTCTCCGGCCAGGCCGAAGGAGATCACCGGCCCCAGCAGCGGGTCTTCGATGGCGCGGAAAGTGCAGGCCTGCCCCACGGGCACCATGGTCTGCACTTCCAGGGACGGCGAGCCGTACCGCTCGAGCGATTTGCGCATCTCCAGCACGTTGCGCCGCAGCGAATCGGCGTCCTGGATGTCCAGCCGCACACCGCCGAGGTCCAGCCGGTGCCGCAGTGCCGGGTCCGTGGTCTTCAAGGCCACGGGCCAGCCGAGCTGCCCTGCCGCGGCCACGGCCTCCTCCGCCGTCTCGAACCCGACGGACGGGACCAGCCGGATGCCGTAGTGGCCCAGCAGCCGGGCGGCCGTGTCCTGGTCCAGCCGGACGAGCTGCTCGCCGCCCACATCGCGCAGAAGGACCTCCAGGTCCGCCCGGGCGGGCTCCGGGTGGCACCCTTCGGGTTCCACGAACAGGCCCTGGTCCCGGTCCAGCCATTGGGCGTAGCGCACGACGGCGGCAAGGGCCGCCACCGCCGCACCCGGGTTGGAGTAGCACGGGACCGGCGGAGCGGGGGCGGGCTGGTGGGGCTGTTCAGGTTCGGCGCCGACCATGCCCTCCACATAGATGGAGGGATCAAGGATTCCGCTAAAGGCGGCAACCACCGGCTTGCCGGCCGCCGCGGAGCATTCGGCCAGCACACCGGCGATCTTTTCGACGGTGAGACCGTGCGCCGGCAGCAGCGCGACCACCGCGGCGTACACCGTGTCCGCGGTCAGGGTTTCCTGCAGGCTCCGCCGCAGGGCCGGCAGTGCCCGGGACATGCCCGCGTCGAGGTCGACGTCGGTCACGATCCGTTCCACGCCAAGCCCCTGGCGGGCGGCACTGTCCGCGACCACCTTGCCAAGGGCGCGCGAGTTGCTGAAGACGGCCATGCCGGGGCCCCCGGGCAGCGGCTGGCTCGAGACGATCTGGGCGACGTCCATGAGCTCTTCGATGGTCTCGACCCGGATCACCCCCGCCTGCCGCATCATGGCGTCCAGCGCTTCCGAGGGCGCCTGGGTGGTGCGGACGGCATGACCGGGCGGCAGGTTCAGGCCCATGGCGTCGGACTTGGCCACAATCACCGGTTTGGTGCGGGCAAGGCGGCGGGCCAGCCGGGAGAACTTGCGCGGGTTGCCGATCGATTCCAGGTACAGGCCCACCGCCGTGGTGTCGGCGTCGTCTTCCCAGTACTGCATCATGTCGTTGCCGGAGACGTCGGCCCGGTTGCCGGCCGAGAGGAAGGTCGAGATGCCAACCCGGCGCCGGCTGGAGGCCGCGTAGAGGGAGACGCCGATCGCGGCCGACTGGCTGAACAGCCCCAGGCCGCCGCGGCGGGCCAGGGCCGGTGCCATCGAGGCGTTGAGGGACACGGCCGGGTTGGTGTTGACGATGCCCAGGGACGCCGGGCCGATCACGCGCATGCCGTTTTCCCGGGCCTGCCGGACCAGTTCGCGCTGGCGCGCCAGGCCGCGTTCGCCGTCGTCCGCGTACCCAGCGGTGGCCACCACGATTCCCTTGACCCCGGCGGCCGCGCATTCCTGGACCACCTTGGGGACCTCGTCGTACGGGACCGCGATGATGGCGAGCGTGACCGGGCCGGGAACCTCGGAGAGCCGGGCGAAGGAGAGCATGCCGGCAAGTTCCAGGGCCTCCGGGTTGATCGCATAGACCGGGCCGCTGAAGCCGCCTTCGATGACGTGCTCGAGCAGCTGGTAGCCGACGGTGCCCCATTTGCGGCTGGCTCCGATCACGGCCACGGACGCCGGGGCTAGCAGTTCCTGGATGCTGCGGGCCTCGGCGCGGTGCTCGCGGGATTCCATCACGGCGCGGGATTTGTCGGTGGGGTCGATGTTGAACTCGAGGCTGACGACGCCGTCGTCGAAGTGGCGTTTGACGTCGTAGCCGGCGTCGGAGAAGACCATGAGCATCTTGCGGTTCTCCGGAAGCACCTCGGCGCTGAACTTGCGGATCCCGTTCTCGCGGGCCGCGGCGGCGAGGTGTTCGAGCAGGATCGAGCCGATGCCGCGGCCCTGGTGGGCGTCGGCGATGTTGAAGGCGACCTCGGCCTCGGCCGGGTCATCGAGCCGGTCGTAACGGCCGATGCCCAGGATTTCGCCGCCGATGGTGATCACCAGGGCCACCCGGTCCTTGTAGTCCACCTCGGTGAAGCGCTTGAGTTCCTTGCTGGAAAGCTTGGACTTGAAGGCGAAGAAGCGCATGTAGATGGACTTCTGGGACTGGCCCACGTGGAAGGCCTGGACCGCATCTGCATCGGAGGGGTGGATGGGGCGCACATGCGCCGTGCCGCCGTCGCGCAGGACAACATCGGCTTCCCAATATTCCGGATATACGCCGTCCGCCGGCTGATCCACCATAGGCTTAGCCTAGTCATAAACTTACGCAGTACCCGTTCAGCACCCCTCAGAAGGATCCACCAGCCTTATGGCACGCCGCCAAACCACGCCCCCGGCAGGGGAACCCAGCCAGGATTTCGTTGAGAACATCGTCGATATCGATGTCACGTCCGAGATGGAAGGCTCATTCCTCGAATACGCCTATTCGGTGATCTATTCGCGGGCCCTCCCCGACGCCCGCGACGGCCTGAAGCCCGTCCAGCGGCGGATCCTCTACATGATGTCCGACATGGGGCTGCGCCCGGACCGCGGCCACGTCAAGAGCGCCCGCGTGGTGGGCGAGGTCATGGGCAAGCTGCACCCGCACGGTGACGCCGCGATCTACGACGCCATGGTGCGCATGGCCCAGGACTTTTCCCTGCGGCTGCCGCTGATCGACGGACACGGCAACTTTGGCTCGCTCGACGACGGCCCGGCGGCGCCCCGCTACACGGAAGCCCGGCTGGCGGCCGCGGCCCTGACCCTCACTGACCACCTCGACGAGGACGTCGTCGATTTCGTTCCCAACTACGACAACCAGCTGACCCAGCCGGACGTGCTGCCGGCCGCGTTCCCCAACCTGCTGGTCAACGGCGCGACGGGCATCGCCGTCGGCATGGCCACCAATATGGCCCCGCACAACCTGGTGGAGGTCATCGCCGCGGCCCGGCACCTGATCGACAACCCGGACGCCACGCTCGAGGACATCATGAGGTTCGTCCCCGGCCCGGACCTGCCCACCGGCGGCCGGATCGTGGGCCTGGACGGCATCCGCGACGCCTATGCCACCGGCCGCGGCTCCTTCAAGACCCGGGCAAAGGTGGACATCGAGCAGCTCTCTGCCCGCCGCACCGGCCTGGTGGTCACGGAACTGCCCTACATGGTGGGCCCGGAAAAGGTGATCGAGAAGATCAAGGATGCCGTCAACGGCAAGAAGCTCACCGGCATCAGCGACGTCGTGGACCTCACCGACCGCAAGCACGGCCTGCGCCTGGTCATTGAGCTCAAGAACGGCTTCAACCCCACTGCCGTGCTCCAGCAGCTCTACCGCTACACCCCGATGGAAGACTCCTTCGGCATCAACAACGTGACGCTCGTCGACGGCCAGCCGCAGACCCTCGGGCTGCTCCAGCTGCTCTCGGTCTACGTGGACCACCGGATCAACGTGGTCCGGCGCCGCACCGCGTTCCGGCTGGGCAAGAAGAAGGACCGCCTGCACCTGGTCGAAGGCCTCCTGGTCGCGATCGTGGACATTGACGAGGTCATCCAGATCATCCGGTCCTCCGACGAGGTGGCCGAGGCCCGTACCCGGCTGATGTCCATCTACGATCTCTCCGAGATCCAGGCCAACTACATCCTGGAACTGCGGCTGCGGCAGCTGACCAAGTATTCGCGGGTCGAGCTGGAGAAGGAGCAGGAGGAGCTCCGCCGGGAGATCGCGGAGCTTGAGGCGATCCTGGGCTCCCCCGTGCTGCTCCGTGCCCTGGTGTCCGACGAACTCGGCGAGATCGCGGAGAAGTACGGCACACCGCGCCGGACCGTCCTGCTGGAATCCGAGGCCGTCTCCCCCACCGTCGCCGCGGCACTGGGCGCAGCCGCCGGGGCCAAGGGCAAGGCCGCACCGCTGGCCCTTGAGATCGCGGACGATCCTTGCTGGGCCATCCTCACCGTGTCCGGACAGATTGCCCGCACCGCCAACCAGGACAGCCTGGCCGAGGCCGGACCGCGGACCCGGCACGACGTTTTCTCCTCCGTGGTCAAAACCACCGCCCGCGGCGAGATCGCCGCCGTGACCTCGCAGGGCCGCATGCTGCGCCTGCAGGTCATGGACATGCCTGTGCTGCCGCCAACCTCGGGCACCCCCAACATGGCCGGCGGGGTAGCGGCCAAGGATTTCATCACCCTGCTCAAGGGGGAATCGCTGGTGGCTTTCGCGCCGCTGGACCAGGTCCTGGCAATCGGAACGGCCCAGGGCGTGGTCAAACGGGTGCAGCCGGACTATCCGCTGAACCGCGAAGACTGGGAAGCGATCGCGCTCAAAGACAAGGACACCGTGGTGGGCGTTGCCCCCGCCGGGTCCGACGACGACGACCTCGTCTTCATCACGCGCCAGGCCCAGCTGCTGCGCTTCAGTGCCTCCGCCGTCCGCCCGCAGGGCCGGACGGCCGGCGGCATGGCCGGGATCAAGCTGGCCGCCGGGGACCGGGTGATGTTTTTCGGGACCGCCAGCCCCGCTGACGCCGCCGCCGTCGTCGTGACCATCGCGGGGACCGAAGGCGCGCTGCCGGGCACAGCCCCCGGGGCCGCGAAGGTCACCGCCCTGGCCGAGTACCCGGTCAAGGGCCGGGCGACTGCCGGGGTACGGGCACACCGTTTCCTCAAGGGCGAGGACACGCTGCTGCTCGGCTGGGCTGGGCACGGTCCGGCCAAGGCGTCCTCCCTGGCAGGTGTGGCGCGCTCACTCCCCGGCGAGCATGGCCGCCGCGACGGCTCCGGCATTCCACTGTCCCAGGCGATCGACGCCATTGGACCCAGCATGGCGTGGTCAGAGGACCCGGAAGCCGGCAACGACACGTAGGACCGCGGACGAACGAAACCCGGCCGGCGGCGCTGTCGCGCTCCAGCCGGGCTTCGTGATCAGGCGTTGCCTCCGGCGACCTCAGTCCCGGAAGCCCCGCCGCATCCTGTGGGCCGGCGCTAGGCCATGTGGTTCAGGCTCAGGATGTTGCCCTCCGTGTCCAGGAACCACGCGGCCGTGCTTCCGTCAGGGGTGCTGGCGATGCCGTCCTCCGTTTTTAGGCCCGGAAAGTCGTATTCTTCGAAGACGACTCCCTTGGCCCGGAGTTCCGCAACTGCACCCGGAAGGTCATCGACCACCCAGCCGATCTGCGTGTTCTTGGCCGTTCCGGCATTAGGCGTCTGGTACAGGAGGAACCCGGTACCGCCGCCGCACTTGTACTGCAGGTTATCCTCGGCATCCGCGTTCTCGGGTTCGAGCCCGAGCTTATCGCGGTAGAAATCCCGTGCACGCGCGATGTCCGCTGCCGGTAGCACTGCGCCGACTTGCTTGTCCTTGAGCATGGCTATTCTCTTTCCAGGCCCGCCCCCCGGAAGGAATGATACTCCTCCACATCCCCCACGTACCTGAGAAACCGCGACGCTGATTTCCTTGGCCGGCGGGGGCGTTGGTGGGGAAACTGCGCCGACACGGCGCCCTGATGTCTGCCGCTGGTTAGGCGAGATGTCCCCTGTTGGTCAGGCGAGGGAGAGGAAGAGCTTTTCGAGCTCCTTTCGGTCCATGGTGGTGTCTTCGCGGACGAGGCACTGCTCAAGTCCGCTGGCGATGATCGCGAATCCGGCCTTGTCCAGAGCCTTCGAGACGGCCGCCAACTGCGTGACGATGGCCCTGCAATCCCCGCCCTCCTCCAGCATGCGGGTCACAGCAGCGAGCTGACCCTGGGCGCGCTTGAGGCGGTTAACCACGGGGATTAGTTCAGTCGGATCGAGTTGCATGAGGTCTCCAAAGGCGTAGGGGGCTCACCATCACCATATACCCCACCGGGTATTTTGCATACCCCCATGGGTATCTGCCATACTCGGTGGGGTATTCACCCACGACCCCTTTCGAGAGGCCCCGCCATGATTTCGCCTTCCACCGCCATTTCCGCTCTCGCTCCGGAGACCTTGCGCAGCTGGGTCACCGAGCATCAGGACCTCATGATCATTGACGTCCGCTCGGCCGCTGAGTTCGAGTCCGTGCACATCCGCGGGTCATACAACGTGCCGCTGCCGCTGCTGTCCGAACACACCGATGAGCTCGCCGCCCGTCTGGGTAGCCGCGTCGTCCTCGTTTGCCAGTCAGGGGCCCGCGCTGAACAGGCGCGGCAGCGCCTCGGCAGTTCCGGCATCAATACGGCCTACGTCCTGACCGGCGGCGTCCCCGGCTTCGCAGCGGCCGGGGGTGACGTGGTCAAGGGCAAGGAACGCTGGGACCTGGAGCGGCAGGTCCGTCTCGCCGCCGGGTCGCTGGTGGTCCTCGGCCTGGCTGGCGGCAAGTTCGTCTCCCCCAGGATCCGGACGCTTGCCGGCGTCATCGGCGCCGGCCTGACCTTTTCCGCGGCGACCAACACCTGCGCCATGGGCCGGGCCATCTCGGCCATGCCGTGGAACAAGTCCGCCACGGAGCCCACGCGCGAAACCGCCATCATGAACCTCCCGGTTGTTCCGGCTGAGCAGACTCCGGCAGCATGATCGCGGCCCTGTCTCTGGGGCTCGTCGTCGGCATCGTTCTCGGTGTGGTGGGTGGCGGCGGGTCGATCATCGCCGTTCCCGCCCTGGTCTACGGCGTGGGCATGAGCCCCGCGGAGGCCATTCCCACCTCCCTGCTCGTGGTGGGCATCTCGTCCCTGGCGGCACTGGTGCCCAGGCTCCGTGAAGGCATCAACTGGCCAGTGGTCCTGATTGTCGGTGCCGCGGGCATCCCTGCCGCTTGGGCCGGAACCGCCCTGGGCCGCCTGCTCGATCCGAACATCCTGATGCTCGCCTTCGCTGGCATCATGGTGATCGCGGGGATCCGGATGCTCGCGCGGACCAAGGAAACCGACGGTTCCTGCAGCATCGGGCCCACCAGGGCTTTCCGCACCTGCGCCCCAAAGGCCGTCGGGGTTGGCCTCCTGGTCGGGTTCCTCACAGGGCTGCTGGGTGTGGGCGGAGGGTTCCTGATCACCCCGGCTCTCACACTGTTCCTGGGGCTGCGCATGAAACAGGCAGTCGGTTCCTCCCTGGCCATCATTGTGATCAATTCGACGGCGGGCTTCGGGGCCCACGCCGCAGGTTTCACGATCGAGTGGCCCACGGTCCTGGGCTTCGCGGTCCCGGCCATCCTTGGATCCCTCTTTGCTGCCCGGCTTGCCCGCCGGCTGCAGGACAAGCACATCCGGGTCTCCTTCGCGATGCTCATCTTTGTCGTAGCGGCATGGGTCACAACGAGCACCGTCACCGCCTGACCCGCCAACCCCCAACCCTCCCGCTGGAGAAGCTCCGGCGGCACCCCTAACGCCGTACCGAAAACCTGGCACAGCCGGCACGCAGGATCAGATACCAAACTTCCCCCACGAAGGAGAGCACCAATGCTTATCGAGCGCATTTACGATGAAGACCTCGCCCAGGCCAGCTACCTGATTGGCTGCCAGGCCAAGGGTGAGGCTGTTGTTGTGGACGGCCGCCGGGACATCGCGGTGTACCAGGAACTGGCCGAGAAGAACGGCATGAAGATTGTGGCCGTCACCGAAACCCACATTCACGCCGACTACCTCTCCGGCACCCGCGAGCTGGCCGCAGCCACCGGCGCCACGATCTATGTCTCCGGCGAAGGCGGCCCGGACTGGCAGTACGAATTCGACGGCGAACGGCTCTACGACGGCGACAGGATCGCCCTCGGCAACATCACCATCCAGGCTCTTCATACCCCGGGCCACACCCCGGAGCACCTGTCCTTCCTGGTGACTGACGGCGCCTTCAGCGACCAGCCCGGCTACCTGCTCTCCGGTGACTTCGTCTTCTCCGGTGACCTGGGGCGCCCGGACCTGCTGGACGAAGCGGCCGGCGGCGTGGACACCCGGTTTGAGGGTGCCAGGCAGCTCTTCGCCAGTCTGCGGGACAAATTCCTGCCCCTGCCCGACTACGTCCAGGTCCACCCGGCCCACGGCGCCGGCAGCGCCTGCGGCAAGGCCCTGGGCGCCATCCCCTCCACCACCGTCGGTTACGAACGGCTCTACGCCTGGTGGGGCCCGTACCTCGCCGCGAACGACGAGCAGGGGTTCGTCAATGAGCTTCTCGACGGCCAGCCGGACGCCCACGCCTACTTCGGGCGGATGAAGCGCGAAAACCGTATCGGCCCGGCAATCTTGAGGGAACGTGCCCCGCTGCAGGAGCTGGACATCGCCGCCGTGACCAGGGATCTGGCTGCGGACAAGGCAACCTTCATAGACACCCGCTCCAACACCGAGGTCCACGAGGGCACCGTCACCGGCTCCCTGAACATCCCCGCCGGCAAGTCAGTGGCCAGCTACGGCGCCTGGGTCGTGAACCCGGAAACCGATAAGAACCCGTTGGTTCTGCTGGCCGCCGGGCCGGAGCAGGCCCAAGAGATGTGGGATCACTTGGTCCGCGTCGGCATCGACAACATCGCCGGCTACCTCACCGGCGTCGAAGGCCTCCCAACCTCTACCCCGCGGCTGATCCAGCCTGCCGATCTGGCCGACTTTGACGCTGCCATGGTGCTGGACGTCCGCAACCGCACCGAGCACCTGGCCGGACACATCCCCGGATCCCACCAGCTCAGCGGCGGCCGCGTCATGTGGCACCTCGACGAACTCCCGGCCGGAGGCACTATCGTGACCTACTGCCAAAGCGGCATCCGCAACTCCGTCGCGGCCAGCGCCCTGCGCCGCGCCGGGTACGACATCGTTGAACTCGACGGCAGCTACGCGGCCTGGGCCGCCCACCGGCCCTCCGTGGCCTCATCCCGCTGACCCTGGGAAGGGACGTCCGTCGCCACGCCGGGGGGCACGCGAAGCCAACGGTGACCGCCCCGGACGGCGTCGAAGGCTCCCGGGGCGGGGAGGCCTTCGGACTCTACCGGTCAGCCGAGGTCGGCCAAAGAATCGGAATAGCAATGGTCTGAGGCGAAAGGGCACCGGTCTTGATGTGGGGCTACGGCATGAATATGGCCTGGATGTGGATGTGGGGCATACTCCTGCTCATCGGCATAGCGCTGCTGGTACTGGTCGCCGTGCGCATGTTTGCCGGAGGCGGCACTCACGGCGGGATGCAGGGACCGCAGGGTCCCTACCCCGGCAGGAGCCGGGCCCGGCAGATCCTCGATGAACGCTTTGCCCGGGGTGAACTGACGGCGGAGCAATACCGCGAGCAGCTAAAGGTTCTCGGCGAGGACCAATAGTGCTCCCAATGAGACGCCGGAACGCGCTCCTGCTGGGCGGCCTCGGCACGGCAGCCATAGCCGCCGGCGGAGCCGGGCTCTGGTGGACGGTCAGTTCCCGGTTCTCGACCGTCGCGGGCGGAGACTTCACCGACCCGAAGCAGCTGCGCAGCAGCAACGGACGGTTGCAGGTCCGGCTCGAAGCGTCCGCTGGCTCAGTGCAGCTCGGCGGCCAGCAGGCCTCGGCGCTTGGCTACAACGGCGGAATCCCCGGCCCAACCCTGCGTTTGAGGAGTGGGGACGTGTTCGCCGTCGAACTGGTCAACAGCATGGACGTCCCGACAAACCTGCACGTCCACGGACTCCACGTTTCACCCCAGGGCAACGGAGACAACGTTTTCAACGTCGTCGAGCCCGGCCACTCGTTCCGCTACGAGTACCGGCTCCCTGCGGACCATCCGCCCGGCGTGTACTGGTACCACCCCCATCATCACGGCATGGTCGCCGATCAGATTTTCGCCGGCCTGTTCGGTGCGATCATCGTCGAGGACGCACAGCCCGTGGACGTCAGCCGCGAGCGGGTGATGGTCGTCTCTGACATCACCCTGGACGGCTCCGGAACCGTCGGCGGCCCCTCGCCCATGGACCGGATGCTCGGCCGGGAAGGTGAACTTGTCCTGGTCAACGGACAAAGCAACCCGAAACTTTCCGCCCGGCCGGGCGAGCGTGAGCGGTGGCGGATCGTGAACACGTGCGTGGCGCGCTACCTGCAGCTGCGCCTGGACGGGCAGCAGATGCAGCTCCTCGGCATCGATTCCGGCCGCTTCCCCACACCCCGGAACACGGACGAGGTGCTGCTGGCGCCGGGCAACCGTGCAGATGTCCTGGTCACAGCTGTCGAGGGCGACGCCACTCTCAGTGCCGTCTACTACAACCGTGGCAGCATGGCCGGCATGATGGGACCGGCAGGGCCAGCCCCGAACAGCGCCCAGGGCACAGGGGATCTCGTGCTGGCGACCCTCTCGGTCACCGGTGCCCCGGCCGCTCCTCCTCCGGCGGTGCCGTCCCGGACCGCAGCGGCAGACCTGAGGACCGCGGCCGTTGCCGCCCGCAGGCAGCTGACCTTCGCCGTCGGCGGCATGGGCATGGGGATGGGAATGAGTTTCACCATCAACGGCCGTGAATTCAACGCAAGCCGGACGGACACCACCGTTGCCGCGCAGACGGTGGAGGAGTGGACCCTGATCAATCCCAGCCCGATGGACCATCCCTTCCACCTGCACGTCTGGCCGATGCAGATCATCGAGGAACAGAGCCAGACGCCGGGCCAGCCCGTCTGGCGTGACGTCGTCAACATACCCGCCAACGGACAGGTGCGGGTCCGGATCCACTTCAAGGATTTCACCGGCCGCTCCGTGTACCACTGCCACATTCTGGACCACGAGGACCAAGGAATGATGGGCGTCATCGAAGTCCGCTAGCCACGGGGAGCAAGTATCCCGACGACGGCCCGGCAAATGCCCAGCCTGTAGCCTTGACCTGGCTACCATCCAACACTGCCAACCGGAGGGAGAATGCCATGGCCGCAGCTTTCATGAGCCATGCCGCAACCGCCCTTCGCCGCGGATTCCTGCTAGTGGGCCTGCTGGCCGTCGTGGCTGGATTCCTCGGGATGCACATCATGACCGGAATGCATGGCGCTCATGCCATGACCGCGGTGACATCCTCCGCGGAAGCCGCGGGGTCATCTTCCCGGCCGGAGACCAACCTCGCACCTCATCCGGCCGCCCATGCCCTGCAAGAGCGCACTATGGGCCATGACTCCTTGGCTCCGCGCCCTGCGACCCCAGCCGGTCCCGACCTGACGGCCGGCAGCCGGGCCGCTGCCCCCGCGGTGTCGTGCATATGCCAATCGAACTGCGCCGACGCTGCGTCAATGCACTCGGCCTGTGTGCCCTCGGCGGCAATGACGTCCCTGGCCGCGCCGCCACCTGGCATGGCGCCGGCCTCGATGCACAACCCGGACACGCACGGCGACGCCGCCGTCAGGGCCTGCTGCTATCTCCCCGCAAGTCCTTCGCCGGGCGATCTTTCCATCAGCCGGACGTAAGACGGGATCGCGCCGTGTCGTTGTCCGGCGTCCCCACTTACCCGACACGCTCCATCCCGTTCTTCCAGCGGCGCGGGCGTGTCATCCGCAGGCGTGCCACAACGCCGATTGATGATTGAAGGACCTGACCCCATGAAGAACTCCCTGACCATTTCTGCCACAATTTCTGCCTTCGGCATTTCCGCCGCCATCGCCCTTGCCGGCTGCGCCGGCACCTCCGGAAGCACACCCGCCGGCACCATGCCGGGCATGGGCAGCGGCGGCCTGGGCATGTCGTCAAGCTCAGCGCCCGCAACCGCGGGCCACAACGCGGCAGACACCATGTTCACCCAAGGGATGATCCCGCACCACGCCCAGGCCGTGGAAATGAGCGACATGATGCTCAGGAAGCAGGGCATGGACGCGCGGATCACCGCGCTCGCCACAAAGATCAAGGCCGCACAGGCACCCGAAATCGCGCAGATGACGGGCTGGCTCAAGACCTGGAACGAACCCGCCCAGATGGCGTCCGGCCATGGCATGGGTGACGGGGTGATGGGCGATGACGACCTGAAGAAGCTCGATGCCGCCCAGGGCGCCGACGCGGCCACGTTGTTCCTGGCCCAGATGATCGTCCACCACGAGGGCGCGGTGATGATGGCCAAGACTGAAAGCAGCCAAGGCAAGAACCCTGACGCCCTCAGCCTCAGCAAGGCAATCGTGACCGCCCAGGAAGCTGAAATCCAGGAGATGAAGGATCTGCTGGCCAGCCTCTAGCAGAGTCCCGGCCCCGGTCCGCCTTCGGACCGGGGCCAGCAGCGTCCCGGCCCCGGCCGACGCAGTCCAAAGCATCGGCCGACGGCGGTGCTGCTTTGGCCTCGCACCTGGGTGCCGCACCGGCTGCAGCGACGGGCCGGGATGCCCGGCGGAACGAATGCACCTACACTGCTGGAATGCCTATCATTCCGGATTCCAAGGACTGGACTTGGGTCCTGTCGCAGCCCTGCCCCGAGTGCGGTTTCGATGCCTCCACCGCGACCCCGGCCACGGTGCCGGGGATCGTCATCAGCATGCTCCCGCGGTGGCGTGCAGCCCTCCGACGGCCGGACGCGACGGAACGGCCCAACGAAGCCACGTGGTCCGTCCTCGAGTATGGCTGCCACGTCCGGGACGTCTTCACACTTTTCGATCACCGCCTGTCCCTCATGTTGTCCGAGGACGATGCCCGGTTCGATGACTGGGACCAGGACAAGACGGCAATCGAGCAGGACTACGCCAACGCCGATCCAGCCCAGGTCGGCATCGAGCTGACGGCGGAGGGCGAGCAGATTGCCGCGTCCTTCGCACGGGTAAAGGAGGAGGATTGGGTCCGATTGGGGACCCGGAGCAACGGCTCGGTGTTCACTGTCCTGACCTTCGCGCAGTATTTCCTACACGACGTAGTCCACCACCTCCACGACGTGGACGGCTAACGCGAAGAACTGGCGCGCGGACGGCAGCCACGCGGACGGCCGGCGGGCGGGCGCAGGGTCTGCGGTTCCCTGAGGCGGCCCCTACGGCACGGCCGGCTGAAGCTCCTTGTCCCACGCCATGCTCCGGTTGACGGCCACATAGCCCATCTTGATGTAGAGCGCGAGGGCCCCGCTCGGGTTCTCCGAGTCGACATCCAGCGACGCCACGTCCATGCCCGCGGCCGCGAAGCGGCGCATGGCATCGGCCAAGAGCACCTGCGCGATGCCCCGGCCACGGTACTCGCGCCGGACGCCGAGGAGCTCCGTGTAGCCTTCGCGGAAGCCGCGGGTCAGGGCGGCCTCGACGTCGTGGGTGGCCAACTGGTACCCGGCCACCGTGCCGGTAGAACGGTCCAGCACGACGCCGCTCAGGTCCGGCCGGGCCTGCGGATCATTCACCACAAAGCCCCAACCCTCCTGGTCGCGGGGCTCGCTGCCCCAGTGGTCCCGGAATGCCGCGTTGTGCGCCAGCCGCACCGGTTCATGCAACTCCGGCCCAAAAGTGACGAGCTCCAGTCCGGGGTCCAGGAAGGATTCAGGCACAGCCTGGGTCAGTGGCCGGTGCATCTCGTTGTAATAGCGGACAATGCCGTAGCCGGAACCGGCGAACAAGGCGGCCTGGTGCTGGTGCTGCTGCTCGGTATGGAGCCGCAGTCTCGGGCACGGGACGCCCCCGTCGCCGGCATCGCCGGCATCCCCAACTGTGCCGGCATCCCCAACCGTGCCGGCATCCCCAACCGTGCCGGCAGGCCGTGCGTCCTCGGCAAAGCGGTCCCTGGTCCGCTGTTCCATCCAGCCCAGCAGCGAGGTGCCGATCCCGCTCCCCTGCCACTCCGGGTCAACGCAGCCGGAGCCGTTCGCCTTGTCACCGTCTCGGTTCTTGGTGATCCGGCCGTAGGCCCGGGCAACGCCCTCCGGATCGAAGCCGATGATGGTGTTCGCCGTTACCGGGTTATTTTTGGACTCCAGGATCTGTTCCAGGTCCGCCTGGCGCTCGAACCAGACGGGTTGCTCGACGGCGGCCGTGCGGGCAATCAGGCCAGCCCACGCGTCGAGGTTGCGGCGCTCCGCCGGCCGCCAGGACAGCCGGGGATCGAGTGCGGGCCGGGGGTGGAGCTCGCCGTTGCGGTTCATGGCAACAGGCTAATAGGCGGGTTACCCGCGCGCCAGCACGGCCGCCGTCGCCGGACCCTCGCCCGCGGCGCCCGTGGCGGCAGCCGCGGCTGCGGCGTCCAGGTCCAGTCTGGTGTCCGCGGCGTCGATATCGTCCGGGTTGTGGGTGACCAGGACAACGGTCCGGTCGCGCAGCCCGTCGCGCAATTCGGCGAGCATGAGCCTGCCTGACTCGGCATCGAGGTGCGCCGTCGGTTCATCGAGCAGGATGACGTCGGCCCCGGTCATGAGCGTGCGCGCAACGGCCAGGCGCGTACGCTCTCCGCCGCTGAGGAAGGCCCCGCCCGGGCCGATCCGGGTGTCCAGGCCGTCCTCAAGCCGGGCCAGCATCGGGCCGAGTCCGACGGCGTCGAGGGAAGCCCGCATCTGCTCGTCCCCGTTGGCCACCACGGCGCCGCCGGGTCCACGCTGCGCACTGTCCGTACCGGCGGGAGCTGGCTCCGGCCGCGCCAGGAGAAGGTTGCCGCGGATGGTCGAGTCGAACAGGTGTGCCTCCTGCGGGCACCAGGCGGCGCGTCCGCTCAGGTACAGGTGGCCGCCGGCCGCCGGCAGGAACCCCAGGACCGTGGCCAGGAGGGTCGACTTGCCGGAGCCGGAGGCGCCGGTGACGGCCAGCCAGCGCCCGGGGCCGGCCTCGGCCGTGAGTCCGCTGAAGACATTTCCGCCGCCAGGCCACGCGGCAGCGAGGTCCACGAGTTCAATCCCTGGCCGGCCGCCGGGCCGCGAAGCCACGGGCACCAGTCCGCCCGTTGCGGCGCCGCCGTCCGCGTCACTGTTCGCCCCCGCCTCCAGGACTCCTGCCGCGCTGATCCGCCGCATCACGGCGCGGAGCGCGGGATACTGCCGCACGGCCGTGGTGATGGCCGCGTAAGGGTCCACCAGGGCCAGCTGCACGAGGACGACGACGGCAACAGTCTCCGGTTCGACCGCGCCGCTCAGGGCGAGCGGGGCGGCCAGCACGGCGCTGGCCAGGGCGGCCCCGGCACAGGCCAGGACGGTCAGGGCCTGGCCGAGACCCTCCGCCCATGCCGACCGCTGTGAGGCTGCCGTCGCGGCCCGGTCCGCCCGGCCAATCGCATCGAGCACGGGGGCGCTGACGCCGTTCGCGTGCAGTTCCGCGCGGGCGTCCAGGGCAGCGGCAACGTGACGGAGCACGCCGGAACGGAGGTTTTGTTCGGTGCCGGCGGACATGCGGTCGGCGGCCAACGCCAGGGCGGGGGAAACGACAATGCTCAGCAGCGCTGCGGCGGCCACGGCAGGCAGCGCAGCGGGAAGCAGCAGCCCGATCCCGGCCACTGCGGCCGCGGCGACAGCGATGGCGGTCACGGGCGGCAGCACGACGCGGGGCAAAAGCTCGCGGACCGTGTCGACGTCGTCCACCACCGTGCCGAGTACGTTGCCGCCCTGCAGGAGCCGGCGCAGGGACAGCGCGCGGCGGCTCAGCGACTCCCAGAGCCGGCCCCGGAGCCGGGTCAAGGCGGCGAACACGGCATCGTGCAGCACCAACCGCTCGGAGTACCGCAGGCACGCCCGGCCGACGCCGAAAAACCTCACGCCGACGATCGCGGTCAGCAGGTACAGGATGGGCGGCTGTTCACTGGCCCGGATGATGAGCCAGCCGGACAGCCCCGCGAGGGCGACGGCGAACAGGGCCGCCAACGTGCCTACGGCTCCGGCGGCGGCGAACCGGCCCTTGACCGGGGCCAGCAGGCGACGCAGCTGGGCAGGGACCGAACCGGACGGGCCGGCTGCACCGGAGTCGGAGCCGGAGCCGGAGCCGATTGAGCTGGCCGAACCGGCGGCCGCGGCAGGTGCGGTGCCGGTTTCAGGGCGGCCCGGAGTCGTGCCCGGATCCGGGGTCGGGCTTGGGCCCGGGCTCTGGCTGTGGCCCGGCGCCGCGGCGTCCACGAGGAAGGGCGCCCGGGTGGCCGCCGCCTGCACGCCCGGCTCTCCCCCGGCGGATGCCGGCAGGGGCGGGACGAGGGCCGGAGGTTCACCGCCGTGGTGGCCGCCGGCGCCCGGCGTCACCGCGACGAGAGTGTCGGCAAGGTCCCGGGTGTGCCGGTCGTGCGCAACGAGCAGCACGGTGACCTTTCCGCGGAGCCCGGCGAGGGCCCGATTGACCAGTGTGGCCGATCCCCGGTCCAGATGGGCGGTGGGTTCATCCAGGAGCAGTACGCGGGCGCCGGCCTCGATCCTCGCCAGCCCGCGGGCCAGAGCAACCCGTCTCAGCTCTCCCGGGCTCAGCTCGGCCAGGTGCTTGGCCGCCAGGTGCCCCGCGCCCACGGCTGCCAGGCACCTCACTGCCGCATCGACTTCCGCGCCCACGTCGGTGCCGCCCGCCTCGGTGCCGGCGGCGGCGGGAACGCCGTCGTCGGCGGCGGGAACGCCGAGATACAGCCGGATCTCATCCAGCACCGTGGAGGCCACCATGACGGGGTGCTGTGGCACCCAGGCGACCTCCGCCGTCGTGAATCCTCCGAGGCGTCCGGACACGGCGGTCTCCGCGTCCGTCCCGACGGTCCCGGCGAGGACTCCGAGCACGGTGCTCTTGCCGGCGCCGCTGGCACCGTCGAGTGCCGTGATCTGGCCGGCCGCGGCAGTGAAGCTCAACGGTCCGACGGCGGCGTCCGTGCGTCCGCCGAAGCGGACGGTCAGTCCGTCCACGGTGATGGCGGGCGGGCCGGCAGCAGGACCGGAGGCCGGCGTCGGATCCAGGGGTGCGGCTCCGGGATCCGCGAGGACTGCTGTGGTTTCGGCGAGCGCTGCCCGGCCGTCGTCGCTGGCGTGGTGTGCGGTGCCGAGCTCCCGGAGCGGAAGGTAGCAGTCGGGAGCGAGGATGAGCGCAAGCAGCCCTGCCTCAAGCGCCATGTCGCCGTGGACCAGGCGGACGCCGATGAACACGGCGACGACCGCCACGGAAATCGTCGAGATGAGCTCCAGGGCCAGGGCGGAGAGGAAGGCCGTGCGCAGAGTCCCCATGGTCCGGGAACGATATTCCTCGGACATGTCCTCCAGCGCCTGGCGCTGGGCTGAGGCCCGGCCCAGGCCCACGAGGACGGGCAGCCCTTTGGCGAGCTCGAGCATGTGCCCGGAGAGCCGTGCCAGTGCGGACTGGGCGTCCCTGACACGTTCCTCGGTGTACCGCCCGATCAGGATCATGAACAGCGGCACCAGCGGCACCGTCAGCACGATCACCACGGCGCTGACCCAGTCGGCGAACAGGATGCGGGCGCCCAGCAGCAGCGGAATGGCCGCGCAGTTCACCAGCGCGGGCAGGAACTGGGTGTAGTAGCTATCCAGGGCATCCAGCCCCCGGGTGGCCAGCACGGCGAGGCCGCCGTCGGCGGGCCCGGCAGACCGCGTGCCGTTCCTGAGCGCCTGCTCCAGCAGTTGCGAGCGCAGCTCCTCCTTCACGCCGAGCGCCGCCAGGCGTGAGGCCACGGACTGGCCCCATACCGTCAGTGAGCGCAGCACTGCCCCCGCGGCGCCCAGAACCAGCTGGTCTGCCCAGGCGGGGTCATGAGCGGCGAGCCCGGCGAGCATCGAAGCGACGGCCTGCGCCATGAGCACGAGCGAGAGCGCTTTGAGGGCGGCAAGCAGTCCCAGCAGGTAGAGGGCGGAACGGGTCGAGGGGCCGGCGGGGAACGGTCTCATCTGGGAAGTTAGTCCTTCGGTGCCAGCGCTTTGGCGGCGATCGCGGGAAGGAAGCTGTGCGCCTCCGGGATATGCGCTGCGCTCACCCGGCGCCGGAACACCCAGTACGTCCAGGCCTGGTACGCCAGGACCAGCGGCAGCCCGATGCAGGCCACAATGCTCATCAGGCCCAGGGTGTAGTCCGAGGACGAGGCGTTGGAGACGGTGAGATTGAACGCGGGATCCAGCGTGGACGGAAGAACCACGGGGAAGGCGGCACCGAAGATGGAGGCGCTGCCGAGCAGGAGGAATGCACCCAGCGACATGAAGGCACGGCCTTCGGCACCCTTGCGGGCGAAATTCCACGCCAGGACCGCGGCGACGACGGCGGCGACCACGGCAGCGATGGTCCAGGCCTCGCCGCTGAGGAGCTGGAGGCTCACCGCCCAGCCGGCCATGGGCAGCAGCAGCACAGGCAGCAGCCGGACGAACCAGGCCCGCGCCCGGTGGCGAACCTCGCCGTCGGTCTTCAGCGCCAGGAACCCGAGACCGTGCAGGAGGGAGAATCCGACGACGGCGAGCCCGCCGAGCACGGCGTAGCCGCTGAACCAGGCAAAGGGGCCGCCCTCGCGGTCGCCGTTGGCGTTCAGCGGCAGTCCCGTGGTGGTCAGGGCCAGTGCGGCGCCGACGCCGAAGGCCGCGACGAACGACCCTGCCGAGATGGCCCAGTCCCAGCGGGCGCGCCACCGGGGGTTGTCCACCTTGCCGCGGTATTCGAAGGCGACCGCCCGGAAAATGAGCGCCACGAGAACCAGCAGGAGTGGCAGGTACAGGGCGGAGAACAGCGAGGCGTACCAGAGCGGGAACGCCGCGAAGGTGGCGCCGCCGGCGGTCAGGAGCCAGACTTCGTTGCCGTCCCAGACCGGGCCGATCGTGTTGATCAGGACGCGGCGTTCGGTGTTGTTCCGGGCGAATCCCTTCATCAGCATGCCGACGCCGAGGTCGAAGCCCTCGAGGAAGAGATAGCCCGTCCACAACACCGCGATGGCAACGAACCAGATGGTGGGTAGCAGTTCCATGCTGAGAATCCTCTGCGTATTTTTCGTGTGGGTTGCTGGGTGGTGGGGTGCCGGGCGGGCGCCTAGTAGGCGAACGCCAGGACGTCGTCGTCGGGTTTGCCGGGACCGCCCCGGGGGGTGTTGTCCTCGTTTTCGTCAACGGGGGCGTGGGCAAGTTCCGGCATGGCCGAGGCCACGCCGCCGCGGATGTACTTGACCAGGAGCTTGACCTCCACCACCAGCAGCACAGCATAGATGGAGGTCAGGACCACGAGGGAGGTCAGGATCTCTCCGGCCGAGACTCCCGGTGAGACGGCCGCGGCGGTGAACATGAAGACCTGGTCGATGCCGCTGGGGTCCGGGTTGGGGGCGACGACGAACGGCTGGCGGCCCATCTCGGTAAAGATCCAGCCCGCCGCGTTGGCACCAAACGGTGCGAGGATCCCGAACACCGCCAGGCGCATGAGGCCGCGGGAGGCCGGCACGGTTCCCTTGCGGGTGGCCCACAGCGCCAGAAGGGCGGCGAGGGCGGCCACGCCGCCGAAGCCGATCATCATCCGGAAGCCCCAGTAGGTGACTTCCATGACGGGCACGTACTGGATTTGCTGTCCGGCGCGGTCCCCGTAGATGGGGTTGTCCGGCAGGGTAGTGCCGTACTTGTCCTGGTACTCGCCCAGCAGGCTGTTGACGCCCTTGACCTCCGTGGTGAAGTCGCCCTTGGCCAGGAAGGACAGGATGCCGGGGACCTCGATCACGGCCACGATGTCATCGCAGTTCTTGGCGCCGAGGTTGCCGACGCTGAGGACCGAGAAGCCGGTGCCATCATGGCAGGCTGCCTCGGCGGCGGCCATCTTCATGGGCTGCTGCTCGAACATGAGCTTGCCCTGCAGATCTCCGGTGACGGCGGTGCCCGCGAAGGAAATCATGGCGACGACGGCGCCGATCCTCAGCGAGCGGATCCAGACGGTGTGGTCGCTGCGGTCCCGGCCGAGGATGCCGGCGGCTTCGCCGGGTATCACCTTGCCGTCGGCCCCGATGGTGTCGATGCCGTCGTGGCGGCGGCGCCACAGGTGGTACCAGGCGATGCCGAGCAGGAACCCGCCGGCGACGGCGAGGGCGCCGAAGAGAGTGTGGGGCACGGCGACCAGGGCAGTGTTGTTGGTGAAGACGGCCCACGCGTCGGTCATGACGGGGCGGCCGTTGACCATTTCGACGCCGACGGGGTGTTGCATCCAGCTGTTGGCCACGATGATGAAGTAGGCCGAGAAGACGGAGCCAATGACGGCGATCCAGAGGCAGGCCAGGTGGATGGCGGGCTTGAGCTGTTTCCAGCCGAAGATCCACAGGCCCAGGAAGGTTGACTCGACGAAGAACGCCAACAACGCTTCCAGGGCCAGCGGGGCGCCAAAAACGTCACCGACAAAGCGGCTGTACTCGCTCCAGGCCATACCGAACTGGAACTCCTGCACGATTCCGGTGGCCACGCCCATGATGAAGTTGATCAGGAAGAGCTTGCCCCAGAACTTGGTCATGCGCAGATATTCGGGCTTGCCGGTGCGGTACCAGAGCGTCTGGATCACAGCCACCACCAGCCCTAGGCCGATCGTGAGCGGCACCATCATGAAGTGGTAGACCGTGGTGATTCCGAATTGCCAGCGTGCGATTTCCAAGGCGTCCAAGGCAGTCCCTACTTTTGGCTAGGTCCGAGCAACTTCTACGTGGCGTAGAAATGATTCTTCTACAGAGTGTAGAACACATCCTCGCTTCCCCGTAACTCAGACTCCCACGGCACGTCACGGCCTGCAATGGAAGAAAGCCCCTGTCCCGCCGCCCCGGGGCCGGCGGCGCGACACGCCGGGCGGCCGTGTTCTACTTCATGTAGAAAGAATGCGCAAAACGCTGTAAATTTGTAAACGAAGTATTCACATACACCGCCCCGGCAGGCACCAGCAGTTTCCCAGCATGACGCCGGCGCGGCAGGCATAGAAGGATGTACGCAATGGCAAGTCTCGGTGAACTGGAACGGGCAGTGATGGACCTGCTCTGGGCAGGCCAAGAAGCTGCGACAGCCAATACGCTGCGGGACCTCCTCGCACAAAGCACCCAGCCCCAGGACGGCAGCGCCGGACACGTGGGCAAAGACCTCGCGGTCACCACGGTGCTGACCGTACTCTCGCGCCTTGAGCGGAAGGGCCTGGTGGAACGCGAACGCGGCACCCGCCCGCACCGCTACCAGGCCGTCTCGAGCCGCGCGGACCACACCGCGGAACTCATGCACGAGGTCCTCGGCTCCGCTCCGGACCGCGAAGCCGTCCTGGCCCGGTTCATTGGTTCCGTCACGGATAACGAGGCAGAAACCCTGCGCAAGCTTTTGGGCCGCAGCTAGCGCCCGATGTTCTGGACCTCATATTTTCTGGCGGTCCTGGCGATAGCATTGGCGTGGCCGGTGCCTATCCTCCTTTCCCGTGCCCAATGGCCGGCCCGCTCCCCCTTCACTGCGATGCTGTTGTGGCAGGCGATCGCGCTGGCCGGTGGCCTGTCCATGATCGGCGCCATGCTCGTTTACGGGCTCGAGCCGGTCGGGGACAACCTGCTCTCCGGCCTGCGGGCGCTGGCTGGCATGGTCTTCCACAATGCCCCCACCACGGAACTGGGCTTCTGGCACATCTTTGCGCTCTCGGCCGCGGCCCTGCTGACGGCGCACCTGGTATTTACCCTGCTGCTGACCTACTACAAGATCCAGCGCCAGCGCCGCCGCCACCGCGAGCTGCTGGACCTCCTGGCTTCGCCGTCCTCCGACGGCCCGGGGACGATGGTCCTGAACGTGGACTCGCCTGTGGCGTACTGCCTGCCCGGCGGCGCACGGTCCGTGACGGTTCTCTCCGACGGCCTCATGGCCGCCCTGGAGCCCGATGAGTTGCGTGCCGTGCTGATTCACGAGAACGCCCACCTGAGCCAGCGCCACCACCTCCTGCTGTGGGCCTTCGCCGCGTGGCGCCAGGCGCTGCCCTGGCTGCCCACCACCCGGCTGGCGCAGGAGTCGGTCAACTCTCTGATCGAGATGCTGGCCGACGACGTCGCGCTCAAGACGGAGAGCAAGGCGACCCTGATCAGGGCGATTGCCATTGTGGCTAGCGGGTCCCCGGCCACCCCCGCGGTGCGCCTGGCGTTCGGCGAGCCCGGCGTGGCCGACGGCGACCCCAGCCAGCCCGGCGCCACCGGAGGCAGCGGCTCGGCGGGTACGACGGCGTCACGCGTCAGCCGCCTGCTCTCGCCGCAGCCGCCGCTGCCGGAACCGCTGCGCGCCGCTGTCCTGGCCTGCTGCGTGCTGCTGCTGGCCGTGCCGACGGCCCTGCTGCTGGTCCCCGGCCTGCTCGGCTAAGTCCGGCTCCCTGCCACCCTGGTCCCCGTCGGCGGGGCGTCAGGCGTCGATGCGGTCCCGGTCCAGGTTGGCGGCGCCTGCAATGATGAAGTCCTTGCGCGGCGCCACGTCCGAGCCCATGAGGAGGCCGAAAGTCTCTTCGGCCTGCTTGGCGTTCTCGATCCCGACCTTCCGGAGCGTCCGGTGCCGGGGGTCCATGGTGGTTTCGGCCAGCTGCTCGGCATCCATTTCGCCCAGCCCCTTGTACCGCTGGATCGGCTCCTTGTAGCGCTTGCCCTCCTTGGCGAGCCGCGCCAGCAGGACATGGAGCTCAGCCTCGGAGTAGGTGTAGATCATCTCGTTGGCCTTCTGGCCGGCGTTGACGACCTCCACACGGTGCAGCGGCGGGACGGCGGCGAAGACGCGCCCCTGGTCGATCATCGGACGCATGTAGCGGAAGAAGAGCGTCAGGAGCAGGGTCCGGATGTGGGCGCCGTCGACGTCGGCGTCTGTCATCAGGATCACTTTGCCGTACCGGGCGGCGCTGATGTCGAACGTGCGGCCGGAACCAGCCCCCACCACCTGGATCAGGGCAGCGCACTCGGCGTTGGAGAGCATGTCCCCCACCGAGGCCTTCTGGACGTTGAGGATCTTGCCGCGGATCGGCAGGAGCGCCTGGAAGTCGGAGGACCGCGCCAGCTTGGCGGTGCCTAGCGCGGAGTCACCTTCGACGATGAACAGTTCGGAGCGTCCGACGTCGTCGGTGCGGCAGTCGGCGAGCTTGGTGGGCATGGAGGAGGTTTCCAGCGCATTCTTGCGGCGCTGGGTTTCCTTGTGGACCCGCGCCGAGATGCGGGACTTCATCTCGCTGACGATCTTTTCCAGCAGCAGCGCGGACTGGGCCTTGTCGTTGCGGTTTGCGGAGGTCAGCTTCGCGGTGATCTCCTGTTCCACCACCTTGGCCACGATGGCCCGGACGGCGGAGGTGCCCAGGATTTCCTTGGTCTGGCCCTCGAACTGCGGTTCGGCCAGCCGGACGGTCAGGACCGCGGTCAGGCCGGCGAAGATGTCGTCTTTTTCGATCTTGTCGTTGCCGGCCTTGAGCTTGCGGGCATTGGTCTCCACGGCCTTGCGGAAGGTCTTCAGCAGGGCCTGCTCGAAGCCGGACTGGTGGGTGCCGCCCTTGGGCGTGGAAATGATGTTGACGAAGGTCCGGACCGTGCTGTCGTAGCCGATCCCCCAGCGCAGCGCGACGTCGACCTCACAGTCGCGTTCGACCTCCGCGAGCTGGCTGTGGCCCTTTTCGTCGAGGACGGGGACGGTTTCCTTGAATTTCCCGGCACCGTGGAGGCGCCAGATATCCGTGACGGCGGGGTCGGCGGCGAGGAAGTCGACAAATTCGGAGATGCCGCCGTCGTGGTGGAAGACCTCCTCATGCGGGCCCGATTCTCCGGGCGTGCCGGCAATCCTGCGTTCATCCCGGACCGTGAGCTTCAGTCCGGGCACCAGGAACGAGGTCTGGCGGGCACGCGCGGCGAGGTCATCGTAGGAGAATTTGGCGTCGGGCGTGAAAATCTGCCGGTCCGCCCAGTAGCGGATCCGGGTTCCTGTCACGCCGCGCTTGGCCTTGCCCACGACATCGAGCACAGAGCCGTCGATGAAGGGTTCGAACAGGGTCGCGGGGTCCGGCTTGGTGCCCGGATCTTTGAACCGGCCCGGCTCGCCCCGGCGGAAGGACATCTTGTATGTCTTGCCGCCGCGGTCCACTTCGACGTCGAGGCGGGCCGAGAGCGCGTTGACCACCGAGGCGCCCACGCCGTGCAGGCCGCCGGAAGCGGTGTAGGAGCCGCCGCCGAACTTTCCGCCGGCGTGCAGTTTGGTGAAGACGACCTCGACGCCGGTCAGCCCGGTTTTCGGTTCGACGTCCACGGGGATGCCGCGGCCGTCGTCGTGGATCTCGACCGAGTTGTCCGCGTGGAGGATGATCTTGATGTCGTGGCCGAAGCCGGCGAGGGCCTCGTCGACGGAGTTGTCGATGATTTCCCAGAGGCAGTGCATGAGGCCGCGGGAGTCCGTGGAGCCGATGTACATGCCCGGGCGCTTACGGACGGCCTCGAGGCCCTCCAGCACGGAGAGGTGCCGGGCGGTGTAATCAGAACTGGGTGCCACGGGTCGTGAACTCCTTACAGGATCGGGACAGCCACCGCAGCGTGCGCAGGCGGCAGTCACAGAATTTGACGCTCTTCCTAGGTTAGTCGGACTCCGGGTGATCGACGGTCTGCCACTCCCCGCGGGGGCTCTCCGGCCACCCGCCGTTACTGAGACGTGATACGCGGACAGCGAAAGTAGGCCATCCGTGCCATGGTTTGGCCACGAATGCTGGTTATATAGGTATACCGATCTACTAAGGAGGCCGAACATGACAACAGCAGTTGCGGACCGCACACTGACCGCCGCAGACCGGTGCGATCGTTGCGGAGCACAGGCATATGTCCGAGTTGTTCTCGGTGCCTCCGGCGGTGAGCTTCTTTTCTGCGGCCACCACGCACGCGCCGTAGAACCGACCCTCAAGCCGCTCAGTTCAGACTGGCATGATGAGACTGACCGCCTTCACCAGAAGGCCCCGGTTCCGGTCGACTAGACCGCACCGGTTTCAGCCCGGCGCCCTACAGGGTTCCGGGCGACTTGAGACCACTGCATCAGGGCCCCTCCATACCGGAGGGGCCCTGATTCGTTAAGTGCTGGTTCGTCAGGTGCCGGTTCACTGAGGTGCCGTGCACCCCGCCGCAGCGGCAAAAAGCAATGCGGGCTCCCTTCCGGCCCGTTCCTCCGGTGAGGATGGGCGGGAAGCGACCCCGCATTGCTGAGAACCTTTACCCGGTCTGCGACCAGTGGCGCTTAGTCCAGGTAGTCGCGCAGGACCTGTGAGCGCGACGGGTGCCGCAGCTTGGACATGGTCTTGGATTCGATCTGGCGGATGCGCTCACGCGTCACACCGTAGACCTTGCCGATTTCGTCTAAAGTCTTCGGCTGGCCGTCGGTAAGGCCGAAGCGCATTGCTACCACGCCGGCTTCGCGCTCGGAGAGGGTGTCCAGCACCGAGTGCAGCTGTTCCTGCAGCAGGGTGAAGCTCACGGCATCCGCGGGAACCACGGCTTCGGAGTCCTCGATGAGGTCGCCGAATTCGGAGTCGCCGTCCTCGCCAAGCGGGGTGTGCAGCGAGATGGGCTCGCGGCCGTACTTCTGGACCTCCACGACCTTTTCCGGGGTCATGTCGAGTTCGAGAGCCAGCTCCTCCGGGGTGGGTTCGCGGCCGAGGTCCTGCAGCATCTGGCGCTGGACGCGGGCCAGCTTGTTGATGACTTCCACCATGTGCACCGGGATGCGGATGGTGCGGGCCTGGTCGGCCATGGCGCGGGTGATCGCCTGGCGGATCCACCAGGTGGCGTAGGTGGAGAACTTGAAGCCCTTGGTGTAGTCGAATTTCTCGACCGCACGGATCAGGCCCAAGTTGCCTTCCTGGATCAGGTCCAGGAACAGCATGCCGCGGCCGGTGTAGCGCTTGGCCAGCGAGACGACGAGGCGGAGGTTGGCCTCCAGCAGGTGGTTCTTGGCCCGTTTGCCGTCGTGGATGACGAATTCGAGCTCGCGCTTGAGTTTCGGATCCATGGTGCCGTCGTCGGCGGCGATCTTTTCTTCAGCGAAGAGACCGGCCTCGATCCGCAGGGCCAGGTCTACTTCCTGTTCGGCATTCAGCAGGGCGACCTTGCCGATCTGCTTCAGGTAGTCCTTGACTGGGTCGGCGGTGGCGCCGGCAGACATAACCTGCTGCACCGGAGCGTCGTCGTCGTCGGCGTCGGAGTAGACGAAGCCGGAGCCGGTGGTGGCCGCAGCCTTGCCGGCGACTTCCTCGCCTTCTACTTCGTCGCCGAGCTCGGCGGCGTCGGGCGTGATGTCGTCGAGATCCTCTTCCGCGTCGACGTCATCGTCAGACGTACTGGCAGAGTTGCCGGCGGCTTCTGCCGCGGCTTTCGCGCCGGGCTTGGGCCCGCGCTTCTTGGGCTCAGGCTTGGCGACGGTGTCGCCACCCTCTGCGGAAGCGGCGTCCTTGACAGCCTTGTTGGCTGCGCGCGTGGCGGCGCGCTTGGCGTTGGTCGCCGCCTTCTTCTCCTCAGGGGACAATTCGGCCTGGTCGGCGGGTTCCTTCTTCGCGGAAGACGGGGTCACTGAAAACCTTTCTAGCTGCGGTCTGCGGAATCACCATACGGGCAACACCACTATGACCCTGTCAAGTCCGTGTTCAACATCAGGTGCAACCACGACCAGCAGAGCCACTTAGTAGAACTGCTGGCGCGGCCTTAATGTTCCCTGTTTCCAAGGATCATTTAGGGCACTTGATACACGGACCCAACCGGGTCTCGGCAACCATTGTCTCACGGTTTTCAGGCCAGGTGCCTTTCGCGACGCCGGGTCGACGATATCGCGGCGCCTTCGCCCGCCGCGTCAGGACCTCATGCCGCGTACGGGGCAAACTTCTGCCAGGCAGCCTCCCGCCTTGCAGCCCAGCCGCAAAGGGTGCCGCGCCGGCCAAGCTCTGCCAGCAGTTCCGCGAGCCTGTATCCCGGGTGGCCCTGCAAGGCCTGGCAGTAGAGCGCGTCGGCGTAGGAGCCGCGGCCACGGCACCATTCGATCCAGCCCCGCGCCGTCACGGCGGCTGCTGTTGCCTCCCCGTCACCAAGACTGCCGAGCCGTTCCAGGACCCGCTCGAGCCCGACCATCAGGGTCCAGTCCGGGGCCGACGGCGCCAGTCCGAGCAGGACTTCCCCGTAACCGGGAACAGCCCCCGCATCAGGCACGGCTCCGGCGGCGGACCGGCCGCTGCCGGGTGCCACCGGCAGGGGCATCCGCGGAGCGGACCTGGACCGTGAAGTGCGGCCGGACATTAACCCCGGCAGGGGGCTGGGCGTCGGTCGGAGCCGTGAGGCGGGCGTGTCATCGGGGAAAGCGGCGGACCCGGGGTCTGGGTCGAAGATACCGAAGTCCTCGGCGCCACGTTCGGCCGCGGACCGTCCGGCGGCCGCCATCACCAGGACCGCATCCCGCCATGACGGAATGCACAGGCTGGCCCGCAGGTAGCCGGCGAGTTCCGGTGAGAGCTGAAGCGGCCGGCCAATGGTCCAGGGATCGGGCGTCCCGGAGCCGGTGGTCCCGGCGTCGGTGCCGGCGTCGGGCGTCCCGGAGCCGGTGGTCCCGGCGTCGTTCCCGGAGTTGGTGGTCCCGGAGTCGGTGGTTCCGGCGCCGGGGACGGCACCGGGCGTCCCGGAGCCGGTGGTCCCGGCGTCGTTCCCGGAGTTGGTGGTCCCGGAGTCGGTGGTTCCGGCGCCGGGGACGGCACCCCTAGCCGCGTCACCCGGGGTGGGGACAGGAAGGTGCTCCTGGCCAACGGCGGCCTGCATGGCCATCATCCAGACATCGAGGACCTGGTCGAATTGGGCCCGGTCCCGCCGTCGCGGGGAGAATTGTTCCGCCCAGCCGCACTCGGCAAGGCTCACCGCGGGGTCCACCGGCAGCGGCGCCGGGCTGGTCCCCTGGGCGCCGGGGACCGCGCCGACGCTGCTGCCGCGGTATACCATCTCGGCGTTGAGCCTGCTGTTCCTGATCTGCTCGACCGGCCGACCCGGCATCCCACAGCATTCCGGATCGCTGCAGTGTGCGTTGCGCCAGAACTCAGTACCGATAATCCAGGCATCCCTCAACGGCAATCCGGCTGCCTCAAGGGCAAGCTCGAGTTCTTCGAGCAGGGGCGCCCACGCATGGCCACCGCCGGGACTCTTCGAATCGGCGTCGGCGTCGGCGTCAGTGAAGAAGGCCAACAGCGAACCGTCCGCGGCGTCGTCCGCCTGCAGATAGGCCACGACATTTCGGGCGAAGCCGGCCAGCATGTCCCTCCGGCCTGAGCCGCCTCCGGGCACGGGGAGGTCGACCCGCAAGGTGGCTCCGAGGCGTTTGCCCTGCAAGGTCATGGCCACGAGGCTGTCTTCCGGCCAGTAGCCGAGGGAGTGCGGGATGAAGCCCAGGATGTCTTCGGGGCCGGTGATTCTCAGGTGATCGGGAGCTGTCATAAGCCCAGCTTCGCGGCGGCCGCGTCCCGGGTGACAGTACCGGGTTGCGCTATGTGGATAAACGAGGGTGGATAGCCGTCCGTGGATAGCCGTCCGTGGATAAGCAACAGTGACTGGACGCACAAGGCACGAACGCCTGATGACAATCGCCGGCAGACCAGCCCATACCGCCCAAACAGCTGGTTCAGGGCGTGCGGCGGCGCTCCGCGACCAGCCTGCGCTGCTCGGCCAGGGACTTGAGCAGGGGTGGAACCATGACTCCCTGGGCCGCCATCTGGCGCCGGACCTTCCGCCGGGTCACCATGATGGCTCCTGCTCCCCCGGCCAGCAGCAGGAACTGCACGCTCAGGGCCACGCGGAACGGATCCAGGCCGTAGAGCTCCCCTTGCGAGAACCCGGAGGCATGCAGGACGTCGAGCACCAGCCCGATCAGGTAAATGGACACGAGCGCTGCGATGAAGCCACCCACGTTGACGATCCCCGTGGCGGTGCCGAGCCGGTGGGCCGGGTTGAAGGTCCGGGCGAAATCGAAGCCGATCATGGAACCGGGGCCGCCGACGGCGAGTGTCACCACCAGCGCAGCCAGGAGCCAGAGCGGCGCGCGTCCCGGCACCAACAGAACCGCCGCCCAGGCGGCAGCGGTGCATCCGGAAATGAGCAGCACCATAGTGGAGCGCCGCAGCGGATGCCGGGCAACGAATCGGCCCATCAGGGGTCCGGCGGCGATGGCGCCGGCGACGTACAGCGCCATGAGGGCCGAGACCGTGCCGCGGTCCAGCCCCTCGGCGGAAATCAGGAAAGGGTAGCCCCACGTCATGGCAAAAACGGTGCCGCTGAACTGGACGGTGAAGTGGCTCCACAGCCCGAGCCGGGTTCCGGGTTGCCGCCAGGCGTGTCCCAGCGAAATGCCGGTGGCACGCAGCCCCTGGGACTGTGCCGGTGCGGAGTGCCCGGGCGGAAGATCCTGGAGCAGGATCAGCACCAGCACGACGGCGAGGCCGGACATCGCGGCGAGCGTCAGGAAGGCCGGCGTCCACCCCGCGGAGTGCAGGATCATGGCGAACGGCACCACGCTGAAGAGCTGGCCGAGCTGGCCGGACATGCCGGTCAACTGCGTCAGGAGCGGGACGCGCCCCGGGGCGAACCAGAGCGGGATGAGCCGGATGACGGAAATAAACGTCATGGCGTCACCGGCGCCCACCAGGACACGTCCCAGGACTCCGCCGGGAATGTTGTCGGCAAAAGCCAGCTGAAGCTGGCCGAGTCCCATCAGGACACCACCGCCCGCCAGCATAGCGCGGGAGCCGAACCGGTCCACCAGAATGCCCACGGGAATCTGCAGCGCCGCATATACCAGCAGCTGCAGCACGGTGAAGAAGGAGATCTCCGCGGCACTGGCGTGGAAGCGTTCCGTTGCCTCCAGGCCGACCACCCCGAAGGAGGTCCGTTGGCTGACGGCCACGAGATAGGCGAAGATCCCGACGATCCAAATCAGCCAGGCGCGGGGGGAGGTCACTCCCCCATTATGCCCGGCTCAAGATAAATAGTATTTATTCGCCGGGTTCTTTACGGGCCAGGTACGCCTCGACGGCGGCACCAAGAGCGTCGGCGTTGGGGAGCTGGTCGTTCTCGTCTGCCAGCAGGGACCTCCGGACCGTCCCCTCGGCCTTTTCGTCGTATCGGGTCTCCAGCCGTGAGACCACCTGCTGGACCTCCTCGGATGCCTCGATCTGCTCGGCAATCTGCCGGCCCACCTCGCGTCCCGCCTCGCGCAGACGGTCGGTCGGCAGCATGAGCGACGTTGCCGCGCCCAGGTACTCGAGCCCGGCGACGGCGGCCGTTGGGTACTCGGCTTCGGCCAGGTAGTGCGGCACATGGATCACATAGCCGGCGATGTTCCGGCCGGCCTCCGTCAGCCGCAGCTCCAGGATGTGGCCCACCGCGGCCGGCACCTCCACTGTGGGCTTCCAGACAGAGATTCCCTCGATCAGCTCCGGCCGGTTGCCGTGCACGGTCACACCGACCGGCCGGGTGTGGGGAACGGGCATCGGGATCGAATGGATCCAGGTGACGAGGTTGACGTCGAGCTCCTCGACGAGGCCGACGACGGCGCGAGCGAAGCGCTCCCATTGCAGGTCCGGCTCGAACCCGGCAAGGAGCAGGAACGGGCTGCCCAGTCCGTCGACCAGCCGGTAGAGCGCCAGGCTCGGTGCCTGGTAGTCCTGCAGGTGGTCCTCGACGAAGCTGACCTGCGGGCGCCGGGACCGGTAGTCGATCAGCTGGTCGGCGTCGAACTCGGCGATCATCTCGGCATCGAGCGTGTCCAGCAGTTCAGCGGTGATCTGCCGGACCACGTGGCCCGCGTCGGCGAAGCCGGTGAACCCCATGACGAGGTTGAGTCCGCGCAGTTCGGTGCTGGAGAACAGCGCGTCATCACGGATATAGAGCGACTGGGGATCCAGCAAAGAGCCGGAAATCCGTTCAATCACGGCGTGTTCCTTTCACGATGGCGGCGGTGGGAGAAGCGGGGCGCAGTCCGCCATTCGGGCGGTGCCTGGCGGAACGGCCAGCCAGGCGGATCCTGCCGGCCAGTCCCATGGAGCACTCACCGCTCCGCAGCGTCTCTACCAATACAACGCCCCGGCACCCGGGCTAATTCCTGCCCGGGGTGTGCTCCAGCTCTCATTCGATTGAATTTCCGCACGGTCGAGAGACTACGATCGGTGATGGCCCTAGGGCCTGTTTTGCAGACACCGGGTTGCGTCCCAAACCGACGGCGCCCCGGGATCCGTGGCAGGGCGCCAAACATGCAGTTCCTGCCGAATATCACCGAGAACCATCACAGAGAATTGAGGACTGTCCTCGTGGTCAAGAATAGTGAAGTCAAACTTAGTGCAGTCGCAGGGGATTTGAAGAAGTCCCCCAGCGATGCCCTCGTCATCGGCGTCGGACAGGGTCCTGACGGCCCCGTTCTGCTCGACAATCCACTGACGGCCAAGGCCGCGGAGGCCCTGGCGGAATCACTGAGCGTTCTTGGCATCACCGGCGCGGCGGACCAGGCTCACCGGCTGCCCGGCCTGCCCGAGGCGGGAGCGACCATCCTGCTGCTCGCCGGCGTCGGCAAGCTTTCGGCCACGCAGCCGCTCTCCGAGGAGGCACTGCGCCGCGCCGCCGGCTCGGCCGTCCGCCAGCTGGCCGGCGTCGCCACCGTCACCCTTGCCCTGCCCACGACCACCCTGGCCGAGGTCGCGGCGGTCGCCGAGGGCGCCGCGATGGGCGCCTACTCCTACACGGAGTTCCGGTCCTCCAAGGACGGGCTCAAGGACCCGGTGAAGAACGTCATCATCCGCACCGACTTCGCCACGGACAAGGCGCTGGCGCCGGTCCTGAACCGGGCATCCCTGATCGGCACTGCCGTGAACGCGACCCGCACGCTGGTCAACCAGCCGCCGAGCCACCTCTACCCCGAGTCCTTCGCCGACGCCGCCAAGGAACTTTCCAAGGGCCTGCCGGTGAAGGTGACCGTCTGGGACGAGAAGCGTCTTGAGAAGGAGGGCTTCGGCGGCATCCTCGGCGTCGGCAAGGGCTCCACCCGGCAGCCGCGCCTCGTAAAGGTCGAATACGCCCCGGCGAAGCCCACGGCCAAGATCGCCCTCGTGGGCAAGGGCATCACCTTTGACACGGGCGGCATCTCCATCAAGCCGGCCCTGGGCATGGGCGACATGAAGTCCGACATGGCGGGTGCCGCCGTCGTCCTCAACACCGTCCTGGCCCTCGCGGGCCTCGGGCTGCCCGTCAAAGCGACTGCGTGGCTCTGCATCGCCGAGAACATGCCCTCCGGCGCTGCACAGCGCCCGGCGGACGTTCTGACGATGTTCGGCGGCAAGACCGTTGAGGTCCTCAACACCGACGCCGAGGGGCGCCTGGTCATGGCCGATGGCATCGTCGCCGCCAGCCAGGAATTCCCGGACGCCATCATCGACGTCGCAACCCTCACCGGCGCCCAGCTCATTGCCCTTGGCGACCGCACCGCCGGCGTAATGGGTTCCGACTCCCTCACCGGCGCCATCAAGACCGCCGCGGACCGGGCCGGCGAGCTCGTCTGGCCCATGCCGCTGCCGGAAGAACTCCGGGCCAGCCTCGACTCCCAGGTCGCCGACATCGCCAACATTGGCGAACGCCACGGCGGCATGATGACGGCGGCCGTCTTCCTGCGCGAGTTCGTGGGCAAGGGCAAGGGCGGGGAACAGATCCCGTGGGCGCACATCGACATCGCCGGCCCGTCGTTCAATAACGGCAGCCCCTACGGCTACAACCACAAACAGGGCACGGGCTGCACCGTCCGCACCCTGGTGGCCTACGTCGAGGACATCCTCGCCAAGACCGTCTAGCGCATCGCGGCTTTGTGGCCGGGGCGGCGATGCCTTCCCGCAAATGAAAGGGAACCGGCCGGCTGGCACAATCACAGCAGACAGGTTCCAAGACCAGATGATGCGTACTCTCGTGTCATCGTTCACGCGAGGGAGCGTTTTAGTGGCCGATCAGGCAACTGCGCAAGAATTCGACATCCTGGTACTCGGCGGCGGCAGCGGCGGCTACGCCACCGCACTGCGTGCTGTCCAGCTTGGCCTCACCGTCGGCCTCATCGAAAAGGGCAAGCTCGGCGGCACCTGCCTGCACAACGGCTGTATCCCCACCAAGGCCCTGCTGCACTCGGCAGAGCTGGCGGACCACGCCCGCGACTCGGCCAAGTACGGCGTCAACGTGACCCTTGACAGCATCGACATCACGGCTGTCAACGCTTACAAGGACGGCATCATTGCCGGCAAGTTCAAGGGCCTGCAGGGTCTGATCAAGGGCAAGAAGGGCATCACCGTCATTGAGGGTGAGGGCAAGCTTCAGGGCACCGACACCGTCGTCGTGAATGGCACCGCGTACAAGGGCAAGAACATTGTCCTCGCGACCGGCTCGTACTCCCGCACCCTGCCGGGCCTGGAAATCGGCGGCAAGGTCATCACCTCCGACGAAGCCCTGACCATGGATTACATCCCCAAGAGCGCGATCATCCTGGGCGGCGGCGTGATCGGCGTCGAGTTCGCTTCGGTCTGGAAGTCGTTCGGCGTCGACGTCACGATCGTCGAAGGCCTCCCGTCGCTGGTTCCGAACGAGGACGCCACGATCGTCAAGGCCTTTGAGCGCGCCTTCAAGAAGCGCGGCATCAAGTTCTCCACCGGTGTCTTCTTCCAGGGCGTCGAGCAGAACGACGACGGCGTCAAGGTAACCCTCGTGGACGGCAAGACCTTCGAGGCCGACCTCCTGCTCGTCGCCGTCGGCCGCGGCCCCGTCACGGCGAACCTCGGCTACGAAGAGGCCGGGATCACGATCGACCGCGGCTTCGTCATCACCAACGAGCGCCTGCACACCGGCGTCGGCAACATCTTCGCCGTCGGCGACATCGTCCCCGGCGTGCAGCTCGCGCACCGCGGCTACCAGCAGGGCATCTTCGTCGCCGAAGAGATCGCCGGCCTGAAGCCGGTCATCGTCGAGGACGTCAACATCCCCAAGGTCACCTACTCCGAACCCGAGATCGCCACCGTCGGCTACAGCGAGAAGGCCGCCAAGGAGAAGTTCGGCGAGGACCAGATCCAGACCCAGGAATACAACCTGGCCGGCAACGGGAAGAGCTCCATCCTGGGCACGTCCGGCCTGGTCAAGCTGGTCCGCCAGAAGGACGGCCCCGTCGTCGGCGTCCACATGATCGGCGCCCGCATGGGCGAGCAGATCGGTGAAGCACAGCTGATTGTGAACTGGGAAGCCTACCCGGAGGACGTGGCCCAGCTGGTCCACGCCCACCCCACCCAGAACGAATCCCTGGGCGAGGCGCATCTGGCGCTGGCGGGCAAGCCGCTCCACGGCTAGCAGCTCCGCCCGCACCACCGCATGAACTCAGAGCTTGGTGCACCCGGCCCGCAAAGCCGGGGGGTCGGTGACCGGGTAGAGGTGGACGAGCCGCTGCTCGAAGTCTCCACCGACAAAGTAGACACCGAGATCCCCTCTCCGATCGCCGGCGTGATCGAGGAAATCCTCGTCGCCGAGGACGAGACCGCTGAAGTTGGCGCCCCGCTGGTCCGCATCGGCTCCGGCGACGCCGCCCCGGCCGCGGCAGAGGCTCCGGCCGCGGCCGCCGAAGAGGCACCGGCTCCCGCCGCAGCGGCGCCGGCCGCAGAAGAGGCTCCCGCGGAGGCTCCGGCCGCCGAGGCCCCTGCCGCCGCTCCGGAATCTGCTCCGGCAGGTGAAGGACACGATGTCACGCTGCCTGCCCTGGGTGAAAGCGTCACCGAAGGCACTGTGACCCGCTGGCTGAAGAGCATCGGCGACACTGTAGAGGTCGACGAGCCGCTGCTCGAGGTTTCCACCGACAAGGTCGACACCGAAATCCCGTCCCCGGTTGCCGGAACCCTCCTGGAAATCCGCGTCAACGAGGACGAGACGGCCGAGGTCGGATCCGTCCTGGCCGTCATCGGCTCCGGCGCCGCGGCACCGGCCGCACCGGCCCCCGCCGCGGCCCCCAAGCAGGAAGCAGCACCGGCAGCCCCCAAGCAGGAAGCGCCGGCCGCCCCCGCACCGGCAGCAGCACCGGAGGCTCCCAAGCAGGAAGCTCCCGCAGCGGCTGCTCCGTCTGCGCCCGCCGCCCCGGCAGCTCCCGCGCCTGCGGCAGCAGCTGCCGCACCGGCAGAGTCCGGCTACGTCACTCCCCTGGTCCGCAAGCTGGCCAACCAGCAGGGCGTCGACATCGCGGCCCTCACCGGCACCGGCGTCGGCGGCCGCATCCGCAAGCAGGATGTGCTGGCAGCTGCCGAGGCAAAGGCAGCACCGGCCGCAGCCCCCGCCGCATCTGCGCCGGCAGCCGCACCACCCGCAGGTGCAGCCTCCTCGCTGCGCGGCACCGTGCAGAAGGCCCCGCGCATCCGCCAGGTCATTGCCCGCCGCATGCGCGAGTCGCTGGACATCTCCACCCAGCTGACCCAGGTCCACGAGGTCGACATGACCAAGGTTGCCAAGCTGCGCGCCAAGGCCAAGAACTCCTTCCAGGCCCAGAACGGCTCCAAGCTGACCTTCCTGCCCTTCATCGCCAAGGCTGTTGCCGAGGCCCTGAAGCAGCACCCGAAGGTCAACGCCTCCTACGACGAGGACAAGCAGGAGATCACCTACCACAACGCCGAGCACCTGGCGATTGCGGTGGACACCGACAAGGGCCTGCTGGTTCCGGTCATCTCGGACGCCGGCAACCTGAACCTTGCCGGCCTGGCCGGCAAGATTGCCGACGTCGCCGACCGCACCCGCAGCGGCAAGATCGGCCCGGACGAGCTCTCCGGCGGCACCTTCAGCATCACCAACATCGGTTCGGTGGGCGCCCTGTTCGACACCCCGATCATCAACCAGCCGCAGGTTGCCATCCTCGGCACCGGCGCGATCGTCAAGCGGGCCGTAGTGGTCGCCGACGAGAACGGCGATGACTCGCTGGCCATCCGTTCGATGATGTACCTCTCCCTGACGTACGATCACCGCCTGGTCGACGGCGCCGACGCAGGACGCTTCCTGCAGACGCTGAAGGCACGCCTTGAGGAAGGCGCCTTCGAGGCCGACCTCGGACTCTAGGGTCTAGAAGCACACTGACGGCGACGGCGGTACGGGCTCCGGTGGGAAACCACCGGGCGCCCGTGCCGCCGTCGCCGTTTTTGCTGTTCCTCCCCGGGGCCGCGGCGGGTCCTACTACGGTGCGTAGAAGACTCTGGCTACACTGATGCCATGAACATCGTCTATAACGTCATGGTCTTCCTGCACATCATCGGCGCCGCCATGATTGTCGGTATCTGGATCGGCCAGATGAAGAAGCCCACCGTCCACCCGCGCCAGTTCGACGGCGCGATGCTGCAGCTGATTACGGGCATCATCATGATGGGGCTGATCCCGGTCCTGGACATGAACGCCAACTACGCCAAGCTCGGCGTCAAGCTTGTCATCGCCCTGATCGTCGGCGTCCTGGCCTTCATTGGCCGCCGCAAGTACAAGAAGGGCGAGCCGATCAGCAAGGGCCTCGCGAACAGCGTTGGCGGCCTGGCACTGCTCAACGTTGCGATCGCGACCCTGTGGCAGTAACCGGCTGACTGCACCTGCCATGACGGCGCCGCTCCCCCSCGGGGGKGCGGCGCCGTCGTTGTTTAACTGCCACCGTTAAGCCGTCAGTCGCCGGCGATGCAGAATTCGTTGCCCTCGGGATCCTGCATCACATCCCAGTGGAAGTCGCCGATACCATTGCCCTCCACGAACCCGGCACCGAGGGACTCGGCGCGGGCGCGCAACGCCGCAGGGTCGGGCCCATGGATGTCCAGGTGCAGGCGCCGCCTGCCCTCCGTGGGGTCCTGGACCTGCTGGAAGGCCAGCTGCGGGGCCCCTGGGCCGGCGGGCTCCAGCCAGACGAACTGCTCGAAGCGCGAGGAGACGCCCGTACCCAACAAGTCGGCCCAGAACTGCGCCAGGCGCGCGGCATCGACGGCGTTGACCATGATCGTGGCAATACGCGCCACGGGCGCCCCTGGCACCTGCGCATCTTCGGTAAGTTCCATGACGACACTGTACGGGTCACAATCCTCTGACAGCGGAACCCCCGTGCGGCGGCCGCACAGAATCCCTAGGATTGATCACGGCAGGCTCCGGCACCAGCCGGACCCCTGATTCACAACGACGTCGAGGAGTGGACATGGCTACAACACGCACCGCACACACTGTATGGAATGGCGACCTGATGACAGGCGCCGGCAACACCACCCTGGACAGCTCCGGGCTGGGCAACTTCGACGTCACCTGGAAGGCGCGCGCCGAGGCCGCCGAGGGCAAGACCAGCCCCGAGGAGCTCATTGCGGCAGCGCACTCCGCGTGTTTCTCGATGGCGTTCAGCAACGCCCTGGCCCAGGCCGGCCACACGGCCGAGGAGATCAACACCAAGGCCGACGTGACGTTCCAGCCGGGTACCGGGATCACCGGCAGCCACCTCACCCTGGCCGCGCGCGTCCCGGGCATTTCCGCCGACGATTTCCAGCGGCTGGCCGAGGAAGCCAAGACCGGCTGCCCCGTCTCCGCTGCCCTGACCGGCATCGAAATCACCCTGGACGCCACCCTGGCCTCCTAGCCCGGCTGCAGTACCACGAGGCCCCCGCCGCCCGGGATATCCAGGGTGGCGGGGGCCTTGCCGTCTGTCCTGCGCGGACCGTCTGTGCGGGCCGCGCCCGGGAGCGCCTAGGCCTGGCCGGCCTGCTGGCGCGCAGGCAGCGGTGCGGGCCGGACCCGGCGGTAACCCTCGCGCAGCGGCGGACGGTCCGTGGGCAGTTCCTGGATCATTTCCTTCAGCGCCCCGATTCCGTACTCCAGTTGCGGGTCGGTTCCGGCGGCGTAGGCGTGCGGCGGGAAGGTCACCTCGATGTCAGGGGTGACGCCGAAGTTTTCCACGCCCCAGCCAACACCACCGGCGAACCAGGTGGCGTAGCGCGGCTGGGTGACGCCGGTGCCGTCGGCCAGCGCGAAGCGGTTGTCGATCCCGACGACGCCGCCCCAGGTGCGGGTGCCAATGACGGGCCCGATCCCCCGCAGCTTGGAGACCTGCGTGATGATGTCGCCATCGGAGCCGGCGAACTCATCGGTGAGAATGATGACCGGTCCGCGGGGAGCGTGGTGCGGGTACGTCCGCGGCTTTTCCCCGCGCGGCATGCTCCAGCCGGTGACCTTGCGCCCGATGAGCTCGGCCACGAGCTGGGAGGTGTGGCCGCCGCGGTTGCGCCGGACATCGACGATCAGTCCGTCCAAGGCCGTTTCGGTGTCGAGATCGCGGTGCAGCTGTGCCCAGCCGTTGGCCATCATGTCCGGGATGTGCAGGTAGCCGAACGTCCCGTTCGAGGCTTCCCGGACAGTTCGCCGGTTGCCGGAGACCCATTCCTGGTAGCGCAGGCGCTCCTCGTCCTTGACCGGGACCACGGCCACGCGGCGCTGGGCGCCCGCGGCCGCCCCATGGCCGGCGCCATTGCGCAGCGTAAGTTCCACGGCGCGGCCGGCCGCGCCGACAAGCTGCATTGCCGGGGTCCGCGTTTGGGTCAGTTCGACGCCGTCGATCGCCAGCAGGATATCGCCCGGCTTCGCGTCGGCGCCGGGACGGGTCAGCGGCGAAGTGGCCAGCGGGTCCGAGGACTCCCCCGCCAGGATGCGGGTGATTTCCCACCCCTCGCCGGTGAACCTCAGGTCCCCGCCGAGGCGGCCCTGAGGGCTGCTGCCGTTCTCGACAGCGGCCATGGGCCGGACGTAGGCGTGGGAGGTGCCGAGCTCGCCGTGCAGCTCCCACAGCAGGTCCACCAGGTCGTCATGGGAGCCGAGGCGTTCCACCACCGGGCGGTAGCGGGCGTGGACGGACTCCCAGTCCTGGCCGGCCATGTCCTCGGTCCAGAAGAAGTCGCGCTGGAGCCGCCATGCCTCGTCAAAGGCCTGGCCCCACACGCTGAGTGGGTCCAGCTGCACCCGGATGCGGCCAAGGTCCACCTTGACCAGCTGGCCGGAGTCCTCATCGGCCTTGGCGGCGGCCGGCGCCACGCGGATCTGCTTGTCCTGGATGAACACGATCTTTTCGCCGTCGCCGGAGAGCCGGTAGCTGTCCAGGGCCTCAACGATCGTGGCGGTACGGCGCTTGGCCAGGTCGTAGCGGACCAGGCTCGGCGCCGCGCCCTTGTCCTCGAGGCTGGCCCGGCCCTCACCGGTGGTGCCGGCGAGCTCGCTGTCCAGCCAGAGCAGGGCGCCGGCGACGGCGGTGAGTCCGGCGTAGTTGCCTTGCGGCACCGGGACCCCGATGACGCGGTGGGCCAGGCCCTCGGCGTCGACCCGCACGGACGGCACGGGTTTGGCCGCCGGTTGCGGCCCGGACGCAGCAGCCGCTGTTCCGGCGGCACCTGCCTCGGCGTCGGCGTCGAAGTGGAGGTCGACGCTCGGGCCGAAGGGCGACGGGGTGTCGGCGGCGAGGGCGACGAGGTACGGCTTGATCGGGCTCGGGAAGGACAGATCGAAGGAGTGCCCGTCGTAGACCGGGTCGAAACTGCGGTTGGAGAGGAAGGCGAGGTATTTGCCATCCGGGGTGAACGACGGCGACTCGTCGCGGAACCGGCCGTCGGTGACGTCAATGATCGCAGCTCCAGTGCCGTCGTCGATCCGGGTGATCCGGAGCCGGCTGCGGGACCCGAAGGACGTGACCGGCTCGGACCAGCCGAGCCACGCGGAGTCCGGGGACCATGTGAATCCATCAATGCTGCCCTCGCCGATGCTGCTCAGCTGGGATATCGTGCCCGTGCGGGTGTCGGCAAGGTAGATATCACCGAACGCCGTGCCGACCGCGAGCCAGCGCCCGTCCGGGCTGGCTTCGATGGCGCTGGCCCGGCTGGGCTTGGGGAAGTCGATCCGCGTCAGTTCATCGGAGGCGGGCGCGGCCTCCACGGCGCCCGCACCGGCCCGGTCGGGCCCGGAGCCGGAGATGGAGCCGGCTGCGTCTGCTGCAGCCGGGGCCGGGACTGCTGTGACCGGGCCGGACACGGAACCGTTTGCAGCGGCGGGGATTGATCCTGCGCCGGTCAGGGCGGCTGCGGACACCGGCTTGGGCAACTGCATGCCGGCGTCCTCGGCGGAAGCAGCGGGCCGGGCCGTTGCCTCGGCAGCGGACTGCACGGCCGGCTGCGGGGCCTTCGATGCTGCCGCGGCCGCTCCGGCCAGGGGCGCCGCAATGGCTTTCAGGTACAGGGCCTCGACGCCGTCGTGGTCGGCGACATAGGCGATCCGGCCCTCGCCGAAGGGCCGCGGCAGCCGTGCCCGGACGCCCGGGGTGGCCTCGAGGACGCGGGAAGGGCCGTCCTTGTGCCGCAACCAGTGGACGGTTCCGTGGGATTCGACGGCGCTGGACGCGCCCGTGCGGTCCGGTACGACGTCGCCAAGGTGCTTCGAGGGCTTCAGCGGGGCAGGCCGGCGCGCCTGCGAGGCGGAACCGAGCACAATGTCGAGCTTGACGGCCTCGGCGTCGAGGCTGGGCAGCAGCCAGAGCTCACCGGCCGATTCGAAGATCACGCGTTCGCCGTCGGTGGCGGCGTGGCGGACATAGAAGTCCTCGTGGTCCGTGTGGCGCCGCAGGTCGCTGCCGTTGGGCAGGACGGAATAGAGGTTTCCGTAGCCCTCGTGGTCGGACAGGAACGCGATCCGTCCCTTGACCCACAGGGGGTCGGTGAGGTTTCCGTCCAGCGCGGCAGCGAGCCGGACGAATTCGCCGTTTCCGTCCGCGTCGATCCACAGCTTGCCGGCGGCGCCGCCGCGGTAGCGCTTCCACCAGGCCGGCTCACGCGAGAGGACGCTGGCGAGCACCACAGGGCGTTCGTCGCCGACGACGGGGCCATAGGCCACGGACTCGACCGGGCCGAACGGGAGTTCCTGCGCCCAGCCGCCGGTCACGGGGAGGCTGTAGGCGTGGGTGTGACGGCTGTCGGACTGGCGGAACGCGCTGGTGACCAGGACGTCGCCGTCGGGGGTGAAGCCCTTGACCCGGGTGGAAGGGTGGCCGAAGTAGCTCAACTGGCTGTAGCCGCCGCCGTCGACGTTGGCCGTGACGACTTCCGGGGCAGTCCCTTGGACGACGGTCCAGACCAGACGCTTGCCGTCGGGGGTGAAGCGGGGGTTGCGGGCCGGCAGTTGCAGGGAGGATACGCGCCAGGCGCGGCCCCCGCCCACGGGTGCAATCCAGACGTCGTCCTCGGCCACAAAGGTGACCAGATCGCCGTGCAGATGCGGGAAACGGAAGTAACTCGAGGGGGTCATCGTTCGATCATAGCCACAACGGTCCTTACGGCCCGGGAGGTTTCGCGGCCGTGCCGGGCATGGTGAGATGGATCATGCGAATCCTTATTGCCGGGGCCTCCGGGCTGATCGGAACTGCCCTTTCGGGTGCACTGCGCAGCGAGGGGCACGACGTCGTCGCCCTGGTCAGGCGTGCCCCTGCGTCCCCAGCCGAGTTCCAGTGGGACCCGGCTGCCGGCCGGATCGACGACACTGCGCTGAAGGGCGCGGACGCGGTGGTCAACCTCTCCGGCGCCGGGATCGGCGACCGGCCCTGGACCAAGGCGCGGGTCAACGAGCTCCGCGCCTCCCGGCTGGGGGCTACCCGGACCCTCGCGGCCGCCATGGCGCGCACCGACGCGCCGCCCGCCGTGTTCCTGAGCCAGTCGGCCTCCGGTTACTACGGCAACGCCGGTACGGCGGTGCTGCGCGAGAACGCGCCGGCCGGCACCGGCACCCTGTCCCGCATCTGCGTCGACTGGGAGGCAGCGGCGCATGAGGCGCCTGCCGGAGTCCGGGTGGTCACGCCCCGCACCGGCGTCGTCCTGAGCCGTTCCGGCGGCGCACTGGGCCGGCTGTTGCCGCTGCTGCGCCTGGGCGTCGGCGGCCCGCTCGGCGATGGCCGGCAGTTCTGGCCGTGGATCACTCTGCCGGATGTGGCCGCCGCCTTTTCCTTCCTTCTCTCGGCGCCCGTGTCCGGGCCGGTCAACGTCTGCGCCCCCGAAGCCGCAGATGTGAATTCCCTGATCACGCAACTGGCCAGGGCGCTGCACCGGCCGGCGGCGCTGCGGGTACCCGCCCCGGTGCTGCGGCTGGTGATGGGCGATCTCGCCGAAGAACTGCTGCTCGCGAGCCAGCGGCTGGAGCCGGCCGTCCTGGCGGAGAACAGCTTCGCCTGGAAGCACCCGTCCCTCGCCGGGGCCGCCGCCTGGGTGGCAGGGCGCGGCTAGCTGCCGCTACTATCCGTGCAGCGTCGCGTACCTCTGGAGGAAGAGGGCCAGGGACTCTGCCAGGGCCCTGATCTCGCCCGGATCGACGCTCTCGTTCGGTGCATGGATCAGGGCGAGTGGCTCCTCGACGCCGAGCAGGATGATCTCCGCGTCCGGGTAGGTGTCCGCGAAGACGTTGCAGAGCGGGATCGATCCCCCTTGCCCCAGGGTTGTCATGGGCGTGCCGTAAGCCTGGGACATCGCGGCGCTCATGGCTTCAAAGGCCGGGCCGCCGACTGCCGCCTGGAATGGCGATCCGATGGCCTCGAGGTCCACCGCGACGTGGACATCCCAGGGCGCGGCCGCCTTGAGGTGGCTGACCAACGCCGTGTGGGCGTCGGCGGCCGCCATGCCCGGCGGGACGCGCAGGTTCAGGCGTGCCGCGGCCCGCGGCACGATCGCCGCCGTCGAGCCGGTCACCGCCGGGCAGTCGATGCCGAGCACGGTGACCGCGGGCCGCGCCCAGAGCATGTCGGACACGGTGCCGTCCCCCAGCAAGGACACTCCCTCCAGGACGCCGGCGTCGGTGCGGAACTGCTCTGGCGGATAGGGGGCACCGGTCCAGGTCTGGTCGTTGTCCAATCCCGTGACCGTCGTGTTGCCTTGCCGGTCCCGCAGTGATGCCAGCATGGCGATCAGTGCGGCGAGCGCGTCGGGGGCCGCCCCGCCAAACATGCCGGAGTGAAGCTCTGACGCCATCGCCTCCACCGTCACCACGACATTGACCATCCCGCGCAGGGTCACGGTCGCGGCCGGGTGGCCCACGGAAGCGTTGCCGGTGTCGCAGACCAGGATGGTGTCGGCACGGAGCAGGTCCGGGTGGCTGGCGACGAACGCCTCGAGCCCGCCAGTGCCCTGTTCCTCCGACCCCTCGACCACCACCTTCAGGTTAACCGGTACGTCGTTGCCGAGCGCCCTCAGTGCGAGCAGGTGGGCGAGGATGTTGCCCTTGCAATCGGCGGCGCCCCGGCCGTACCAGCGGCCGTCCACTTCAGTGAGCTCGAAGGGCGGGGTCCGCCATGCCGAGTCATCGAGGGGTGGCTGGACGTCGTAGTGCGCGTAGAGGAGCACGGTGGGCGCGTCCGGATCGGGTCCGGGCCTGGAGCCCACCACCGCGTCGGAGCCGTCCGGGGTCCGTTCGAGGTGCACATCCGAAAATCCGAGTCCAGCGAACTTGTCCAGCACCCACTGGGCAGCCTTGGCACACTCCTCGACGGGAAACTGCCGCGCATCCGCCACCGACCGGATGGCCACGAACTCGGCGAGCTCCTCCCGTGCCGGACCCATCAGACCGGTGATGCGGGCGCGCAGGTCCACGGCTCACGCACCACCGGTGTTGGACGTCTTGAGGTCGTCGATGAACTCCTGGAACTCGGCGAGCTGGTCCGGGCAATAGACCTTAATAATCGCGAGCTCGCCGACGGCGATCCGGGCGTTCGCGATCACCGGCCTGTAGCCCGGCCCGGTTGCCCCGTTCGCCAGCTGGCTCAAGAAGGTGGCCCGGCTCAGCGCGTCGTTCGGGTTCGCGCAGACGGCGCCGCCGTCGTCGCCCAGCACCCGGGCTATCTGCTCGCGTGAGGGCGCCGTCCCGCCGGCCCCCTCGATCGTCGCTATCAGCTGGTCGGCCTTCGCCAGGGATTGTTGTGTCTCCCTCGCCGACCTGAAATTCAGCAGTGCGACGACGGCGAACACTACGAGCAGGATCATGGCAACGATGTAAACGACCGAGCGGCTGCGCTTGGTGGAGGACTCCTGATGCGTGCTCATGACTTAGGTGCCTCCGTCTGCGCTTGTTGGTCGGGCAGCTTCCAGGAGGGCTTGCGGAACCTGTAGAAGAGGAACGGCACGAGCAGGCCGAGCCCGAGTGCGCCGCCGCCGACGATCAGGAAATAGACGAGCGGATCGCCGTTGCCGAACTGCGACGGCGGGACGAACCCGACAAGGAGAGCGGCCAGGGAGGCCGCGAATCCGACGCCGCAAAGCGTCACCAGCATCGGCGCCCGGAAGCCACGCGCGTGTTCCGGGTCGTTGCGGCGGAGCCGGACCGCGGCCACGAACATCAGCAGGTACATGATCAGATAGACCTGCGTGGTGATCACCGAGAAAATCCAGTATGCGCTGGAGACATCCGGGATGAGCGCGTACCCGAGCGCGATCACGGTGGTGACGAGCCCCTGGACGACCAGGAGGTTCTGTTGGATGCCGTTCTTGTTCAGTTTTTGCAGGAACGGCGGGAGGTAGCCTTCCTCCCGTGAGATCAGCAGCAGGCCTTTGGACGGTCCGGCCAGCCACGTCAGCATGCCGCCGAGGGAGGCAGCGACCAGCATGATCCCGAGGATCGGTGTCAGCGCCTGGAGGTTGAAGGAGGCCAGCACCGCGTCAAAGGCCTGCATGACACCGGCTGTGAGGGAGAGTTCATCGGCCGGAACGATCCAACTGATCGCCAGCGCCGGCAGGATGAAGATCAGCAGTACCAGTCCCATGGCCAGGAACATCGACTTCGGATACTCCTTACCCGGGTCCTTCAGCGAGGACACGTGCACAGCGTTCATCTCCATGCCGCTGTAGGACAGGAAGTTATTCACGATCAGCACCAGGCTGGCCAGCCCGGCCCACTCGGGGAAGAAGTTGGCCGCGGTCATAGGAGCGGCGGACGGATTTCCCTGGCCGAGGAAGACGACACCCAGGATGACGAGCAGTGCGCCCGGGATCAGGGTGCCGATGATCAGGCCGCCGCTGGCCAGGCCTGCCACACCCTTCGTGCCGCGGGATGAGACATACACGCCGGACCAGTAGAACACCACGATCACCAAGGCCGTCCACACGCCGCTGCTGGCCAGCGCCGGGTTGAAGACGTAGGCCAGTGTGCTCGCGACGAAGCCCAGCAGGGTTGGATAGTAGAAAATCGTCATGGCGAACTGGCACCACACCGCCAGGAAGCCCATCGGTTTGGAGATTCCGGACGCTACCCAGTTGTAGATGCCGCCCTTCCATCCTGACGCCAGTTCAGCGGACACGAGGGAAGTCGGCAGGAGGAAGACGATCGCGGGAACGAGGTAGAGGAAGACTGAGGCGAGGCCGTAGACGGCCATGGTCGGTGCCGCACGGAGACTGGCCACTGAACTGGTAGTCATGAGTGCCAGGGCTACCCAGGAGATCCACACGGCCGGTGGCGCCTTCGGCCGGGTCACTGCCTGTTCGCTCACGTGAGCCACACCCTCAAGTGCCCCGTGGTCTGCGCCACGGGCCAGGCGGAGCTAAACCGCCTGGGGCGAGTAGTCGTCGGCTTGAACATGCCCACTGCCCCCCCTCTATCACACAAAGTGCTCGGTGCCTACAGCATGGACCTAGGAATTAGCAGGGAACAGTCCCCAACTCCCCTATACGTCAGGTCGCCGGGGTGCTAATTTGCGCGGTTTCGGGCGCGCTTCCACAGCAAATCGGTGATCAGGACCAGTGCAAGGATGACCACCAGCGCGGCGGCGGTGGCGGGTTCATTGACGAGCGTGGTGGTGCAGAACACGACGAACGTTCCCAGGGTCGCAATCAGGGCGATGATAAGCACCAAAAACTTGGCCCCGGTCTCCCTGTACACCTTGAAGTGGGCCATCGTGACCGCGGAGAAAATGAGCAACGCGACCGCGCTTCCAAGCGACGCGATGCTGTTCAGGTTGAACGTCACCACCATCAGCGCCGCGAGGCCGGCCATGACCAGCAGCCCAACCGGCACCTGCCTGCGGCCCACGGAGCGGCCGAAGACCGGGGGAAACTGTCCCACCGAGGCGAGATGCCGGGTCATCCCCACAGAGGGGTAGAGGCTGGCGTTCACCGCCCCGGACGTGGAGAGCAGTGCGGTGATCACCATCAGCACATAACCGAACTGGCCCAGCGTGGGCTTGGCGGCCTCGGCCAGCGCTGTGGCGCCGTAGGCGACCACCTCATCGGCGGTCAAGGTTCCGAAGACGCCCAGGGAAACCGCGACGTACACCGTCGTGGCGATCGCCAGTGCCAGATACATGGCGCGGGGCAGTTGACGTGACGGGTCAGGCAGATCCTTTGCGGTAAAGGTGATGACACCGAACCCCAGGAAGGCGAAGAACGTCAGCGCCACGCTCGCGATGACCTCGCGGACGCCGGGGTAGCCGGCCGGGTCCAGGAGCGCTGGGTTCCAGTTCGCGATCGTGACAATCGCGAACAAGGACAGGATGGCCAGCACCATCTTCACGATCACGGACTGGACTCTTGCGACCGCCGCGGAACCGACCGCGTTCAGGACGGTCATGACCAGGATGAGTGCGACCGCGAACACTTTGGCCCAGCCTGGGTCGCGACCGGTCAGGACTGCACTGGCATAACCACCGAAGGACGACGCCACCATTGCCCCCACGATCGCGCCGGTCACGTAGAACAGCCACGAAACGATGCCCGTAGCGTGCCCCTCCCCGAACCCCCGGGCCAGGTAGGCCAGCATGCCCCCGCCCGATGGGTACGTCGCGCCGAGCTTCGCGAACGAGTACCCCTGTAGGCCGGCGATGGCGCCCGCCACCAGAAAGGACACCCACACAGCCGAGCCGGCGACAGCGCCAGCTGCGCCCAGCAGCGCGAAGATTCCCGCGCCCACCATGGAACCCACCCCGATGAACGCTGCTTGAATGACGGTCATCTGCTTCTTCGGAACCGTGGTCGACATGGCGTCCCTCTCCGGCGTCAGGCACTTGCAAGCAGCCGTCGCAGGGAGGGTACCACCGCGCCCTGAAGCGTGGAACCCTAGCCCGCTTCGGGCCCCGGGGACAGAACGTCCTGGATCCGCCAGCGCCCGTCGACGGGCACCAGGACCAGGTGAAGCTGCTGCGCGGAGGCGGCGGGTACTTCGGCCACCGTGGCGCCGTTCCCATCGATTTCCCGGTAAGCGGAAGGTTCAGTGGTGATGGCCACCACGGCCCGGGCGGGGCTGCTCTCCGCGGTGGTCTCGATCCGGGTCAGGGCGGTCGAGAATCCGGCCAGGACGTGGCCGGAGGCGCTGAGCTGCGCTTTGATGCGGCCGTCCGAGGCGGCGGCCGCTGAGTCCGGGGCGTTGACGGCCTCGAGCAGTCTGAAGTCGCCAGAGCTCAGTGCCAGTGAACGGAGCCGGGCCAGGCCGCGGACCGCCTCCACCGGGTCGGCGGAGGCCAGGAGTGCCTCAAGATCGGGAAGGATGGCGGCGGCCCCGCCGGCGGCGGTGGGGGGCGGCGGCTCGCCAACCGGCCCCTCCGACGGCGCCGCAGGTCCCTCGTGGCCCACGGGACTTCCTGCCTGCACCGGCGCATCGTGGCCGGACACGATCCCTGGAAACATCCCGGCGATGGCGTCGAGGGCCGTCCCGCCACCGGCCAGCAGCCAGGTGCCGGCCAGCAGGACTGCAGCTGCGAGAGCGGGCAGCAGCGCCCGCCGCGCGGGAGTCCTTCGGAACCCGCGGTGGAGTCCGGCTTTCCGGATGGTGCCTGGGCGCCGGCCCGGGCCGGACTGCACGGCCTTGCGTGTGAGCAGTTGGGGGATGACTGTGGGGTGCACGGAGACCGACAGATCGACGGGCTCCGCCCGGGCGCTGCGGTAGACCATAGCGGCAAACTCCGCCGCCGGCGGACGCTCCCGCCGCTCCCCGCTCAGTCCCGCTTCGAGGGCGGCCACCAACGTTGCCGGCACCCCCGGCACCAGAAGGCTCAGCGGTGGGCGATGCGCCCCGGGCTCGGGGGCCCGTCCGGTGAGGCAATACCAGCCCAGGGCCGCCAGGGAGTAAATGTCGCGTTCGGGCTGCAGTCCGGCCCGCACAGCGTCCGCGGGGGCGGGATCCTGGAATCCTGCCGTGCCCTCTTCCGCGACCGGAGCGGCGTCGGCCACCATGCGCGCGACGCCGAGATCGGCCAGCAGCGGTTTGCCGTCGGCAGTGAAGAGCACGTTGCCGGGGGCCACATCACCATGGGTGAATCCTTGTCCGTGAAGGTATGCCAGGGCCTGCGCGATGGGAGTCAGGACCGTCACCGTCTCGCCGGGCCCCAGACGTCCCCGGCTTCCCACGAGCGCCGCCAGCGAGCCGCCGGGCGCGTAGTCCAGCGCAAGCCCGAGGCCGCTGCCGCCAGAGTCGTGAACCGGCAGGCGCACGACGGCGTGCACGCGAAGCAGGTGGCTGTGTGACAGGGCGGAGAGGATCCGGACTTCGCGCCGCATGACGTCCTCGGCCTCGGACTCTTCCGGTGCAGCGCGGTCGGCATCGAAGCATTTCAGCGCGAACTCGCGGCCCGTTGACTGTTCGGCCACCAGCCAGACCGTGGCGCTGCCGCCGCGCCCCAGCAGCCGTCCGACGTCGTAACCGGGAACCTGGGGGGCCGCACCGGCGGCCGGCGGGAGATCTTCCATACCCAAGGAATAGTCGATTGCGCGGAATCGTGCAGAAGTTATCCACAGGCATGAGAGCTTAAGCACACAAACGGGCGGTGGGTGCGGCGGGGTCTAAGCTTGATGCCATGACTCTTGAGTTCAAACAGCTGGGTCTCGCCCCGGACTTCATCGATTACACGCGCGGCTGGGACATCCAGCGCGAATTGCATGAAAAAGTCCTCGCGGGCACCGCGCCCAGCACTGTACTGCTGCTCGAACACTCCGCGGTCTACACCGCCGGCAAGCGCACCGAAGACCACGAACGGCCCTTTGACGGAACTCCCGTGGTCGCAGTGGACCGCGGCGGCAAGCTCACATGGCACGGCCCCGGCCAGCTGGTGGGCTACCCCATCATCAAGCTCAAGAACAAGGCAGGCATCCGCGACTACGTGGAGCGCCTCGAAGCCGTGATCATTGCCGTCCTGGCGGACTACGGCATCGACGCCGTCCGGATCAAGGGCCGCGCCGGCGTCTGGATCGAGCAGGACGAGAAGGGCCCGGACCGCAAGATCGCGGCCATCGGCATCCGCGTCAACGAAGGCGTCACCATGCACGGCTTCGCGATCAACTGCAACAACGATCTCGCCCCCTACGGCCAGATCATTGCCTGCGGGATCAGCGACGCCGGAGTCACCACCATCGCCCAGGAACTTGGCAGGGACGTCACCCCGGCGGACCTCGTGTCGCGGATCACCGAAGAACTGCGCGAGAATGAACAAGCCCTAGTTGCAACCCCAGAAGGAGCTCTACTGTGACACTGGCACCAGAAGGCCGGAAGATGCTGCGCATTGAGCAGCGAAACGCGGCCACACCGGTGGAACGGAAGCCGGAATGGATCAAGGCCAAGGTCCAGATGGGCCCGGAGTTCGTCCAGCTCAAAAACCTCGTCAAGAAGGAGGGCCTCCACACGGTGTGTG
>NZ_JBFUAR010000027.1:0-107609 GCF_056406175.1 Arthrobacter sp. P1_D12
GGGATGCACACGCTGCACAAAATTTGAAACCAGCTAAAAACACCAGACCACACCACGGGGTGGCGGGCCCGGCAAATTCAACCAATTCAATACAATAAATTGGTATCAACAAACTTGGCACACTATTGAGTTCTCAAACAACAGACACATTCGAATACTTGCCGAAACAATTCATTTCCATGAATTTTTTATTTCGCTTTTCTTCGCTGCGATGTTTACAGCTTATTTCATTCATTTCCACTTTGCAAATTCGCGATTTTCATCGGAATTTCGCTTTGTGGAGCGAATCCGCCCAGCATAATTGAAGCAATTTTCATTATGTGCGCCTGGCGCATGAAGAATTGCTTCTCATTTGTGGGGGTTTGTCACCACTCAACGGCGGCAACTCAGAAAACAATACACGCTCCTCCCCGGCCGTGCAAATCGGCCGGGAAGGAGCGTGCAGGTGCGTTTTCGGTACCGGTCAGGATCCGGTACCGGTCAGGATCCGGTACTGGTCAGGATCCCGTGCTGGTCAGGACGCGGCGACTTCCACCGTTGCCAGGTTCTTCTTGCCCCGGCGCAGAAGCAGGTAGCGCCCGTGCAGCAACTCGCTGGCCGCAATAACGGCGTCGGGGTCAGACACCTTCGCATTGTTGACGTAGGCGCCGCCCTCCCCCACGGTGCGGCGTGCGGCGGACTTGCTCTCAGACAGACCGGAGGCGACCAGCAGCTCGATGATGCCCAGGGCGCCGGCGTCAACCGTGGCGGAGGGCAGCTCGGAGGTCGCCGCCTTCAGTGTCGCTTCGTCCAGTACGGAGAGGTCGCCGTTGCCGAACACCGCGGCGGAAGCCGCAATGACCTTCTCGGTGGCGTCCACGCCATGGACGAGCGAAGTCACCTCGTAGGCCAGCTTTCGCTGGCCCTCGCGGGCGAAGGGCCGTTCGGCGATCGCGAGCTCCAGTTCCTCAATCTCGGCGCGGCTCAGGAAGGTGAACACTTTGAGTCGGTCCGCGACGTCGGCGTCCGCCGTGTTGAGCCAGAACTGGTAGAACGCGTACGGGCTGCACATGGTTGGATCCAGCCAGATCGCGTTGCCCTCGCTCTTGCCGAACTTGGTGCCGTCAGAGTTGGTGATGAGCGGCGTTCCCAGGGCGTGGACGTGTTTGCCCTCAACCTTGCGGATGAGCTCGGTGCCACTGGTGAGGTTGCCCCACTGATCCGAGCCGCCGGTCTGCAGCATGCAACCGTAGTCGCGGAACAACTGCAGGTAGTCCATGCCCTGCAGGATCTGGTAGCTGAACTCCGTGTAGCTGATGCCTTCGTCGGAACTGAGGCGGGAGGCGACGGCGTCCTTCCGGAGCATGGTGCCGACACGGTAGTGCTTGCCGATCTCGCGCAGGAAGTCGATGGCGCTCAGGGGCGCCGTCCAGTCCAGGTTGTTGACCATCCGGGCTGCGTTGTCGCCCTCGAAGCTCAGGAACCTACGGACCTGGGCCTGAAGGTAGCCTACCCACTCGGACACGGTGTCCTTGGTGTTCAGGGTGCGTTCCGCCGTCGGACGCGGATCACCGATCAAGCCCGTGGAGCCGCCCACGAGTCCGAGCGGCTTGTGGCCGGCCAGCTGGATCCGGCGCATGAGCAGCAGCTGGACCAGGTTGCCCAGGTGCAGGCTCGGCGCGGTCGGATCGAAGCCGCAGTAATACGTCACGGGGTCGCCGGCGAGGAGCTTTTCGAGCTCCGCCTCATCCGTGGAGACGTGGACAAGGCCGCGCCATTTCAGCTCCTGCCAGATATTGGCAAAGCTGGGATCGTTCTGCTGGGCATCGAGAATATTTAGCTGGGACACGGAATCTAAGTTAGCAGGATCAACCGGGCGGCAGCGCAGGTGACGCCTGCCGGCCCGGCTTACTCCTCGATGCCTGCCGGGACTCCGGCGGCGGCGATGAGCCGCAGGCGCTGGGTGGGCCGGGTCATGGCCACGTACAGGTCACCCACCCGGCCGTGCTCGTGATTGAGCATGTCCGTCGGTTCCAGGACCACGACGCCGTCGAATTCCAGGCCCTTCGCCTCGCGGGGACTGATCACCACGATGTCCTGCGCGTAACTCCCCGCGCCCGTCCCGACCCGGTGGCCGTACACGGCCCGCAGTGCCGCGCTGGCCTCGGGGAGAAGGCCGCCGTCGGCGATGACCGCCAGCAGGCCGCCCTCGATGGCGTCCAGTTCCTCCGGAAGCACCTCGACGAGCTTGTTGACGATCTGGCCCTGGCCGACTTTGTCGATGACCGGGGACCAGCGCCCTTCCCGCACGGCCTTGGGCGCCGAAACCACCAGTCCGGCCGCGGTCGCCATGCGGGCGGCGGCCTCGGCGATCTGGGACGGGGTGCGGTAGTTGACGGTCAGCTCCTCGAGCTGCCAGCGGTCGCCGAACATCGGGCCCAGTGCGCTGTGCCAGGAGTTGGCGCCGGCAACAGAACTGGTCTGCGCGATGTCGCCCACGATCGTAAAGGACTTCAGCGGGCAGCGTCGGACCAGCAGCCGCCACTGCATGGGTGACAGCTCCTGCGCTTCATCCACCACAATGTGCCCGAAGGCCCAGGAACGGTCCGTGGTGGCACGCTCTGCAGCGGTCAGCCGCGTCTCACGCTCCTGGTTCTGGTCCACCAGGTCTTCTGCCGTGACAAGGACGTCCACACCGGCGGTTTCCATGTTGACCAGGGTCTGCTTGGCGTTGGCCAGGTCGCGGGCCCGGTCCTGTTCCTGCTGCGCCAGGCCGCGCCCGGCGGCGGCATCAAGCTCGCCGAGCAATTCGGCAGCCTCGTCCAGCAACGGAACGTCGGACTCGGTCCAGGGCGAATCGGCCGGACGGAGCAGCAGTGCGCGTTCTTCCGGGCTGAAGTTCGGGGTGCATGCCTCGAGGATGGCCGGCTTGCTGAGCAGCTCCCCCACGAGTTTCTCCGGGGTCATCGGCATCCAGCACAGGTTCAGGGCGATCCGGACATCCCGGGCCGAGCGGACATCCTCCGCCAGGTAGGAGCGGTCGGCGTTGTTGCCGATGTTGCCTGCCTCCACCAGCTCCGTCATCTGCTCGGTCAATTCTCGGAGCAGGATCTTGACGAAGGAGACGCGGGCCTCGTTGTGCGGTTTGCCCGTGGCGCGCGCCCTCTCCTTGGCGCGGCGGACCTGCCTGGGCGTGAGGACCAGTTTGCGGCCGTCCACCTCAAGGGTCCGGTTTCCGTCCGGAATGCGCTGCCGGTTGGCCACGGCGTTGGCGACCACCTCGGCCATGTCGAGCCGGCCCTTGATGGCGGCGACGGCGGAGTCCGGCTCGGCAACGGCGGTGATGCCGGGCATCAGCCGGCCCAGGCTCGCCATGACGACGCCGGTCTCGCCGAGCGAGGGCAGCACGCGTTCGATGTACTTCATGAAGGACGACGTCGGCCCCACCAGCAGGACGCCGGCGCTCTTGAGCCGGTCCCGGTGCGTGTAGAGCAGGTACGCGGCGCGGTGCAGGGCGACAGCGGTCTTGCCCGTGCCCGGGCCACCCTGGACGACGAGGGCGCCGGAGATGGAGGAACGGATGATCCGGTCCTGCTCGGACTGGATGGTGCCGACGATGTCTGACATCCGGCCCGTCCGCTTGGAGTTCAGGGCAGCCAGCAGGGCACCCTCGCCCTGGAGCGAATCGTTGTCGGCGAGCATGTCGGCGTCGAGCACGTCATCCTCGATTGCCTTGACCTCGCGGCCCTGCAGGATCAGGTGGCGGCGGCGGCGGACGCCCTGCCGGTCGAATGCCGTGGCCTGGTAGAAATGACCCGCCTCGGGCGCACGCCAGTCCACCATGAGCCGTTGCAGGTCCTCGGTGGTCAGGCCGATGCGGCCGATGTACTGGGCCTCCCCGGAATCCAGGTCCAGGCGGCCGAACACGAGCCGGTCATCGACGGCGTCGAGCTGGGCGAGGCGGTCCTCGTAGAGGGCGGCGAAGGCATCACGTTCGGAAACGTTCTGCATGGTGCCCACGGCACCGGCCCGGCGCACCTGGGCCAGCTGGGTGCGCTTCTCCGCCCGCAACTCATCGAGTCGGGCGTAAAGTCCGGCCACATAGTCGCGTTCATGGACCAAATCAGCGTCGTGCATCGAACGTTCCCCTATCGAAAAAGACAGACCCACCATTCTACAGCCATTTCGTCGGCACGGCTGTTGCATGTCGCCGAACGATGCCAAGGCAGTCTTCGTCAGGGAATTCTACCGACACGGCCCGGATGGTCCAGCCCGGCAGGCCCGCTAAATCCGCAGCAGGGACCGGACGTTGTGGCCGGTCAGGGCTGTGCGGCCGCCAAGATCGTCGAGTTCCATGACCACACCGATGCCTGCCACGTGGATCCCGCACCGCTCGAAGAGCCGCGCCGCGGCGCCGAGCGTGCCGCCCGTGGCGAGCACGTCGTCGAGGATCAGCACCCGGCTCCCCGGCGCCAGGTCCGTGGTGTGCAGCTCAAGGGTGGCGGTGCCGTACTCCAGAGCGTAGTCCTCGGAGAACACCTCGCGCGGAAGCTTGCCGGCCTTGCGGACCGTGATGACCCCGGTCCCGGTGGCGTAGGCGGCGGCCGCCGCGAGCAGGAAGCCGCGGGCCTCCACTCCGGCGACGGCGTCGAACTGGCCCTGGAAAGGTCCCACCAGGGCATCGACGACGGCCCCGAAGGCGGCACCGTCGGCGAAGACTGGGGTCAGGTCCTTGAAGCTGACGCCGGGTTTGGGATAGTCCGGGATGGTGGCGCACAGGCTCTTGATCAGTTCATCCACCGGCATTGCAGTCGTCGTCTGGTTCGGGTCGCTTTGATTCACCCATCCACCTTACTGGCTGGTAGCCGGAAGCTTCCCGGGCCTTCCGTGCCGGCGGCCCGCGGCAACCCACCGGCCATCCAATGTTCACGCTGTCGGTGCCGGATTCGCCGCTCCTGTCCATCCCGCCGGTGATTGAATGCTCGAATGCGACACGAAATCGTCCTCTCCGGCCATGGGGTTCGGCTGGTTCCGCTGGCCCCGCACCATGCGGCGGGTCTCTTCGATTTTGTGGACGCCGGCATGTGGGCAGGCATGGCGGCACCGATGCCTGGGACTGCCAGTGAGCTGGCGGCGCTGTTCCGGTCACGGCTGGAGGATCCCGCCACTATCCCGTTCGCAGTCACGGACGGGCGCACCGGCGCCCTGCTGGGCACGACGTCCCTCCGCGACTACGTTCGGGACCAGCAACGCCTGGAAATCGGCGGAACATTCTACGGGCGGCAGTTCTGGGGCAGCCACGTCAATCCGGCGAGCAAGCACATGCTCCTCGCCTACGCCTATGAGGTACTGGAAGTGGACCGGGTGGCTTTCCGCTGCGACGCCCGCAACACCAGGAGTGCGACGGCGATCGAACGGCTCGGCGCACAATTCGAGGGGGTCCTCCGCGGCCACCGCGCGGCGCCAGGCGGGGGACGAGCGGACACCGCCGTCTTCTCGATCCTCTCGCAGGAGTGGCCGCACGTGCGCGAGGACCTGCGGCGCCGGCTCGCCCCCTTCGCCGTCGGCGCCGACTATTCACTGGGCAGCCCGCAGCAACTTGGAACCCCTAATCCCCTGCCGGTGGCGGCAAGGCGTCCGGATGAACGGGAGGCCCGGCATCTGGGGGCACGGCATCTGGAGGCACGGAGTCCGGTTCCGGCGGGCGCAGGAGTCCGTTGGCAAGCCCGTAGTTGACGATGTCCAGCGCTTTTCGTAGCGCGCGCTCGGCGTCGAACCGCCCGGCCGCCACGCGGCTCAGCCGGGCGTAGTCCCCGGCCCATCCGGACCGGCGGAACCTGTCGGCGTCACCGTGAAGGAGCCGTCCATAGAGGACGTCCTCGAACAAGTCATGGTCGGCCAGAGCGATTTCGGCCATCAGCGCCTCGCGGTCCCGGATCATCCCGTTGGTGAACATCCCGGCCGCTTCTGCTGCGCCCTGGGCTAGCCGGGAGTCCGCCGAGTAGTTGCACAGGCGCAGCGCCCGCACCACGAGTTTGAGCGAAACGTGTTCTTCGGGAACGATGAATTTGCGCAGCAGGGCCGCGCGGAAGAGCTCAATCCAGTGCCGGCGCTCTGCCTCGACGGAGTCCGCCGCGACCTGCACGCCGTCGGGGGTGAACAGTTCCACCATGCGGAAGTACTCGGTGGCCAGCTCCGCGAAGATCTGGAGCCGCTCCAGCTCGCTGCCCGGTTTTCCGCGCTTCCCCTCGCCCATAATGCTCCATCATCCCCCACCGCACGTGCCGGCATCAGCGCGCGGGAACGGGGCGCACACAGTGCCCGCTGCCTCACGCGCCGCGGGCGCTTGGCGCCTTTGCCGGCTTTGCCGCCTTGTAGCGGGAGACGGTCGGGTCGCCGCTGAGCCAGAACCGCCAGGGGTACTCGTGGCTGCCGCCGTCGCCGGAGACGCCGACGCGCGGACCGGAGCTGATGCCCGCGGCGACCGCCTCCGGAGGCTGCGCGGCCGGTTCCAGCCGGAACGGCGGCGCGAGGGCATCCCGCCCGCTGTCCGCCGTCGTCAGTCCCAGCGCGGTCGCCAGCCGGGCAGGCCCGCTCGCGAGGTCGACATCCGATTTCGACGTCGGCCGTCTGGCCCTCGCCAGTTCATGCCCCGCGACCACTTCGCCGGCCCGCAGCAGGAGCGCCGACGCCACGCCCTCGGGCCCGCACACGATATTGGCGCAATGGTGCATCCCGTACGTGAAATACACGTAGAGGTGGCCGGCCGGGCCGAACATCGGGGCGTTGCGGGCCGTTTGGCCGCGGAAGGTGTGGGACCCGGGGTCAGGGTGGTGCGAATCATGCGGGCCCAGGTATGCCTCCACTTCGGTAATCCGAACCGAGACGGATCCGCCGGGCCCGTCGTGCGTCAGCACCGCGCCGAGGATCAGCGGCGCCACGTGCCGGGCATCGGCCGAGAGCAGCGCGCGGACGGACACGGCCGCGCCGGACTCCATGCCGGACTCGGCAGGAAGCGGGCTGGAAGTCATGCTCAGACTTTAACAAACACCGCCAAAGGTGAGGACGGCCGTGTCCGAATTCCGCTAGCAGCTGCTCCGCGAAGCTGGCAGGATGGGGTGATGGACTTCTGGCAGCGCTACCGGGCAATCGATGCCCGGGACACCCGATTCGACGGGCAGTTCTACACAGCTGTCCGGACCACCGGCATCTATTGCCGGCCATCGTGCCCCGCGCGGACGCCCAAGGCGGACAATGTCACGTTCTATGAAACGTCCGCCGCGGCGCACGACGCCGGCTACCGTGCGTGCAAACGCTGCCTGCCCGAGGCCGTGCCGGGTACGCCGGCCTGGAACGTGCGCTCCGATATCGCCGGCCGGGCCATGCGGCTCATCAATGACGGCGTGATCAACCGCGACGGCGTCGAGGGGCTCGCGGCCCGGCTCGGATACTCCTCGCGCCAGCTCAACCGGATCCTCAGCCACGAACTCGGCGCCGGCCCGCTGTCCCTGGCGCGGGCCAGCCGCGCCCAGACCGCCCGCACCCTGCTGGTCTCCACCGCCATGAAAGTCTCGGACATCGCCTTCGCCGCCGGATTCAGCAGCGTGCGCCAGTTCAACGAGACCATCGGCGAGGTCTTTGCGATGACGCCTTCCGCGCTCCGGGCCACAGCCAGGCATCACCGCTCCCCCGCGGCCACCACAGCGCTCACGCTCAACCTTCCGTACCGCGAACCGTTCGACCCGGGCGTCTTTGATTTCCTGGCCGTCCGCGCCATCCCCGGGATCGAGGAAGGTACCTCCACTTCCTACGCCCGGACCCTGCGGCTGATGCACGGCGATGCCCGCTTCCGGGTGGATTACGACGCCGGCACGGCCGGGCGTCCGCTCGTGCTGACCATCGGCGCCGTCGACCTCCGGGATCTGGCCGCCCTGTTGAGCAGGGTCCGCCGGCTGCTGGACCTGGACGCCGATCCGGTCGCCATCGATGCCGCCCTCGAGGCCGACTCCCGGCTGGCCGCCGCGGTGGCGCTCACGCCGGGCATCCGGATGCCCGGCGCCGTTGATCCGCAGGAACTGCTGATCCGGGCGATGATCGGCCAACAGATCACCGTGGCCGCCGCGCGGACCGCCCTGGTCCAGCTTTCCGCGGCCGGGAGCACGAGCCTGGTGCCCGATGACGGCCTCCACCGGCTGTTCCCGACGGCCGCACAGATCGCCGGGACCGGCTTCGAACTGCTCCGCGGCCCGCAGCGGCGGATCGATGCTGTCCGGGGCGCCGCGGCGGCGATGGCCTCGGGGGACCTCGATTTCGGCTACGGCGATGACGTGCAGGGGCTGGAGGCCAGACTCCTGCCCCTGGCCGGCGTCGGGCCGTGGACCGTGGGATACGTCGCGATGCGGGTCATCGGCGCGCCGGATGTGTTCCTGGCCAACGACGCCGCGGTCCGCAATGGCATCCGTTCACTCGCCGAGACACCCGACGGCGCCACCCTCGCCCCGGATTTCCGTGAGGTCAGCCCCTGGCGCTCTTACGCCACCATGCACCTGTGGCGCGCAGCAGCGGCTGCCCAGGCCGCGGCGCGCAAGCCGTCCCTGCCGCCGAGGCAGGCTCCAACGCAGAACCACAAGCAGACTCCGAAGGAAGCGAAACCATGAAAGCCCAGCTGTTGACCATGTCCACCCCGGACGGTCCGTTCACCATCATTGCCCGGGACGGGGCTGTCCTGTCGTCGGGCTGGACCGCCGTTCCCGGCGAGCTGACCGGCCAGATCCACGCTGCCCTGCTTCCGGCCGGATTCGAGACCGTCACCGGGCTGGGCGAGATCTCCGAGGCCGTGGAGGCGTTCTATGCCGGCGATCCGGAGCCTGCCATGGGGGTGCCGGTGCTGCAGAAGTCCGGTCCGTTCCGCAGCCATGCCTGGGACGTGCTGCGCACGGTCGCGCCGGGGCGCCCGGTGACCTACACGGAGTACGCGGAGCTGTCCGGCAACGCCAAGGCCGTCCGGGCGGCGGCCAGTGCCTGCGCCTTCAATGCGGCGGCCCTGTTTGTTCCCTGCCACCGCGTCATCCGCACCGACGGGACGCTGGGCGGCTTCCGCTGGGGGCTGGCCGTCAAGGGCAGCCTGTTGGACCGGGAACGCGAAGCAGCCCTCGCGACGGCACGGCCCTGAGCCTTATTCCGTAGCCCGCCCGGCCCGGGCGGGCTCAGTTGTTGACGGGTGCACCGTGTGCGAGGGACGGCCTGCCGGACCCGGGCGTACTCAGTTGTTGACCGGAACGCCGGCAGGCCAGGGCAGCAGCTTCGGAAGGTCGACGCCGTCGGCCGCGGCGGTGGCGCGCAGGCTGCCGAGGGTGGGGTTGCGGCCGGCGAGCCACGCGGCGATGTCCGTGAGCATGCCGTTGATCACGGTCGATGTTCCGCCGCTCCCGATGGCCACCGCGGGCAGGCCGAGCGGCTGCAGCACGAAGCGCTGGCCCTCGGGTACCCGCGCGGAGAGGAAATCGAAAAGGTGCCCGCAGAACGGGCGACTCCAGGTTTCCGGTCCGTGGCCGGTGCCGAGGTCGGCGGCATGGATGACGAGTTCGCGCCACAGTGCCAGGCCGCCGTCGAACACGACTCCTCCCCGGTAGGTGATGGGCTCACGCCAGCCGGCCGCGTCGAGGGAGTCGAAGGCGCGCAGGGCCCGGTCCAACGCTGCGTCGAGGTCGGCCCGGTGCTGCCCGAGGCTGTGGCCGGCCGCCATCTCGATGGCGCGGTTTCGCCCCTCGAAGCCGCCGTCATAGAGTTCGACGCCCTCGCCGCGGGCGGCAAATTCGAGCTGCCGGCCCATCGCGTTGGCAATCCCGCAGATGTGGGCCAGCACGTGCCCGCGGCTCCAGCCGGGCAGTTCCGACGGCGCTTTGATGTCCTGTTCCGTCAGTTTCGCGGCGATTCCGGCCACGACTCCGGCGGCGCGGTGCAGTTCTGCCCGAAGGTTCTCTGGTGTGATTGAGGTCATGGCGCCCATCCTAAACCGAGCCACCCAATTAAGTCGGATTAACTGAGCGTTGCCCGGTCAGCGGGGCGCGTAGCGGTGCCGGATGTGCCGGCGGTCGTGCCGGGCCTGCCAGAATTCGATTTCGCGGGGCCGGATGGCGTAGAGCTGCCAGTCTGTGTTTTCATTGTCTGCATTTTCGCCGTCGTCGGCGCCGGGCCGGGCCCGCCAGTCGGCGGCCGAGGCTTCCGCGGACAGCTCCACGACGTCCCCGGCCACCCGCACCTGGCGGCCCTGGTGTTGCCAGAAGAAGTTCAGCGCCGCGTGCGGGTTGGCCGTGAGCTCCTTGCCCTTGCGGGATTTCCGGGACGTGGCGAAGTGCCAGCCGTCGGCGTCGATGTCCTTCAGGATCAGCATCCGCGACGACGGCCGGCCGTGCTCATCGGCGGTGGCCAGGCTGCACGCATTGGGCTGCGGCACCCCGGCCGCCAGGGCCTCGTCCAGCCACAGCCGGAACAGCTCCGCGGGGTCAGCGGGCGCCGCCGCCGGGTCGAAGTCCGGGAGCACTTCCGGGAAGTCGGGCAGGGCACGCAGCAGTTGGCGGAACGATTCGCTCATGTCGCAATGCTAGCGGGGAGTTTTCGGCGGCAAACGCCAAACGCTCCCTCACTTTTGGCAGGAAATCCGCCGACGCTCCTGCAGGCAATGCAGGAGCGTCTCGCGTCTGCTAGCTAGCCCGCGTACTCGCGCACGCCGGCGAGCTCGCCCTCGAGGGCCAGCAGCTGGCGTTCGACGGCGGCCGGTGCGGTGCCGCCCTGCGAGTTCCGACTGTTGAGCGAACCCTCGGTGGACAGGACCGTACGGACCTCCGGCGTCAGGTGCCCCGAGATGGCGGCGTATTCCTCGTCCGTGAGGTCCCAGAGCTCGACGCCGCGGCTTTCGGCCTGCTTGACCGCGGCGCCGGAGAGCTCGTGCGCCTCGCGGAACGGCACACCCTGGCGGACCAGCCATTCGGCGATGTCCGTCGCCAGCGCGAAACCCTGGGGAGCCAGCGCTTCCATCCGTTCGGTGTTGAACTTCAGCGTCGCGATCATCCCGGAAACTGCCGGGAGCAGGACCTCCAGGGTGTCGGCGGCGTCGAAGACCGGTTCCTTGTCCTCCTGCAGATCGCGGTTGTACGCGAGCGGCAGGCCCTTCAGGGTGGCCAGCAGCCCGGTCAGGTTGCCGATCAGCCGGCCGGCCTTGCCGCGAGCGAGTTCGGCCACGTCCGGGTTCTTCTTCTGCGGCATGATCGAGGAGCCGGTGGAGTAGGAGTCGTGCAGGGTGACGAAGGAGAACTCCTTCGTGGCCCACAGGATCACTTCTTCCGAGACCCGGGACAGGTCCACGCCGATCATGGCCGTGATCCAGGCGAACTCGGCGAAGACGTCGCGGGAGGCGGTGCCGTCGATGGAGTTGTGCGTCGCCGAGAAGAAGCCCAGGTCCGCGGCGACGGCCTCGGGGTCCAGGCCGAGCGAGGAGCCCGCCAGGGCACCGGAGCCGTAGGGCGAAACCCCGGCGCGCTTGTCCCAGTCGGCCAGCCGCTGCACGTCGCGCAGCAGCGCCCATGCGTGGGCCAGCAGGTGGTGGCTGAGCAGGACCGGCTGGGCGTGTTGCAGGTGGGTGCGGCCAGGCATGGCCACGCCCTGGTGCGCCTTGGCCTGGTCCACGAGAGCGTCAATCGTGGCGAGCACGCCGCGGGCGATGATCCGGGCGTGATCGCGCAGGAACATCCGTCCCAGGGTGGCCACCTGGTCGTTGCGGGACCGGCCGGCGCGGAGCTTGCCGCCGAGCTGGGTACCGGCGCGTTCGATCAGGCCGCGCTCGAGCGAACCGTGCACGTCCTCATCGGACTCGGCCGGCAGGTAGGCGCCGGAGGCGACGTCCTCATCCAGCTGCGTCAGGGCGGCCAGCATGCCGTCGAGTTCGGCGTCGTCCAGCAGCCCGGCCTTGTGCAGCACGCGGGCGTGCGCCTTGGACCCGGCGATGTCGTAGCGGGCCAGCCGCCAGTCGAAGTGCGTGGACTTGCTCAGCGCGGCGAGGGCGTCCGCGGGGCCGCCGGCAAACCGGCCGCCCCACAGCGCTCCCGTATTCGTTGCTTCGGATTTCGTCCCCGGGCGCCCCCCAGCCTCGCTTCGCTCGGCCGGGGACCCCTGCGCCCGTGGGCCCTGCGGCTGACTCACTGTCCTGCGACGCGGATGTCGCGGCCGGAGGCAACCTTGGCGGACATGCCCCACAGCTCGATGAAGCCGCGCGCCATCGACTGGTCGAACGTGTCGCCGGTGTCGTACGTGGCAAGGTCGAAGTCGTAGAGCGAGGTCTCGGAGCGGCGTCCGTTGACGATTGCCTGGCCGCCGTGCAGCACCATGCGGATGTCACCGGAGACGTACTTCTGGGTGTCCTCGATGAAGGCGTCGAGGGAGCGCTTGAGCGGCGAGAACCACTGGCCGTCGTAGACCAGCTCGGCCCAGCGCTGGCCGACGGTCGCCTTGAAGCGGGCCTGCTCGCGCTCGATCGTGATGTCTTCGAGGTGCTTGTGCGCGGTGATGAGCGCCATGGCGCCCGGTGCCTCGTAGATCTCGCGGGACTTGATGCCCACGAGGCGGTCCTCGACGACGTCGATCCGGCCCACGCCCTGGGCGCCGGCGCGGCGGTTGAGTTCCTTGATGGCCTGCAGCGGGGTGACCTTGACGCCGTCGATCGCGACCGGGACGCCGGCCTCGAAGGAGATGGTGACCTCATCCGGTGCCGGCGGGAATTCCGGGGTGGCGGTGTAGTCGTAGATGTCCTTGGTGGGGGCGTTCCAGATGTCCTCGAGGTAGCCGGTTTCGACGGCGCGGCCCCAGACGTTCTGGTCGATCGAGTACGGGTTCTTCTTGGTGGTCTCGATCGGCAGTCCCTTTTCCTCGGCGAAGGCGATGGCCTTGTCGCGGGTCAGGGCGAGGTCACGGACCGGGGCGATGCACTTCAGGTCCGGGCCGAGGGTCTGGATGCCGACTTCGAAGCGGACCTGGTCGTTGCCTTTGCCGGTGCAGCCGTGGGCGACGGTGGTGGCGCCGAATTCGCGGGCGGCCTTGACCAGGTGCTTGACGATCACCGGGCGGGAGATGGCCGAGACCAGCGGGTAGTGGCCCTGGTAGAGGGCGTTGGCCTTCAGCGTGGGCACGCAGTACTCGTTGGCGAACTCCTCGCTGGCATCGGCGACGTAGGCCTCGACGGCGCCGCAGCCCAGCGCGCGCTGGCGGATGGTCTCCAGCGATTCGCCGCCCTGTCCGACGTCGACCGCCACGGCGATGACCTCGGCGCCGGTGGCTTCACCGATCCAGCCGATGGCTACGGAAGTATCCAGGCCACCGGAGTAGGCCAGAACAATACGCTCAGTCACGGAAATGCTCCTTAGTTGTTTGGTGATGCTTTAAGTCTGGGAAAAATCTGTCTGTTGCAAGCCTGTCACACACCCCGGGTGCCCGGTCCTGTGAGGGCTCATGGAGTGGCCTATTGGCCGGCTTCCTCGGCGAACTGCAGGAAGCGTGCGGCGATGTCCGCGCCGCCCAGGGGGTCCCGGGTGACAAGCAGGACGGTGTCGTCCCCAGCGATGGTGCCCAGGATCGAGGGCATCACGGAGTGGTCGATGGCGAGGGCCAGGAAGTTCGCTGCGCCCGGCGGGGTCCGAAGCACCACGAGGTTGGCGGAGGCCTCGGCGGTGACGAGCAGTTCCCCGCACAACCGGGTCAGCCGGGCGTCGAGGATTTCCTGTGTGACGCCGCTCTTGGCCGCCCGTTCGCCGCCCTCCCCCGGGACGGCGTAGACCAGCACGCCGTCCTTGCCGCGGACCCGGACGGCGCCGAGTTCCACGAGGTCGCGTGACAGCGTGGCCTGGGTGACCTGGACCCCGTCGTCCGCGAGCAGCGCCGCGAGCTCGGCCTGGGAACGGACAGATTCGCCCGTGAGAATCGCCGTGATCCGCGCCTGCCGGGCTGTCTTGGTGGCCGGGCTGGCCCCAGGAGAGGCTGGCTGGACGGACATCAGGCCGGTCCGCCCACCGGTGCCGGACCATCGAGTGGCGCCTGCCCACCGACTGGCGCCAGACCGTCAACCACTGCCAGACCGGAGCGGTGCATGAGCCAGGCCATGAGTGCCTTCTGCGCGTGCAGCCGGTTTTCGGCCTCGTCCCAGACCACCGACTGCGGGCCGTCAATGACGTCCGCGGCGATCTCGTAGCCCCGGTAGGCCGGGAGGCAGTGCAGCACGACGGCGTCCGGCGCCGCGAGCTTCATCGCGTCGGCATCCACGGAATAGGCGCGGAACAGCTTCATCCGCGCTTCCTTCTCCGCCTCCTGGCCCATGGACACCCACGTGTCGGTCGCGACGACGTCGGCGCCCAGGAGCGCTTCGGCGGCGTCAACCGTCACCAGCACCGAGCCGCCGGTCTCCGCGGCGCGGTCCTCGGCGGCGGCGATGATCTCCGGCGACGGCAGGTAGCCTTCCGGTCCGGCGATGCGGACGTTCATTCCCGCCGTCACGCCGGCCAGCAGGTAGGAGTTGGCCATGTTGTTGGCCGAGTCGCCCAGGTAGGCCATGGTCAGGCCCTGGAGCGAGCCCTTGTGCTCCTTGACGGTCAGCAGATCGGCCAGGAGCTGGCATGGGTGGTAGTCATCGCACAGGGCGTTGATGACCGGAACGCGGGAGTTCTCGGCCATGGCGACGAGCCCGGCGTGTGCGCCGGTGCGCCACACAATGGTGGCGACCATGCGTTCGAGCACCTTGGCGGTGTCCTCGACCGATTCTTTGTGCCCGATCTGCGCCTCGCCGGGGTTGATGATGAGCGCGTTGCCGCCCATGTCCGCGATGCCGGTGGCGAAGGAGACCCTGGTCCGGGTGGAGGTCTTGTCGAAGATGACGGCCACCGTCCGGCGGCCGTTGCCGTCCGCGGCGAAGGGCTGCACGCTGTAGGGCGCGGCCTTCATCCGGACGGCGAGCTCGAGGACCTCGGCCTGTTCGGCCGGGCTGAGGTCCGTGTCCTTGAGGAAGTGGCGGGCGGGCACTGAGGCGGTCACGGCGGCGGTCACTTGGCGTCCTTTGCAGCGTTGGTCTTGGCGGTCTCGAGCAGTGCCGGCAGGGCGGCCAGGAAAAGGTCTGCCTGCTCGGTGGTCAGGATCAGCGGGGGCGCCAGCCGGATGGTGCGCGGGCCCGGGCTGTTGACGATGAACCCGGCGTCGAGACCGGCGGCCACGACGCCCGGGGCGACGTCGGCGTCGAGGTCGAAGCCGATCAGCAGCCCCTCGCCGCGGACCTCGGTCACGCCGGCGATTCCGGCGAGGCCGGCGCGCAGATGCTCCCCCAGGTTCCGGACGTGGGCCAGGATGTCCTGGTTTTCCAGGACGTGCAGGGTGGCGAGGGCGGCGGCGGTGGCCACCGGGTTGCCGCCGAATGTCGTCCCGTGCTGGCCGGCGGTCAGCAGAGCAGACGTTTCCGGGCCGAACGTGACGAGCGCGCCGACCGGGAAGCCGCCGCCCAGGCCCTTGGCGAGGGTAACGGCGTCGGGCATGATCCCGGCGTCCTCGCTGGCCAGCCACTTGCCGGTGCGGCCGATGCCAGTCTGGACCTCGTCGAGGATCAGCAGGGCGCCGGCCGCGCTCGTGGCCTCGCGGGCCGCCTTGAGGTAGCCGGCAGGCAGCGGCCGGACGCCGGCCTCACCCTGGATCGGTTCGAGGAAGACGGCAGCGGTGGTCTCATCAATGGCGGCGCGGAGGGCCTCGATGTCACCAAACGGGACATGCACGACGCCGCCGGGCAGCGGCGCGAACGGCGCCCGGTAGGCCTCCTTGGAGGTCAGCGCGAGGGCGCCCATGGTGCGCCCGTGGAAGGCGCCTTCGAGCGCGATGATCTTGGTGCGCGGCTTCGCTGCTTTTTCCGCGACAGTATTCTCCGCGGCCGCGGACTGGCTGGCGCCACTGTTACGGCGCGCCAGTTTGAAGGCCGCCTCGACGGCCTCGGTGCCGGAGTTGGCGAAGAACACCTTGGAGCCGGCCGGGGCCTTGGACAGTTCCAGCAACTTCTCGGCCAGGGCGATCTGGGTGGGGCTCGTGAAGAAGTTCGAGACGTGGCCCAGGGTGGCCAGCTGGCTGGAGATCACGGAGGTCACGAACGGGTGGGCGTGGCCGAGGGCGTTCACCGCGATGCCGCCGAGCAGGTCCAGGTATTCCTTGCCGTCGGCGTCCCACACGAGGCAGCCGGCGCCGCGGACCAGGACCCGCTGCGGGGTGCCGAAGACGCCCAGCAGGGAAGACGAGTAGCGGGACAGCCACTGCGCGCCACTGGCGCGCGAGTGAACTAGATCCGCTACCGGAGAGTGTTCGAGATCCGTGGAAGGTGCGGTTTCGATCTGGTTCATTTGCTTTCCTCATCGGGGACGACCTGGGTGCCGATGCCGGCGGTCGTAAAGGTTTCCAGGAGCATCGAGTGCGGCAGGCGGCCGTCCACGATGTGGGCGCGCTCGACGCCGTCGTCAATGGCCTTCAGGCACGCCGCCATCTTCGGGATCATGCCGGACTCGAGGCGCGGCAGCATCTCGCGCAGCTCCGACGCCGTCAGCGACGAAATGAGCGATGACCTGTCCGGCCAGTTGGCGTAGAGGCCCTCGACATCGGTCAGGATGACCAGCTTGGAGGCACCCAGGGCCGACGCGACCGCGGCCGCCGCCGTGTCCGCGTTCACATTAAGTACCTGACCGGTGGTGGATCCGTCGTCGTGGATCTCGGGGGCAACGGTGGAGATCACGGGAATCCGGCCGGCCGCGAGGATGTCCACAATCCCTTCCGGGTTCACCCCGACCACCTCGCCCACCAGGCCCAGGTCCACCTCTTCGCCGTCCACCACGGTGCCGGCGCGGACGGCGCGGAGCAGGCCGCCGTCTTCGCCGGACATGCCGACGGCGTACGGGCCGTGGGAGTTGATCAGGCCCACGAGCTCCCGTCCCACCTGGCCGGTGAGGACCATCCGGACCACGTCCATGGCCTCGGGCGTGGTGACGCGCAGCCCGCCCTTGAATTCGGATTCGATCCCGAGCCGGCTGAGCATGGCGTTGATCTGCGGGCCGCCGCCATGCACCACCACGGGGTGGATGCCGACGTGGTGCAGGAACACGACGTCCTCGGCGAAGGCGCGGCGGAGCTCGTCATTGACCATGGCATTGCCGCCGTACTTGATCACCATCGTGCTGCCGGCAAAGCGCTGGATCCAGGGCAGCGCCTCGATCAGCGTGGCGGCTTTGTCCCGGGCGTCGGACTGGGAGGTGGTCTCGCGGGTCTGGGTGTTCATGCTGTTCGTCCTCTGTTCGTCCCTACTGTTCATCCCAACTGTGCCTTCCCCCGGGGGGATTAGCTGGAGTAGGCGCTGTTTTCGTGGACGTAGTCGTGGGTGAGGTCGTTGGTGAGGATCGTGGCCTCGGCTGTACCGGCCTGCAGGTCGATTTCGACCAGGACCTCGCGCGGTTCGAGGTCCACGAGGTTCCGGTCATCGCCGATGCTGCCGTTGCGGCAGATCTGCACACCGTTCATGGACACGTTCAGCTGGTCCGGTTCGAAGGCCGCGTCGGTGGTGCCGACGGCGGACAGCACGCGGCCCCAGTTGGGGTCCTTGCCGAAAATCGCGGTCTTGAACAGGTTGGAGCGGGCGACGGCGCGGCTGACGACTTCTGCGTCCCGCTCGCTCGCGGCGTTGAACGTCCGGATCGCGATGTCGTGGCTGGCGCCCTCGGCGTCGCCGATCAGTTTCCGGGCCAGCTCGGCGCAGACCTGGGTCAGGCCGGCGCCGAAGTCGGCGGCGGACGGCGCGGCACCGGAGGCGCCGGAGGCGAGCAGCACCACGGTGTCGTTGGTGGACATGCAGCCGTCCGAGTCCGCCCGGTCGAAGGTGAGCCGCGTGGCGTTGCGGAGTTCGGCGTCGAGCACGTCCGGCGGAACGTCGGCGTCCGTGGTGAGGACCACCAGCATGGTGGCCAGGCCCGGGGCCAGCATGCCGGCGCCCTTGGCCATGCCGCCGATGGTGAACTGCGTGCCGTCCGCGGCCGTGCCGGTGAAGACGGCCTGCTTGGACACCGAATCCGTGGTCATGATCGCGGTGGCCGCCGCGGGCCCGCCGTCCGCGGCCAGGGCTGCGGTGACGGAACCGATCCCGGCCAGGATTTTCTCCATGGGGAGCTGCTCGCCAATCAGTCCGGTGGAGCAGACCACGACGTCGGTGGCGGAGACGCCGAGGGCCTCGGCGGTCTTCTCCGCGGTGGTGTGCGTGTTCTGGAACCCCTGGGGCCCGGTGCAGGCGTTGGCGCCGCCGGAATTGAGGATCACGGCATCCACGCGCCCGTCCTTGACCACTTCGCGGGACCAGTGCACGGGGGCCGCGGCCACGCGGTTGGACGTGAAGACCGCCGCGGCGGCCCTGGACGGGCCGTCGTTGACCACGAGGGCCACATCCGGCTTGCCGGAAGCCTTAAGCCCGGCCGTCACGCCGGCGGCGCGGAATCCCTGCGGTGCGGTGATGCTCACGGCGCGACTCCCTGGAGGTTGAGGCCGGCGGTTTCCGCCAGGCCGAGGGCTAGGTTCATGGACTGCACGGCCCCGCCGGCGGTCCCCTTGGTGAGGTTGTCGATGGCGCAGCACACGATCACGCGGCCGGTGTGCTCATCGAAGGCGAGCTGCATGACCGTGTGGTTCGATCCCTGGACCGATTTCGTGGAGGGCCACTGCCCCTCGGGGAGCAGGTGCACGAACGGTTCGTCGTCGTAGGCTTCGGCCCAGGCGGCACGCAGGTCTGCGGCAGTGACACTGCGGCCTGGCTGCTGCCGGACCCTGGCGGTCGCCGTAGTGAGGATGCCGCGGCTCATCGGGGCCAGCGTCGGCGTGAAGGAGACGGTGACCGGGGACCCCAGCGCCTTGGAGAGTCCCTGTTCGATCTCGGGGGTGTGCCGGTGTCCCCCGCCGACCCCGTAGGGGCTCATGGAGCCCATGACTTCGGCACCGATCAGGTTGACCTTGGCAGCTTTGCCGGCCCCTGAGGTGCCGGAGGCGGAGACGATCACGACGTCGTCGCCCTCCAGCAGCTGGTTGCTGAAGCCGGGAGTGAGGGCCAGCAGGGCCGAGGTCGGGTAGCAGCCGGGGACGGCGATCCGGGTGGCGCCGCGGAGGGCATCGCGCTGACCGGGCAGTTCCGGGAGTCCGTAGGGCCAGGTTCCGGCGTGGGCCGACCCGTAGAACTTCTCCCAGACCTCCGGGTCCTCGAGTCGGTGGTCCGCGCCGGCGTCGATGACCAGGGTCCCGGCGGGCAGCTGCGCCGCGATCTCCGCGGATGCCCCGTGCGGAAGCGCCAGGAACACGACGTCGTGCCCGGCCAGGTTATCCACGGTGGTGTCTTCGAGAATCCGGTCAGCGAGGCCATGGAGATGCGGCTGCAATTCCCCTAGTCTGGAACCGGCGTTGCTGTGGGCCGTGATGGCGCCGATGGTGACGTCGGGATGACCGGCGAGGAGCCGTAGGACCTCGCCGCCGGCATAGCCGCTAGCCCCGGAAACGGCAACAGAAATAGTCATAAGCACGACTATACAGCAAGAGTATGCATAGATGCCGATATTTATGCATCGATGGGCGTGTGTCCAAAGCTCCCGAACGGCCTGCCGCGGAAACCCGGGGGCGTATGCTTGGTAAAGGGTGATCCAGACCGTGCAGCTGCGAATGTCAGCTGCAGCGTTGCCCGTAACCGTGACGAGGCAAGCGCCCTATGACCGCCACTTCCACCCTTCCCGCCGAAACGCCGGCGCGGCCGCCATCGCGGGTCCGGCAGCCCAACGCCGTCGTCCTGAGCTATTCGGAACTCCTCAAGAGCGTGAAGACGGCCGGCCTCCTCGAACGGCGCGTCGGGTTCTACATCACAGTGTTCGCCAGCCTGGTGCTCCTGATGGCCGCCACCTGGTTCGGGTTCGCGCTGATCGGTGACAGCTGGTTCCAGCTCCTGATCGCCGCCGCCCTCGGCATCATCTGCACGCAGTTGAGTTTCCTCGCCCACGAGGCCGGGCACCGGCAGATCTTCGCGTCCCGCCGTGCCAACGACTGGGCAGCACGCCTGCTCGCCACCTCCGTGGCCGGGATCAGCTACTCCTGGTGGGAGCAGAAGCACGGCGCGCACCACAACCACCCGAACGTCATCTCCAAGGACCCGGACATCGCGCCCGGCCCCATCGCCTTCCACCCCGAAGCCGTAGCCGACCGCCAGGGACGCCTCGCGTTCCTGACTCGCAAGCAGGGCTGGTTCTTCTTCCCGCTCCTGTTCCTGGTGGGCCTGGGACTGCAGATCGATTCCGTGAAATTCATCGTCCGCCGGGCCAAGGTCACGCACCGCTGGGTCGAAATCCCGATCCTCGCGGTCCGGCTCAGCCTCCTGCCGGTCCTCGCGTTCACCTTCCTGCCGCTGGGCATGGCGTTCGCCTTCATCGGCGTCCAACTGGCCGTGTTCGGCTTCTATATGGGCGCGTCCTTCGCGCCGAACCACAAGGGCATGCCGGTGCTGCCGGCGGACAGCCGGGTGGACTTCTTCAGCCGCCAGGTCCTGACGTCCCGGAACATCTCGGGCGGCCGCTTCATGGACATCCTGCTCGGCGGCCTCAACCGCCAGGCCGAACACCACCTCTTCCCGGACATGGCCCGCCCGCAGCTGCACCAGGCCGCCAAGATCGTCCGCGAGTACTGCGCCAAGCACCAGGTCCCGTACACGGAAACCACGCTGATGCAGTCCTACGCCATCATTGTCCGCTACCTCAACGACGTCGGACTCGCCGCGGGCCGCCACTTCGAATGCCCGATGGCAACGGTAACCCGCCGCTACTAAAGGACGGACCGCCGTCGGCCGCGCAGGACCCGCCGCCTCCGGGCCACGTCGGCCCCAACATCACGTGACGGCTGGTTACGGACGGCCCCTTCATGGTTACCCCCGGTGTCCCTAGGATGGACCCAGGGACCGGGACAGAATTCCCAGCCCGGAAAAGGAGCCACATGATGCACGCAATCGTCGCCCGCCAGGCCGGCGGCCCCGAGGTCCTCGAACTCGACAAGACAGCCCGACCCGTTCCCGGGCCCGGCCAGCTGCTGGTCAAGGTCGCGGCCGCGGGCGTGAACTTCATTGACACCTACAAGCGCAGCGGCGTCTACAAGGTCAGCTACCCCTTCACGCCCGGCTCCGAGGCCGCGGGCACCGTGGAGGAGGTCGGCGACGCCGTCACCGGGTTTGCTCCCGGTGACCGGGTGGCCACGGCCGAGGGCGCTGACTGCTACGCCGGCTATGCACTCGTCGATGAGGACAAGGCCCTCCCGGTTCCCGACGGCCTGGATGATTTCACCGCCGCAGCGCTGCCGCTGCAGGGCGTGACGGCCCACTACTTGATCAACTCCACCTTCAAGGTCGAGTCCGGCCACACCGTGCTGCTCCACGCCGGCGCCGGCGGTGTGGGGCTCCTGATGATCCAGTTGCTCAAGGCCAGGGGCGCCAACGTCATCACCACCGTTTCGACAGACGCGAAAGAGCAGCTGGCCCGCGAAGCCGGCGCCGACCACGTGCTGCGCTACGACGGTTTCGCCGACCGGGTCCGGGATCTGACCAACGGCACCGGCGCGGATGTGGTGTACGACGGCGTCGGAAAAGACACTTTCGACGCCTCCCTGGCGTCCCTGCGCATCCGGGGCATGCTGGTCCTCTTCGGCGCAGCGTCCGGCCCGGTCCCGCCGTTCGACCCGCAGCGGCTCAACGCCGGCGGCTCGCTTTACCTCACGCGGCCCACCATGGGCCACTACCTGCGCGACGCCCGGGAACGCCGCTGGCGCTCCGACGAAGTCTTTGCCGCCGCTGCCGACGGCAGCCTCAAGGTCAGGATCGGCGCACGCTATCCTCTCGGCGAGGCGGCCCGTGCCCACGAGGACCTTGAACAGCGCCGCACCACCGGCAAAGTCATCCTCGTCCCCTAAGCTGCACGGTCCCCCAAGCCGTACGGCAACACCATCCGTTCATCTCCTGCAGGGACAATGCGCCAGTGACCGAGCAACGACTGACCCCCAGTGAAGCCCCCGACGCCGGTGCGGTGCAGAGTCTTCCCGCTCCCCGTCTCACCGTCCACGAGCCCCAGCTGCCGGGCGCCCTCTCCGCCCCGCCGGAGCGCACGCTCATAGACATCGTCCGGGATACTGCCGCCCGGTACCCGGACGCTTCGGCGCTCGACGACGGCCACCGTTCGCTCAGTTACGCCCAGCTCATGGACGCGGTCCGGGCCACCGCCCGGAAACTGCACCTCGCCGGGCTGGGTGCCGGCGACAAGATCGGCGTCCGGATCCCGTCGGGCACCAACGAGCTCTACGTCTCGATCCTGGCGGTGCTGCTGGTCGGTGCGGCGTATGTCCCCGTAGACGCCGACGATCCCGACGAGCGGGCCAAACTGGTCTTCGGGGAGGCGAGGGTGGCCGGCATCCTCCGCGCCGGCGGGAAGATCGTCACGGACAGCAACCACCCCCGCCCGTTCCCCGACGCGAGGCCGCCCGGCCCCGACGACGACGCGTGGGTCATTTTCACGTCCGGCTCCACCGGTACCCCCAAGGGCGTCGCGGTCCAGCACCGCTCAGCCGCCGCGTTCGTGGACGCCGAGGCCCGCATCTTCCTGCAGGCCGATCCGGTGGGTCCGCAGGACCGGGTGCTGGCCGGCCTGTCCGTTGCCTTCGATGCCTCCTGCGAGGAAATGTGGCTCGCGTGGCGCCACGGCGCCTGCCTGGTTCCGGCACCCCGGGCGCTGGTGCGGACCGGGATGGACCTCGGCCCCTGGCTCATCAGCCACGGCATCACCGTGGTCTCCACCGTCCCCACGCTGGCCGCTCTCTGGCCCGTGGAGTCGCTGGAAAGTGTCCGGCTGCTGATCTTCGGCGGGGAGGCGTGCCCGCCCGACCTTGCCGAACGGCTCGCCGTCGAAGGACGCGAAGTATGGAACACCTACGGGCCCACCGAGGCCACCGTGGTCGCGTGCGCCGCGCAGCTCGGCGCGGCCGGCCCTATCCGGATCGGCCTGCCGCTGGACGGCTGGGACCTCGCCGTCGTCGACGCCGATTCGCTGCCCGTCGCCGAAGGCGCGGTGGGCGAACTGATCATCGGCGGCGTCGGGCTGGCCCGGTACCTTGACCCGGTCAAGGACGCGGAAAAATATGCCCCCATGCCGTCCCTGGGCTGGCCGCGCGCCTACCGCTCCGGCGACCTCGTCAGGTACGAAGCAGAAGGCCTCATTTTCCAGGGTCGCGCCGATGAGCAGGTCAAGCTCGGCGGCCGCCGGATCGAGCTCGGCGAAATCGACGCCGCCCTGCAGTCCCTGCCGGATATCGCCGGCGCCGCCGCCGCCGTGCAGACCACCGCGGCCGGCAACCAGATCCTGGTCGGCTACCTTGCCGCCGTCGCGGGCCGTGACATCGACCTCGCAGCCGCCCGCGAACTGCTGGGCGAACGCCTGCCCGCGCCCCTCATTCCGCTGCTGACGCTCGTCGATTCGCTGCCGACCAAGACCAGCGGCAAAGTGGACCGCCACGCCCTGCCTTGGCCGCTCAGTGGAACCGGAGCGGCAGAGGCCGAAGGTGCCCCGCTGAACCTGCCGGAGGACGCGCAGTGGATCGTGGAGCAGTGGAGCGCCGTGCTGGGAAGCCCGGTCACCAGCCTCGATGCCGACTTCTTCGCCTACGGCGGCGGCTCGCTGGCCGCGGCGCAGCTCGTGTCCGCCCTCCGCGTCCGCTATCCCACCATCACGGTGGCCGATATCTACGCCACACCCAGGGTGGGCGCCCTGGTGGACGAGGCCCGGCAGTCGCTGCCGGAGGGTGGTGCCGTCGCTGCCCAGGAGCGCACCGTCCGGCCCACCGCGCGGAAGTCGCAGGCCTTCCAGACGCTCCTGGGCGTTCCCTTGCACATCCTGGTCGGCATGCGCTGGCTGACCTACCTGATGGCAGCCAACAACCTGCTGGCCGCCTTCGCCGGATTCAGCGCCGCGCCAACGATCTCATGGTGGTGGGTGGGAGCTTCCTGGCTGATCTTCGTCAGTCCCGCCGGGCGGATGCTGCTCTCTGTTGCCGCGGCCCGCATCCTGCTGCGCAACGTGGTGCCTGGCACCTATCCCCGGTCCGGGCGGGTGCACCTCCGGCTCTGGCTCGCGGAACAGATCCAGGACCTCGCCGGCGCCATCAGCCTCGCCAGCGCGCCCTGGGTGCCCTACTACGCGAAAGCGCTCGGGGCGAAGATCGGCGAGAACGTTCAGCTGCACTCGCTGCCGCCCGTCACCGGGCTGCTGACCCTCGGCACAGGGTCCAATATCGAGCCCGAAGTCGATCTGTCCGGCTGGTGGATCGACGGCGACCGTGTCCACATCGGTGCCATCCGGATTGGCCCCGGCGCAAGCGTGGGGGCCCGCAGCACGCTGATGCCGGGAGCCACGGTGGGTGCCGGGGCGCAGGTGGAGCCGGGTTCCGCTGTGATCGGCAAGGTCAAGGCGGGCCAGCTCGTGGCCGGGTCGCCGGCCGAGCGCCGTGGCAAGGCCCGGCACTCGTGGCCGGACTCCCCGGACGAGCACCGGCTGATGGGCCGGTTGTGGTTCGCCGGTTTCGCCGCCGCCTCCGCCATGCTGGCGCTCATCCCCTACGTCTCCGCCGCCGTCGCGGGCTTGGTGATCTTCGCGTTCATCCAGGGCAGCTCCTCCCTGCCCGCGGCCCTGCCCGGCATAGCGCTCTCGATCCCGCTGGCGGCGCTGGCATGGTTCCTGACCAACCTGCTGCTGATCCTGGCCACGACGAGGCTCCTCAGCGTCGGCCTCGCCGAAGGCTACTACCGGGTCCGGAGCCGGATCGGGTGGCAGGTCTGGGCGACCGAGCGCGTACTGGATCTGGCCCGGGATCTGCTGTTCCCGATCTACGCCAGCCTCTTTACGCCGGTCTGGCTGCGGCTTCTCGGTGCGAAGGTCGGCCGCAACGTGGAGGCCTCGACAGTGCTGCTGATCCCGCGCATGACCACCGTGGGCGAAGGCGCGTTCCTGGCCGACGACACGATGGTGGCGTCCTACGAACTCGACGGCGGCTGGATGCACATAGCCCCGGCCAAGATCGGCAAGCGGTCTTTCCTGGGCAACTCGGGCATGACGGCGGCCGGGCGCAGCGTGCCCAAGAACTCCCTCGTGGCGGTGTTGTCCGCGACGCCGGCCAAGGCGAAGTCCGGCACCTCGTGGCTCGGCAGCCCGCCGGTGCGGCTGCGGCGCACCGCCATCGCCTCGGACGACACGCGGACCTACCAGCCGCCCCGGAAGCTGAAGGTCGCGCGCGCCCTGTGGGAGCTGTGCCGGTTCGTCCCGGTCATGCTGACGGTCGTCATCGCCGTCGGTGTCATGCTCGCGTTCGACGCGATGGCGGCCCTGTTCAACTACGGAATCGCCGCTCTCCTGAGCGGGGTGGTGATCCTGCTCGCCGGGGCCACGGCCGCGGGCAGTGCCGTCGTGGCCAAGTGGCTGCTGGTGGGCCGCATCCGCCCCGGCGAGCACCCGCTGTGGAGCTCCTTCATTTGGCGGAACGAGGTGGTGGACACGTTCATTGAGATGGTCAGCGCCCCGTGGTTCGCGCGCGCCGCCACGGGGACACCGGCGCTGGTGTGGTGGCTGCGGGCACTCGGCGCGAAAATCGGTGCCGGGACCTGGTGCGAAAGCTACTGGCTGCCGGAGGCGGACCTCGTCACCCTCGGCAGGAATTCGACCGTCAACCGCGGGTGCGTGGTCCAGACCCATCTGTTCCATGACCGTGTCATGAGCATCGACACTGTTACGCTCGATGACGGAGCCACCATGGGCCCGCACGGCGTCATCCTGCCGCAGGCCAGGATCGGCAGCGGCGGCACGGTGGGGCCGGCGTCCCTCGTCATGCGGGGCGAAACCGTCCCTGCCGGGACGTACTGGATGGGCAATCCGGTCAGCCCCTGGGACGGGCCGGCACCGCCCGCCGGGCCCCGTTAGGCCCGGCGCCTGCGCACGTCCACCAGCACCACAACCGAAGGTCCGTCCATTGAGCACCAGCGCACCAAGCAGCAGCGGCGCCGCCGCCCGCGGGGACATCAGCGGGGAAATCAGCCGCGAAATCAGCCGGGCCACGAGCCCGGAAGCCGGCGCCCCGGACCCCTATATGCCCGGCCACGGGACCAATGCCTACCGCGTCGCCCGGTATGAACTCGATCTGGACTACCGGGTCAGCAGCAACCGCCTTGCCGGGCACGCCGTCCTGCACGCCATCACGCAGCTCCCGACGTCGGCGATCGTCCTGGACCTGGCCGGCTTGCGGGCCACGAAGATCCAGCTCAACGGGCGCAGGGTACGCCGGTTCACGCAGCGGGCCGAGCAGCTCGTTGTCTACCCCGACCACCCGCTGCTCGCCACCGAGGCCTTCACGCTGGACATCCGCTATGAGGGGCACCCCGCGCCGCGCCGCGGCGTGTGGGGCGAAGTGGGCTGGGAAGAGCTCTCCGATGGGGTGCTGGTCGCCGGGCAGCCCAACGGGGCAGCCTCCTGGTTTCCGTGCAATGACCACCCGCGGGACAAAGCGACTTACCTCATCACCGTGACCACCGACGCGAACTACCGGGCCGTGTGCAACGGGGTGCTGCTTTCCCGCACCAGCAGGGCCAGCCGCGTGACGTGGGTCTTTGAGCAGGCCGAACCCATGGCCACGTACCTGGCCACGGTCCAGATCGGCCGCTACGAGCTCCTGACGCTCAATGCCGACCGGCCCTCAGGGCACGTTCCGCAGTATGTGGCCGTGCCGGCGTCGCTGCAGGCGGGCGCCCGGGCCGCCCTGGCCCGCCAGCCCGACATGATGCGGACCTTCACGAACTGCTTTGGGCCGTACCCGTTCCCGGAGTACACGGTGGTGGTCACCGACGACGTCCTGGAAATCCCGCTGGAAGCGCAGACACTGTCCATCCTGGGGCCCAACCATCTGCGGCAGGACTGGGAATCACAGCGGATGATCGCCCACGAACTCGCCCACCAGTGGTTCGGGAACTCCCTGACCACTGCGACCTGGAAGGACATCTGGCTGCACGAGGGCTTTGCCTGCTACGCGGAATGGATCTGGTCTGAAGAGGCCGGCATCATGTCGGGGGCGGGGGCCGGGGCGCGGCGCGCGCGGGCCGCCTGGCGCAAGCTCGCCGCTGCCCCGCAGGACCTGATGGTGGGCGACCCCGGCCCCGAACTGATGTTTGACGACCGGGTCTACAAACGCGGCGCCCTGGCCCTGCACGCCCTGCGGGTACGCTGCGGCGACCTGGCGTTCTTCGCCCTGCTGCACGACTGGACGGACCGCTTCCGGCACGGCACCGTGACCACCGCCGACTTCATCGTCGCGGCCGCCCACACGACGGGCCTGGACGCAGAGGCCCTTTTGCACCCCTGGCTGTTCGCCGACGCCCTGCCGCCGCTCCCGCAGGCAACGCCGCCCAAGATCTGATCAGGGGCCGGAGCTCCGGCTAGGGAAGGACCGCCAGGGCGACGGCGGCCACGAGATCAGCGGGCAGTCCTGTCTCTGCCGGCGGCAGGTCCCGGAGCCCTGCGCGGCCGTTCACTGCCGGCGCCAGCACGTCCAGGGTGTCCGGGGCCGTCTGCAGCCCGGTGCCCAGCATTTTGAGCCAGGCCTCCTTGCGCGCCCACAGGCGTGCCCTGCCCTGCAGCAGCGCGATGCCGGCCAGCCCGGCGAGGTGCCGTTGTTCCGCCGGGGTCAACACGACGTCGTCGAACCCGTCGAAGTCCGCCCGGGCCGGATCCTCGACGTCGATGCCCAGCTGCTCGCCCGGGTCCGGGTCCACGACCCCGGCCAGAAGCGTCCAGCCGGCCGTACGGGACAGGCTCAGCAGCAGCGGCGCAGCCTGGCCGCGGAGCAGGTAGCCGGGCCGGCCGTGTGAGATGTCCGTGCCGGTGCCGCACCGAGGACAGCTGTACCAGGCGGTGAGGTCCGACGCCGGAACGCCGAGCAGGCCGGCGGCGAACCGGCGCTGCGCGAGCCGCCCGTACAGGAAGGCCTCCCGGGTCCGCGGGGTCATGGCCCGGGCCCGGACGAGCTCGGCCCTGTCCAGCAGGGAGCGGGAGTCGCGTTCCAGCTCCGGTTCCGGATATAGGGCTGGTGCCGCGTCCTCGGTCGCCCCCAGGTCCCTGGGAACACCGGGGTCGCCGGGAACGCGAAAGGGCGGGCAGGCACGCACAACAAGGTGTGATGCCATGACCCGCCCCTTTCAGAAACGTCTGCGCTGTGAGCAGCGCAGTCCTCAGCGCTGCACCGCTCCGAATCGTTCGTGGGCGGCGGCCACGGCACCTTCACGGGCTGCCGAGGCCTCGTCCGCCGTCAGGGTGCGGTCGTCGGCGCGGAAGCGCAGGCTGAACGCCAACGACTTCTTGCCTTCCTCGATGCCCTTGCCCGCGTAAACGTCGAACAACGCGACGTCCTCGAGCAGTTCGCCGGCGCCTTCACGCAGCGCAGCCAGCACCTCCCCCGCCGGGACATCCTGCGCCACCACCAGGGCCACGTCCTGCGTGGCCACCGGGTACGTCGAGATGTGCCGGGCCACGATCACGTCGGCGGCGGCCTCGAAAAGGGCGTCGGCGTTCAGTTCCAGCGCCACGGAACGGGCCGGCATGTCGTGCGCCACCAGCAGCTTCGGGTGCAGCTCGCCGGCGTAGCCCACCACTTCGCCGGTGCGCAGTTCAAGCTGCGCCGCCCGGCCCGGGTGGAAGGCCTGATGCCGGCCCTGCGTGACCAGGAGCTCGACGCCGAGCACGTCGCCGGCGATCCGGGCGATGTCCACCGCGTCCGCCCAGTCCCAGGCCCGCGGGGCGTGGCCCGGGGCAGCGGGAGAGTCGTGCCCCGTGAGCACGGCGCCCAGGTGCAGCGGCTGGTCCGGAACGCCGTCGTACAGGGCATCGAGCACGTCGTCGCCGGGCTTGACGCCAAGCGGCGGAATCGCGGAGGTGCCAAGCTTCTCGCCCGGCAGGAACACGAGCCCGGCCTCGAAGAGGGCGAGGTCGCGGAAACCGCGGGAGTGGTTGCGCTTGGCCACCTCGATCAGGCCCGGAAGGACGGAGGTCCGCAGGAAGCCGTGCTCCTCGCTGATCGGGTTGGCCAGCTTGAGGGCCTTGCGCGCCGCACCCTCGGCGGGGACGCCAAAGGTGTCATTGGCGGCCTTCGAGACGAACGGATACGCCAGCACCTCGGTGAGTCCGGCGTCGGCGAGGGCCTGGATCAGGCGGCGGCGCTGCTGCTGGACGCGGGTCAGGCCACGGCCCGGGGGCGCCACCGGCAGGGTCGCCGGGATCTTGTCATAGCCGACCAGCCGGGCGATTTCCTCGGTGAGGTCATCCTTCGTCTCGAGGTCCTGGCGCCAGCTCGGGGCGGTCACCGTGTAGCCGTTACCGGTCCTGGCAACGACGGCGCCGAGGTCCTCGAGCGAGGTCAGGATCTGTTCCTCGGTGAAGTCGATCCCGATCCGGGCTGCCGCGTACTCTGCCGGCAGTTCGATGGTTACGGCGTCCGGCGCGGTCCCGACGTCGGTCCCGGCCTCGTCGGCCGTTCCTCCGGCGAGTTCGACCAGCAGGTCCACCACACGCTGGGCGGCCACGTCGGCCACCTGCCAGTCCACGCCGCGTTCAAAGCGCTTGGACGCCTCGGACGGCAGCTTGTGCCGGCGGCGCGCGCGGGCAATCGAGACCTCGTCGAAGTGCGCGGCCTCGACCAGGACGTTCGTGGTGGTGTCCGAGACTTCGGTGTGGGCGCCTCCCATGACACCGGCGATTCCGATGGGCCCGGATTCGTCCGTGATCAGCAGATCCTCGACGTCGAGCGTGCGCTCCTTGTCGTCCAGGGTGGTGATCTTCTCCCCCGCCGTGGCCCGCCGGACCACGATGTCGCCGGCCAGCTTGTCCAGGTCATAGCAGTGGTTCGGCTGCCCGAGCTCGAGCATGACGTAGTTGGAGATGTCCACCGGCAGGGAGATGGACCGGATGCCGGCGAGCCGGAGACGGGAGGTCATCCACAGCGGGGTGGGCCGGGTGGCATCCACACCGCGCACGGTGCGGGCCACGAAACGGTCGCAGCCGGGCTTGCCGTAGATGGGGGCGTCGTCGTTGAGCTTGACGCCGTAGCCGCCGGAGAGCGACTGCGGAACCTGGACCTTGGAGACCGGGTCCGTGAACACGGTGCCGGTGGCGTGCGCGTATTCACGGGCTGCGCCGCGGATGGAAAACGCGTATCCGCGGTCCGGCGTCACATTGATCTCGGCCGCCTGGTCATAGAGGCCCAGCAGTTCCATCGCGTCGGTGCCCAGTTCCGGGTCGAGGCCGATCCGGGACAGCACCAGGATGCCGTCGTGGTCCTCGCCGATGCCAAGCTCACGGACGGAGGCGATCATGCCGGCGGAGAGGTGCCCGTAGGTCTTGCGCGCGGAGATGTGGAAGTCGCCCGGCAGCACTGCGCCCGGGAGGGTGACCACCACTTTGTCACCCTCGACGAAGTTGTGGGCGCCGCAGATGATGCCCTGCACGCCGGAGGGGTCGATGCCCTCGCCCGTGAGGGTCTGCTCGCGGCCCTCGGGGACAACCCGGACCTGGCACCAGTTGATGGTCTTGCCGTTGGTCTGGGGCTCCTTGACGATGCTCAGGACCTGGCCCACGACGATCGGCCCACGAAGGGTGTCCGTGGGTCGGTGGACGGCTTCTTCTTCAAAGCCGACCTTGACGAGTTCGGCCATGACGTCTTCGGCCGATGCTTCGGCCGGTACCTGCGCGAATTCGCGCAGCCAGGAAAGTGGGATACGCACTGTTAGATCTCCATCCCGAAGTGCTCGCTGAAACGTACGTCGCCTTCAATCATGTCGCGCATGTCGCCAACCTCGTTGCGGAACATGAGGGTGCGTTCGATGCCCATGCCGAAGGCAAAGCCTGAATAGATGTCCGGGTCGATCCCGGCCGCGCGCAGGACGTTGGCGTTGACCATGCCGCAGCCGCCCCACTCGATCCAGCTGGGGCCGCCCTTGGCGCCCGGGTGCCAGATGTCCAGCTCCGCGGACGGCTCGGTGAACGGGAAATAGTTCGGGCGCAGCCGGATCTGGGCTTCCGCACCAAACATCTGGCGTGCGAAGTGCTCCAGCGTGCCGCGAAGGTCCGCCATGCTCAGGTTCTTGTCGATGGCCAGGCCTTCGAACTGGTGGAACACGGGGGTGTGCGTCGCGTCGAGCTCGTCCGTGCGGAACACCTTGCCCGGGCACAGCACATAGATGGGCAGCTCCCGTTCCAGCATGGAGCGGACCTGCACCGGCGAGGTGTGCGTGCGCATGAGCAGGTGGGCCTCGGGCGGCTCGACGAAGAACGTGTCCTGCATGTCGCGGGCGGGGTGGTCCGGCTTGAAGTTCAGGGCATCGAAGTTAAACCATTCGGACTCGACCTCGGGCCCTTCGGCAATTTCCCAAGCCATGCCGACAAAGATGTCCGCCACGCGGTCCTGCAGCGTGGACAGCGGGTGGCGTGCACCGGCCGTGCGCCGGCGCGGCGCTGCCGTGACATCCACGGTCTCTTCGACGAGGATCCGCGCGTCGTTCTCGGCCTCGAGCGCGACCGTGCGGTCCGCGAGCGCCTTGTTGACCCGTCCCCTCGAGGCGCCCATGAGCTTGCCGGCGGCGGCCTTCTGGTCCTTGGGCAGCGCGCCGATCTCACGGTTGGCGAGGCTCAGGGCGGACTTCTCGCCCGTGTGGGCGAGGCGCACGGCCTTGAGTTCATCGAGGGTCGCGGCGGCGGCGATGGCGGCAACGGCCTGGTCTACGGCGGCGGTAATGGCGGCTTCATCCAGAGGATTCGGGACGGCTGCGTCCGGCAAAGTTTCAGTCATCTACTGTTCTTAGCTACGAGTCGGATCATGCCAACAGCGTGCGCCGGCACAGGGCGCGGCGCAGGTTCTCGGCAAGGCTTGTGGTCACTGTCCCCAGTCTAGTAGACGGCCGTCGGCGGCATGGCACGGCCGCCCCGCACGTGACGCAGCGGTGCCTGCTGCGCCTGGGCACGCCCACGCCGGGATTCCAAGGGCACGGGACATCCCGGCGGACCCCTGACTGCCGGGCACACCCCCGGTTACCATGGCCTCATGACGCCCGGACAACGGCTCCGCCAGATCGCCAACCTGCTCAACGGCTCCACCCTGCTGGGCCTGCTGCTGGCAGCCTGTGCGCGGACAACCGTCAGCTCCGGTCCGCGCGGATTGCTGATCGCGGGCCGCTACCGCTGGCGGTTGCCGTTTGCTGCGGCCTTCACCGTGGGCAACGTGATCCTCTTCCGCGCCGGACCGGAATCCGCCCGCGCCAATCCGGTGCTGCTGGGCCACGAGGAGCGCCACAGCACCCAATACGCCTGGTGCCTCGGGCTGCCCTTCCTTCCGCTGTACTTCATAGCCGCCGGCTGGTCCCTCTGGCGCACGGGCAACCCGGGCAGCGCCAACATCTTCGAGCGCCATGCCGGCCTGGAAGCAGGCGGCTACCCCCGGCCCGGCCTGCCCGGGACCAGACCACGCACGCACCGCAGATTGGGCGTGACCGCCCCTGAACGTTACGAGGCCTGACATGACAGACAGCCCCCGAAGCATCTCCGTTGCAGGAACCGGCAGCGCCGAGGCGGTGCCGGACCTGCTGACCGTGTCGATCGGCGTTGAATGCCGCCGCGAGAGCGTGGCCGAGGCCTACAGCGAGGCCGGAACACGGTCGGCCGCCATCACGTCGGAGCTCCGGCAGCGCGGCGTGGACAGCGCGGATTTGTCCACTTCCGGGCTGAACGTCCGGGCCGAGCTGAACTGGCAGGATGGCCGGGGCCAGACCGTGACCGGCTATCTGGCCTCCAGCACGCTCACCGTCAGGATCCGCGAGCTGTCCGCGTCCTCGCAGGTCCTTGCCGCGGCGGTTGCTGCCGGCGGCGACGCCGTCCGGCTGAACGGGCTGACCCTCGGCTTCGCCGACTCCTCGGCCGTGGAAGCCCGGGCCCGGGAGGCCGCCTGGCAGGACGCCCGCACCACCGCCGAGCACTATGCCGCCCTCGCGGGAACCGGGCTGGGCAGGGTCCTGTCCCTCACCCAGCACACCGGTTTCCAGGCGCCGATCCCCGTGGCGAAGATGCAGCGGGAAGTGGCGGTGGCCTCACTCACCGTCGAGGCCGGCGAGTCGGGGGTCACCGCCACCATCGGCGTCGTCTGGGAACTGCTCGACTGATTGTCCAGTAATTGCGGGAGCAGTTGTTTCGCGTCGCCGACGGCGGCCGCCACCGGCTCGGGCGCCGGATGACCGGCTGGGGTTAGTGGGTTGCGCCGGCAGGGAGCTTTAGATCCGCCGTCGTCGCCAGCGCAGTGCGCACGACGACGGCGAGCGCCGCCGCCATGTGGGCGGCCGGCAGCGAGGGGGCACTGCTCCCGGCCGGAAGCTGCGTGTCCTCGTAGGGGACGTGGACAAAGCCTCCCCTGGTGCCCGGACGTAGCCGCAGGGCGTGCATGAGCGCGTAGAAGACATGGTTGCAGACATAGGTCCCGGCACTCTGGGACACTTCGGCCGGGATCTGCTCTGCGCTCAACGCCGCGAGCGCCGCCTTGACCGGCAGCGACGTGAAATAGGCTGCCGGTCCGCCCGGGACCACGGGTTCGTCCACGGGCTGATTGCCGGCATTGTCCGGAATCCGGGCGTCGTCACAATTGATGGCCACCCGTTCCAGCGAGATGCGCGCCCTCCCGCCGGCCTGGCCGGCGCACAGCACAAGCTCCGGCGTGAAACGCTCGAGGGCCTCCGCCAGCACCTTGGCCGACTCGCCGAAGACGCACGGCAATTCCACCGCCTGGACATCCAGCCCTTCGGATTGGAGCAGCCGTGCCGCCGAACGGGCCGCTGCCCACGACGGATTGGCCGTATCGCCGCCAAATGGCTCGAACCCGGTCAGGAGAATCATCGCCCCAGCCTAGCAACGCCCTTCCACTGCCCCGGCAAGGCGGCACCCCCGCGGCACCCTCAACCCGGCTCCGTCCACGTTGGCCGCCAGGGCAGGTGGCGCTCCGGCCTCACGCGTGTGTCCGCGTCGGCAGGGTGAGGATTTCGGCCCCGTCGTTGGTGATGGCGATCGTGTGCTCACTGTGTGCTGTCCGGCAGCCGGTCGCGCTTCGGAGCGTCCACCCGTCGGCGTCGGTGATGAGTTCAGCGGTGTTGGCCATGACCCATGGCTCCAGTGCGAGCAGCAGCCCGGGGCGCAGCTTGTAGCCACGGCCTGGCCGTCCGGTGTTGGGAATGTGCGGGTCCTGGTGCATGGTCGATCCGATGCCATGGCCCCCGAACTCGGTGTTGATCGGGTACCCCGCCTCGCCAAGGACTGAGCCGATGGCATGGGAGATGTCGCCGATCCTGGCTCCGGGCCGGGCAGCGGCTATCCCTGCGCCCAGCGCGCGCTCGGTCGCGTTAATCATCGCGACGCTTTCCGGGGGCTTTGAGTCGCCCACGATGAAGCTGATGGCGGAGTCTGCGGCGGCGCCTCGCTTGGAGACGGCGAGGTCGAGGGTGAGCAGGTCGCCGTCGGCCAGTGTGTAGTCGCGTGGGAGTCCGTGGAGCACGGCGTCGTTGACGGCCGTGCAGATGTAGTGTCCGAACGGCCCGCGGCCGAAGGACGGCTCGTAGTCGACGTAACAGGACTGCGCACCAGCCTCGGCGATCATGGCCTGCGCCCATCGGTCGAGGTCCAGGAGGTTCGCGCCGACCGTGCTGCGGTTCTTCAGCGTCTGCAGGATGTCAGCTACAAGGGCGCCTGTTTCTTTGGCCCGGGCAAGTTCGGTGGGATTCAGGATTTCGATCATGCGGCGCCTTTCTCACGTGTCCAATAACTATACCGGTCATATTATCCCGGTATAATCGAAGCCATGGTCAGGTTGCCCCTCACATTCGCAGAGATCGAGCGCGGACAGCGCCTCGGCGCCCTGTTGCGCCGCGCCAGGGGGGAACGCTCGATGCTCGACATCGCACTCGATGCACGCGTCTCACCGGAGACCCTCCGGAAGATCGAGACGGGCCGCGTAGCGACCCCCGCCTTCCCGACTATCGCCGCTATCGCCGGCGTCCTCGGACTCTCCCTCGATGCGGTGTGGGCCGAGGTCAACCAGACCAAACGCGCCACTGAACCGACCGGCCCTGATCACAACGCCCGTGAGCGGCTGGCTTCGTAAGCCCCGATCCCCGCAGCTGCACAGGCCGCCCCATGCTGCAGCCGGCCGCCGCCTCACCCGTCAGCATCCTTGACATTCAGTCGAACATATATTCGAATGTAGGCATGAGATGGGACGCACAAGCACTTGAGCGCGGCGATTCCCCGGCCGCCGTTTCCGCCGCTTCGCCCACGGCTGCCCTGCTGCCGCTGGCCGGACTCGTGCGGACGGTCTCCACCCCGGAATTTGCCGGGATCACCTTCCATGAGGTCACCGCCAAATCGGTGCTCAACAAGGTGGTCGCCGGTTCCCGGATGCCGTTCGACTGGACCATCAACCCCTACCGCGGCTGCAGCCATGCGTGCGTCTACTGCTTTGCCCGGAAGAGCCACACCTACCTTGACTTCGACGCCGGCCTGGACTTTGACAGCCAAGTGGTGGTCAAGATCAACGCCGCCGAAGTCCTGCGCAAGGAACTGGCCAAGCCGTCCTGGCGGCACGAGCACGTGGCCCTTGGCACAAACACCGACCCCTACCAGCGCGCCGAGGGCCGCTACCAGCTCATGCCCGGCATCATTGGTGCCCTGGCCGATTCCGGCACTCCCCTGTCCATCCTCACCAAGGGCACGCTCCTGGCCCGGGACATCCCGCTCCTCAAGCATGCGGCGGCGCAAGTGCCGGTCGGGGTGGGCATCTCGCTGGCCATGACCAACGAGCAGCTGTCCGAGGCCGTGGAGCCTGGCACGCCTGGGCCGCGGGCCCGGCTGAAGCTCATCTCCCGTCTGCGGGAAGCGGGCCTGCCCTGCGGCGTCATGGCCATGCCCATCCTGCCGTGGCTCTCCGACAGTGATGAGGCCCTCGATTCCCTCTTCGGGGCCCTCGCGGCGGCCGGCGCCACAGGGGTCACGGCCGGTGCGCTGTACCTGAAGCCGGGCACCCGTGAATGGTTCATGCAGTGGATCGCCCGGGAACATCCGCACCTGGCGGGCAAGTACCGCCGCCTGTACGGCAGCGGGTCGTACGCATCGAAGGAATACCGCGCGTGGCTGGCAGGACGGGTCCGGTACTTCAAGGACCTGCACGGCTTCTCCGGCTCGCAGGGCTTCAGCCACCGGGACCTTGACGGGGGCAGCGACCATGACAACGCCCGGGAGGAAGAAGCCCAGTACCCGGCCGGGAGCATCCCGGACACCGCGGGGCACGCAAGCCCACGCCACGCCGGCGCTGTCCGTTCCGACGCCGCCCAGCCCACACTGTTTTGAAGTCCGCTCCACCTCAAGCACACGGAGCCATGGGTCCCCTGCGCAGCAGGGGCGCCAGAGCGGAAAGCGCCCTGATCCGCCGGGCGCAGGATGCCAGGATGCCTAGAGCGCCTTGACCGCGCCGAGCACCCTCGCCAGCGAATCCTTGGCGTCGCCGAACAGGAGGGTGGTCTTGGGATCGTGCAGGAGCTCATTCTCGATGCCGGCAAACCCCGGGCGCATGGACCGCTTCAGGAACACGACCTGCTGGGCCTGCACCACTTCCAGGATCGGCATCCCGTAAATCGGCGAACCCGGCGAGGACTTGGCCGCCGGGTTGACGACGTCGTTGGCCCCGACTACCAGAACGATGTCCGTGGTCGCGAATTCGGGGTTGACTTCCGCGAGCTCCCGCAGTGACTCGTACGGCACGTTGGCCTCGGCCAGCAGCACGTTCATGTGGCCCGGCATGCGTCCCGCCACGGGATGGATGGCGAACACGACGTCCACGCCGCGCGCGACCAGGGCCGTGGCAAGCTCCGCCACAGTGTGCTGGCCCTGGGCCACGGCGAGCCCATAACCGGGAACGATCACCACCCGCTGGGCGTAGCCGAGCTGGACGGCAATGTCCTCCGGGGACGAGGAACGCACTGGCCGGTCGCTCAGGGCGGTGGAACCCGCCGTCGAGCCGCCCTTGAACGCCCCGAACATGATTCCGCCGACTCCGCGCCCCATGGCCGAGGCCATGGCCTTGGTCAGGATGGTGCCGCTCGCGCCCACGAGCGTCCCGGCGACCAGCAGCAGGACATTGCCCAGGACCACGCCGGACGCTGCCACCGCCAGCCCCGTGAACGCATTCAGCAGGGAGATCACGATCGGCACGTCCGCCCCGCCCACGGGCAGCACCAGGAGCAGCCCGGCGGCGAGGCCCAGGCCCAGCAATGCGAGCGACCAGCCCGGCGACCCGGTCAGGACCACCAGAGCTCCTGAGATGACCGCCCCCAGCAGGACGGCCCCCATCACCCAGGGCATCCCGGGAAACAGCAGCGGACGGGTGCTGATGAGCTCCTGCAGCTTGCCCACGGTCACCGCGGAGCCGGCGAAGGACACCGCCCCCACCAGCATGGTGAAGACCACGGCCAGGCGGACCCAGGGATCTTCCTGGTGGCCAAGTTCCAGCACGGCGACGAGCGCCGCGGCCCCGCCCCCGACGCCGTTGAAGAGCGCCACGAGTTGGGGCATCTGGGTCATCTGCACCCGCCGTGCCACGGGGAAGGCAATCGCGGAGCCCACGGCGATGGCCGCGAGGATGAGCGGAACATTCTCCAGCCGCGCGGAGAGGAAGACGGTGACGACGGCGAGGAGTGCCCCGGCCGCGCCGATGGTGTTGCCGCGGCGGGCCGTTCGTGGCGAGCTGAGGCCCTTGAGCGCCAGGATGAAGCAGACGGCGGCCACAAGGTAGAGCAGGGCTGTCCATTCGGGGCTCAGGAGGCTCATTTGGACTCCCCCGCCGCGTCGGCGGAGCTCCCCTCGCCGGGGTGTCCTTCGCCCGCGGCTCCGCCAGCCTTGGCGGCGCCGCTTGAGGCGGGGATGCGTGTCCGCTTGTGGGCGCTGAACATCTCCAGCATCCGGTCCGTGACCACAAAGCCGCCCACCAGGTTGACGGTGGCCAGGACGACGGCCAGGAGCGCGATGCCGAGGACCCACGGGTCACTTGCCTGTCCGGCCACGATGATGGCGCCGACCAGGATGATGCCGTGGATGGCGTTGGCGCCGGACATGAGCGGCGTGTGCAGTTTGCTGGTGACCTTGGAGACGACTTCGAAGCCAACGAACACCGCGAGCACCACCACGGTCAGCAATACGACGGGGCCCATCACGCCTCCCTTTCCAATGCTTCTGCGGTGGGGGCGTGCCGCACCGTGCCGCCGTGGGTCAGGCACGTTCCGGCGACCACGTCGTCGTCGAAGTCCGGGGCCACCGAGCCGCAGTCGGTCATGAGCGCGAGGAAGTTGCTGACGTTCCGGGCGAAAAGCCGGGACGCGTCCGAGGGCATGGCGGATGCCGCGTCCTGCAAACCCACGAGCGTGACCGATCCGCCGTCGACCGGCACCTGCACGTCCTGGCCGGCGATCACGCCTTCGACGTTGCCTCCGGACTCCGCGGCGAGGTCGACGACGACAGACCCTGCCCGCATGCCGGCCACCATGGCGGTGGTCACCAGCAAGGGAGCGGCCCGGCCGGGGATGGCGGCCGTCGTGATCAGGACGTCCGCCGCCGCGACATGCGGGGCCAGGAGGCTGCGCTGGCGTTGCGCCCGGTCCTCGCCGAGGGCACGGGCGTAGCCTCCGGCTCCGTCTGCCGCCGCATCGATGTCCAGGTTGATGAAAGTGCCACCCATCGAGGCGACTTCCTCGGCGGAGGCCGCCCGGATGTCGTTGGCCGAGACCCGGGCGCCGAGCCGCTTCGCGGTGCCGATCGCCTGCAGCCCGGCGACGCCGGCGCCAAGGACCAGCACCCTCGCCGGCGGGATGGTACCGGCGGCGGTCATGTAGAGCGGGAAGAACCGCGGGTAGCGGACGGCGGCTTCCAGCACGGCGCGGTAGCCCGTGACCAGGGACTGGGAGCTGAGCGCATCCATGGACTGCGCCCGGGAGATCCGCGGAAGCAATTCCAGGGCGAACGAGGTGATCCCGGCCGCGGCGAGTGTCCGGACGGTCGGCAGTTCCGAGGACGGCGATGCCAGCCCGATGGTGACGGTGCCGGGCCGCAGCCGGGCCGCGGCCGCCGGGGTGAGCGGGCGGACATGCAGCAGGACGTCCAGGGCCTCGAACGGGAGCTCGGAGATCACCGTCGCGCCGGCCTCCTTGAAGGCGGCGTCGGCGAAGCCTGCTTCGGTGCCGGCACCGCTCTCGACCAGGAGATGGAGCCCGAGCGCTGTCAGCTGCCGGGCCGTCTCCGGTGTGGCCGCGACGCGACGTTCTCCGGCTCGCTGCTCTCGTCCGACACCGACCTGCACGGGCCACTCCTCTCGGTTGGGATCAGAGTAGGCACATGCCTGACGGTTTGGCGAGAGGCGGGTTCCCGAAGCGCGGCGGCGAGTCCGGTCAGCGGCCCAGGCCCGCTTCCACTCCGCGCGGCCCGGTGGCCTGCACAGCCGCCAGGAGGGCCTCGACGATGGGGAGGTCCGCCGGGATCCACGGCAGGTCCAGGACCCCTGCCGGATTGCGGAGGTCGAGCCAGCGCAATTCGTCATGGTCCTCCAGCGGCCGGGGTTGTCCCTGCGCGAGCTCCGCGAACCAGACCCTCATCGCCGCCTTCGCGTTGAGCGGCCAGCCCGCGGCGGTTTCCGCGGGCAGTTCCGCCCCGAGCCGCACCAGCACGCCCAGTTCTTCCCGGAGCTCGCGGTGCAGGGCGTCCTCGGCGGCCTCGCCTGCTTCGACTTTTCCGCCCGGGAACTCCCACATTCCGGCAAACTGCGGCGGCGCCGTGCGCCGGGCCACAAGGAGCATGCCCGGGTCGGCCAGGGAGTCCACTACTGCGCCGCCAACGACGCCTATGAGTCCAGTCACGCCCTCAAGTCTAAGGCGGGCGCAGGGTCCGGCGCCCGGGGACAGGGCCGGGGGCCGGCTCAGGTAGGGGACAATGGTGGAGGCGGCCGCCACGACACCTTCCGGAATATTCGGCGCCCCCTCCCGGTTCTTAAAAGCATATTTATCTGTCCGATCCGTCCGGTCTCTCCCGGAAAATCTCTCCGAAAAGACGAATGACAACCACCACACACGCCCCGGCGCCGACCAAGACCGGCACCCGTCACGTTGCCCTGGCAATCATTGCTCTCGCGATGGGCGGCTTTGGCATCGGCACCACGGAATTCACCATGATGGGCCTGCTCAAGGAGATCGAACAGGGCCTGAACATCAGCACGCCCGAGGCAGGTCACCTGATTTCGGCCTACGCCCTCGGCGTCGTGATCGGCGCGCCGGTGCTGGCCGCGGTCGGGGCCAAACTCCCGCGGAAGTATCTGGCCCTCGGGCTCATGCTCTTCTTCAGCGTCGCCAACCTCAGTTCCTTCCTCGCCCCGGACTACGGCTCCATGCTGGTGTCCCGGTTCGCCGCGGGACTCCCCCACGGCGCCTTCTTCGGGGTCGCGGCCGTGATTGCCGCCTCCCTGGTGGCGCCGACCAAGCGGGGTTGGGCCATTTCGATGGTCATGGCCGGACTGACGGTATCCAACGTCATTGGCGTCCCCTTCGCCACCTGGCTGGGCCAGAGCTACGGGTGGCGGCTGCTGTTCCTGCTGGTGGGCCTGATCGGCATCATTACGCTCTTCATGCTGTGGAAGTTTGTCCCGTTCCAGAAACCGCACGCCGATGCCAGTTTCCGCAGGGAGCTCGGCGCGCTCAAGCGGCTGCAGGTGTGGCTTGCCATCCTGGTCGGCATCGTCGGCTTCGGAGGGTTCTTCGCGACCTACACCTACATTTCGCACACCATGACCTCCGTCGCCGGCCTCCCGGCGGCCTGGCTGCCGCTGGTCGTGGCGCTGTACGGCGTGGGCATGGTGGTGGGCAACATCGTTGGCGGCCGGATCGCCGACAAGTCCGTCATGGGCACGATTTACTGGGTGCTGCCCGGAACGGCGGTGGCACTCGTGGTTTATGCCGTGGGCGTCCACTGGGCCTGGTCCGCGCTCGTCATGGTGTTCGTCGTTGGCGCCGCCGGGTCCATGCTCGTTCCCGCCCTGCAGACGAGGCTGCTCGATGCGTCCCCGGATGCACCGTCGCTGGCCTCCTCGCTGAACCATGCTGCGCTCAACGTCGCCAACGCCCTCGGTGCCTTCCTGGGCGGCCTGGTGATCGCCTGGGGCTGGGGCTACGTCGCCCCCGCGCTCGTGGGCGCCGTCCTGGCCGTGCTGGGGCTCGGGGTCGCCGCCTTCAGCGGCGCCGTAGAACGCCGGCGGCCGCTGGCCTCCTAGCCACCCCGCCGCCGCGGCGCAACAGCCGCGGCAGAGGTACCCCGGCAGAACAGCCACGGCAACGGCAGAGGAAGAGGCAGAGGCCGAGACCGAGGTACCAGCGCGCAAATGCTCCAAAAAGAACAGCAGTCCGGTCCAGTGAAGCACTGGACCGGACTGCTGTTTTGTTGAGGGGCCGCCGTTCCATCTGGCGGCTGCCGTTATCCCTAGTGGCTTCCGTTCTCCCTAGGGGCCGGGCGGCTCAGGGGGCGCTGACGCGCTGCACGTCCGGTTCCAGGTAGATGACCCGGGCAATCGGGACGGCTTCGCGGACCCGGACCTCCGCGTCATCAATCGCCTTCGCTATGTCCTGGCCCGAGTCCGAGCGGCCTATGCTGATCTTGGCCGCCACCAAGAGCTCCTCAGGGCCAAGGTGCATGGTCTTGAGGTGAATGATGCTGGTGCCGCCAGCCTCGATCGCGCTGCGGATCTTGGCGACGTCATCGCGGGTGGCCGACTCGCCCAGCAGCAGCGACTTGGTTTCCATGGCCAGGACCACGGCGATCGACACGAGCAGCAGACCGATCATCGCGGTGCCGAGGGCGTCCCAGATGCCGTTCCCGGTCAGGAGCGTCAGGCCCACGCCGAAGAGCGCGAACATCAGGCCCACGAGGGCACCGAAATCCTCGAGCAGGATGACCGGGAGTTCAGGCTGCTTGGCGTTGCGGATGAATTTAACCCAGCTTTGCTTCCCGCGGAGCGGGTTGGATTCGATGATCGCTGTCCGGAACGAGAAGGACTCGGCAATGATCGCGCCGATCAGGACGGCCAGCGGCACCCACCAGAAGTCCCCTTCGATGGCGTGCGGGTGCTGGATTTTTCCCCAGGCCTCGTATAGTGCGAACAGGCCGCCGACGCTGAAAAGCACAATCGAAACGATGAAGGCGTAGATGTAACGCTCGCGGCCGTAGCCGAAGGGGTGCTCGGGGCTGGCTTCCCGCTTTGCGCGTTTGCCGCCGAGCAGGAGCAGCAGCTGGTTGCCGGAGTCTGCGAGGGAGTGAATCGCCTCGGCCAGCATGGACGAGGACAGCGTCAGAAAGTAGGCGACGAACTTCAAAACGGCGATGGTCAGGTTTGCGGCCAGCGCCGCGAGAATCGCCTTGGTACCGCCATTTGCAGCCACGTGAGCTTCTCCTTATGGGGTTCTTCCGGGGTGTATGCGAACACCGGAAGAACCCAGCGCCCACAAGGAATACCGTACCGGTTTCCGGGCCGGCGCCGAACCGCGGCGGGGACCAACGCTGCCACGTAACGATTGGGTAGTCTCCTGCTGACAAGCAATCCGCCCTATGTTAGCTTGAAGCCATATTCGGTATTCACAATTTGGATGCCGAAAAATATGTAGGAGGAGACATGGGCTTTCTTGGCTGGATCATTCTCGGACTCATAGTGGGTGCAATCGTCAAGGCACTCTTGCCCGGCAGGGTCGGTGGCGGCTGGGTTACCAGCCTCGTGCTCGGCGTCGTCGGCGCAATTGTTGGCGGCTGGATCGGGGACCTGCTGTTCGGCGGCGGCAAGATGGAATTCTGGAATCTCGGTTCCTGGCTCCTGGCCATCGTCGGTGGCCTCGCGGCCGCGCTCATCTACGGCGCCATCACGGGGCGCAACAAGACCACCACCTAATTCTTCAAGGCACTGGCCGCACACTTTGTGTGGGGGCGGCAGTGACAGTACGACGGCGGGGCTCACCATTMGGTGGGSCCCGCCGTTCGTTTGGTCTGCTTTTTTCGGACAGGAATTCCTGCCGTACCCGCTGGTTTCCTGCTGGGCGGCAGGCAGACGGTGGCTGCGGTGCCGAGATTCAGGCTTTCCGCTTCCCCGTACACCGGCACGGCCACCCGGTGGTCGGCCAGCGCGATCTCGTCCTCGGACAGGCCTTGGGCCTCGTTGCCGAAGAGCCAGGCGGTCGGCTGTTCCAACGCGTACACCGATTCGGCGCCGGAGGCCCCCAGGCGGCGGGCGGCGTTCTCGTCCTGGAGACGGTCCAGGTCCAGTTGTCCCTTGCCGTCCGCGGCCAGCACGCCGACGCCACGCTCACGGCAGCGGGCCACGACTTCCTCGACCTCCGCGCCGAGGACGACGGGCAGATGGAACAGGGAACCCGCCGTCGACCGCACGGCCTTGGGGTTGTAGATATCCACGCTCGAGCCGGTCAGGATGACGGCGTCGGCGCCGGCGGCGTCGGCCGCCCGCAACACGGTGCCGGCGTTGCCGGGGTCGCGGACCTGGCACAACACGGCAATCAGCCGCGGGCCGGCGTCGAGCACGTGCTCAAGGCTGACGTCCAGGAAGCCGCAGACGGCGACGATGCCCTGTGGGGTGACGGTGTCCGCCATCGCAGCGATCACTTCGTCGGTTGCGAGGTGCGCGTGGGTTCCCTCGGCCAGCTGCTCCAGCTCCGGGTGGCGGTCCAGGCAGGCCTCGGTGGCGTACACCTCATAGACGATGCCGGGCTCCCCCGCGGCGATCTTCTTCCGGTGCAGGACCAAGGCCTCTCGGACCGCCTGCGGGCCTTCGGCCAGGAACTCGCGACGCTTTAAACGGGCCGGGCGCCCGGCAAGCTGTGCCACCTTCCTCATCCGATCAGCTCGGGGGTTGGAGAGTGGAAAGTCTTGCGGGCGCCCGGTTTCGTTCATATAAGAACCTTAGTGGCTATTCCGGCCGGCTCTTGAACGAGGCAGTCTTTCAACTGCGGGAGGAACTACTTTGCAGCCTCGTCGGCGGCCTTCTTGGCAGCGGGCTTCTTCGCGGGAGCCTTCTTGGCAGCCTTGGGAGCCGGAGCAGCCTCAGCCTGAACGGCCGGAGCGGACGTGTCGGCAGGCAGCGAGTCCTTGGCGACCTTGACCAGCGCGGCGAAGGCGTTGGCGTCGGAAACGGCCAGCTCGGCCAGCATACGGCGGTCAACCTCGACCTCAGCGGCCTTCAGGCCCTGGATCAGGCGGTTGTAGGTCAGGCCGTTGGCGCGGGATGCAGCGTTGATACGCTGGATCCAAAGACGGCGGAAGTCGCCCTTCTTCTTCTTGCGGTCACCATAGCTGTACACAAACGAGTGCAGCAGCTGCTCTTTTGCCTTGCGGTACAGGCGTGAACGCTGTCCGCGGTAACCCTTTGCGCGTTCGAGGATAACCCGGCGCTTCTTGTGGGCGTTAACCGCCCTCTTCACACGTGCCACGTGCGTACTCCTTAGAAAATTTCTGATCCCAAGCGTCTACTGCCGGAACGGTCCGGCTGGCCTGAGAAGCCTTTTTGGTAGTTGACTGCTGCCAGGTGGCGAACAGTCAGAGAACTTGGAACTTAGATGCCGAGCATCTTCCGGATGACCTTGGCGTCGCCCTTGAAGACGATCTTGTCGCCGGCAAGGCGACGGGTCAGCCGGGAGGACTTGTGCTCGAGGTAGTGGCGGCGGTTGGCCTGCTGGCGGCGCAGCTTGCCGGTACCGGTCAGCTTGAAGCGCTTCTTAGCACCGCTGTGGGTCTTCATCTTCGGCATGGGAACCGATCTCCTTACGTATCCGCAGAAAAGTCTGCAGCTCTTTCGTGCAGCCACCCCTGCGGGCGGCGTGCTGGTTGCCTGCTGCCGGACATTGCTATCCGGCAGCCGTGAACTAGTTGGTCTTCTTGGTGCCAGGCTTGGCGGCTGCCCGGGGGGCGGCCGGCCGTGCGGCGGGCTTCGGCGCTGCGGGCCTGGGTACCGGCTTCGGAGCAGCAACCGGCTTCGGTGCTGCTGCCGGAGCGGCTGCCATTTCCTCGGGGGCCTTCGCTGCCGCCGGGGCCGGAGCGGCCTTCGGAGCCGCGGGAGCCTTGGCTGCTGCCGGCTTCTCAGCGGCCTTCGGAGCCGCGGGAGCCTTCGCTGCTGCCGGCTTCTCGGCCGCCTTCGGAGCCGCCGGAGCCTTCGCTGCTGCAGGCTCCTCGGCTGCCTTCGGAGCGGCTTCCGCCGGCGCGTCCTGGGCGGGGGCCTCGTCGGCCTTGGTCTCTTCGACCGGAGCCGCTTCAACCTTGGCTTCTTCAACCTTGGCTTCTTCAACCTTGGCTTCTTCAACCTTGGCCTCTTCAACCTTGGCTTCTTCGACGGGGGCCTCCGCTGCGGGTGCCTCCGGCGATACGACGTAGCCTTCCGGCAGGAGGTCCGACAGCGTCTGGGTCAACGGGGCGTTGCCACCGGAGACATCGACGCGTCCCGAAGCCTTGGCTTCGTTCTCAGCCTTGGCTTCTGCGCGCTGCGTTGCGCGGCGGGCCTCCGCCTTGGCTTCGGCCTTGTTCTTCAGCGGGCCAACCACCATGACCATGTTGCGGCCATCGATGCGCGGGCTGGACTCCACCACACCAACTTCGGCGACGTCGTCGGCGAAGCGCTGGAGCAGGCGGATGCCCATCTCGGGGCGCTGCTGCTCGCGGCCGCGGAACTGGATCATGGCCTTGACCTTGTCACCGGCACCGAGGAAGCGGAGCGCGTGGCCGCGCTTCGTTTCGTAGTCGTGGGTGTCGATCTTCAGGCGGAAACGGATTTCCTTCAGGACCGTGTTGGTCTGGTTCTTCCGGGCCTCGCGTGCCTTGACAGCGGCTTCGTACTTGTACTTGCCGAAGTCCATCAGCTTGCACACCGGAGGCTTCGCCTGCGGTGCAACTTCAACGAGATCAAGATCGGACTCGGCAGCCAAACGCAGGGCATCCTCAATACGGACAATTCCTACTTGTTCGCCTGCAGGGCCGACCAGCCGCACCTCGGGGACGCGGATACGCTCATTGATTCTTGGCTCGCTAATGTTAAAGCTCCTGTGTTCGTGAGGGGTATTCCACCGGCAAAAAGAGAAGGCCCCCAATTGCCGGAGCAATCGAAGGCCTCGAGATCGGAACTGCCGCCCTCAATGGGGCAACATGCACTTCCTGCAGACCGGAGTCCGAGGTAGTGCCCGACCAGGTACCCGGCAACCTTGACTCCTGGACAGGAGGGGCTTCCCGAAGGAAGTTTCGCGGCTGACGCGGGTGGGAGAGAACTCCGCTTGCAAACTAAAGCCAACTCTACAGAAAGACACCCGTTCAACGCACGTATGCGTCGCCGGGCGCCAACTTCAGTGACAAGCACTGCCAGTCAGAACACTGCATTCTATAAAAGCTTGAGAATAACGACATTTAGTCGGTCTGTGACAAGCTTACCAGCATGAGCACTTCAGATAGTAATTCCCACGTCTTCGAGCCCGCGGCCGCCCAGGCGGACGTCTCGCAGCAGATCCGCGACATCTCGGAAGTCCCCTCGATCGAGGTCATCACCACGGCCGCCGTGCACCTGATGAGCGCCGCCGCGGTAAAGCTCGGCCTCGCCGCCGAGGAAAATGCCCAGGAACTCAAGGACCTGGACGAGGCCCGCAAGCTGATCACCGCCCTCGCCGGTCTGGTGACCGCGGCGGCGCCCGAAATCGGCTCACAGCACGCTGGACCGTTGCGCGACGGACTCCGCTCGCTCCAGCTGGCCTTCCGCGAAGAATCGATCATCCCGGACGCTCCGGGCAAGGGCCCGGGCGAGAAGTACACCGGCCCCGTCAACTAAGCACTAGTCAGTCAGGACAACGCCGGCGTGCGGACCACCCAGGTCCGCCCGCCGGCGTCGTTATTTTCCGTTCGCACGATTTTCCGTCCGCACGATTTTCCGTCCGCACGGCCCGGGCGCGTGCCCGGGTCGGCGCAGTGGGGGCCGCCAGCGTTCAGACGCGGGCCAGACGGCTGCGCCGGACCTGTTGCAGGGCCAGCCCCACCAGGCAGAGGGTCACGCCCGCCAACCCCACTGAGACGAAGCCGGCCGACGGGCCGATGAGGTCAATGAACAGCCCGGCAAGCGGCGCGCCCAGGGCCACTCCGCCGGTGAGCGATGACCCGTACCAGCCCATCGCCTCGCCGCGCCGGCTTTCATCCACCAGTTCGGCCACCTTTTCCGAGGCCGCGGACAACACCGGCGCGCACAGCAGACCCGGCAGCAACGCGAGCAGGCTGAGCGTCCAGACGTCGGTCGCGAAGGCCATCGGGACCGTCAGCGCTGACATCCCCAGCAACAGGAGGATCGGGGAAACGGCCCGGTGCATGGCGCCGTAGAGGACGCCGCCCACCACCGAGGCCGCGCACCAGAAGAGGAACACGATGCCGATTTCGGCCTGGTGGCCGCCGGTCTGGAGCGCCGCGACGATGCCGACGTCGGTGCCGCTGAGGACCATGCCGGCACCGGCGCCGACGGCAAACACGGCGGCTACGGCGGCGGTGAACCAGCTGAAGTTGTGGATGACCCGGTGGCGCAGGCCGGAGCCCCGCCGGCGGCGCTCCTCGGCGGCGGCCGCCAGGGGTGCCAGTTCGGCTGCGGCCTCCTGCAGATGGGCCGGCGCGGCGGCGACCACTGCGGCTTCCGCGCACTCCAGCTCCTGCGCCTCAAGCCCGGCGTCCGGGGAAGCACTCCGGGTGGGCGGGTTGAACCACATCAGGAACAGCCCGGAGACGGATGTGGCCACTCCCACGACTGTCAGGCCCAGGACGGACTGGCCGCTGGTGGCGACGACGGCTCCGACGGCCGGGCCGATCATGAAGACCAGCTCGGTGGCGATGGCGTCGAGCGCAAAGGCCGTCCGCCGCTGTTCCCCGGGGGCCAGCACGCCCAGCGACTGCCGCACCACGCTGAAGATAGGCAGGGTCAGCAGGCCCCCGATGAAGACCAGGGGCAACAGGGCTTCGTAGGACACGTGCGGCACGATCGACCAGATCACGGCCTCGGAGACCACAGACGGAATCAGCGCCTTTCGCAGCCCCACGGTGTCGACCCGGCGTCCGCGCCAGGGCGCGCCGACGGCGATACCGATCGTCATCACGGCGGCGGCCGCTCCGGCGGCGGCGTAGCCCTGGCCGAGGGACAGGACGATGTGCAGGGTCAGCAGGACGCCGGCCGCCGAGTGCGGTATGCGGGCGATCATGCCGACCAACAGGAGGCGCCTGATGGGCCGGATGGCCAGCAGCTGACGGTAAAGCGCGAAATTCACGGACTATATCCTTCTGGTACTGCCCACGGCAGCACCGGGAGGTCCCCCCGTTGGGCCGTCAGCTATGGTGCTGCGCGCTGCAGCTTGACCTCGATCGAATCAACCCGCTCGGCAAAGATTTCATTCCGGGCCCAGGCGTTATTGAGGCCGGCGACGATCGACTGCACGCCGGCGGCGTCGAGACCGTCTTCAAGATAGAGGACCACACGGAGTTCCGGGCCGGCTCCCCCACCGGGGAGCCGCCTGCCATCGGCCGTGGCCGAGGCAACTCCACCCCCCGGATGAATTTCAACACGGCGGACCGCCGGAAAGCCAACCGCGCCTTCCCCGAGTGCACCCGCGAGATCGGGATCGGCGTATGACGGCGTCCATGGCTGCTGTTGGGCGAGGGCCCAGACTGCCGGCCGGCGGACCACGAACGTCACTTCCGAGCCGGGATCGAGCACGAGCAGCTCCGCGCCTTCCGCGACCGCTGACAAGGCGGCCCGGGCCGCGTACACGGCGACCGGCCTGGCCTCCGGGTGCCACGCCGTCAGTGACGCCGCCGAGGTGAACACCGGCATGGCCGTCCGCCCGTCCGGCGCCTTGAGCGTCACCAGGGCCATGTCGGCCTGTTTGTCCCCAAGCAGTTTGTCATCGTGCAGCGGGTCCCCGTTGGGGCCGGGCGCGGCCTCGCCCTCTTCGGCGAGCTGGGCGAGGATTGGCACGAACACCCGGGCGGTGGCCAGCGCGGCCACCACGGCCGCTTCGTCGCCAGTGCCCGCTGCGAGGTCGGACAAAGCCGCCAGATAGCCGGCGTCGGCGGTGCCGTCGTCGTTGTCGAAATTGTGGATCTTGGCGTCATCGCCGGACAGGCTGCGCCCTGCCCAGGGTTGGCCGGCGGAGTCGGTGGCCCCGCCGGCGCCGGCGMGGGCCGCCGCGATGTGCCCGGGCAGATGCCGGACGGGACCCGCCCCGGTCCCTTGCTGCACTGTCTCGTGGGGGTTATTGGGGTCGTGGGTGTCGTGGGTGTGCGTCATGGGCACCTTCGCCGCTAGCGGCGGCCGGCGACGTCGAGGGCCTCGGGCAGGGTGAAGTTGCCGTTGTAGAGGGCCTTGCCGACGATGGCGCCTTCGACTCCGAGCGGCACCAGGGAGCGCAGGACCTTCAGATCCTCGAGGCTGGAAATGCCGCCGGAGGCGACCACCGGCTTGCCCGTTTTCTCGACCATCTGGCGCAGGAGTTCGACGTTGGGGCCCTGGAGCGTGCCGTCCTTGGTCACATCGGTCACGACGTACCGGGCGCAGCCGGCGTCCTCGAGGCGGCCGAGCACGTCCCAGAGGTCCCCGCCTTCCTTGGTCCAGCCCCGGCCGGCGAGGGTGGTGCCGCGGACATCCAGGCCGACGGCAATCTTGTCGCCGAAGCGATCGATCACCCGGGCCGTCCATTCCGGGTTCTCCAGTGCCGCCGTGCCCAGGTTGACGCGGGCGACGCCGAGGTCGAGGGCCTTCTCCAGGGATTCGTCGTCGCGCAGGCCGCCGGAGAGCTCCACCTTGATATCGAGCCGGCCGACGACCTCGCGCAGGAGCTCGGCGTTGGAACCGCGACCAAACGCGGCGTCCAGGTCGACCAGATGCACCCACTCAGCCCCCTGCTGCTGCCAGTTGAGGGCGGCCTCCAGCGGGGTGCCGTAGCTCGTCTCGCTGCCGGCTTCGCCCTGTACGAGCCGGACGGCCTGTCCGTTGACGACGTCGACGGCGGGCAGGAGCTCGAGTACGGGCAGCGGGGTTTCGGTGGTCATCGTGGAGTCCTCAGCTTGGGGATGGTGGTGGGGAGGGGGCGGTCAGGACGCCGGCAGGGTCAGGAGGTAGGCGGCCAGCAGTGACATGCCGGCGAGGATGTAGAAAACGATCTGCACCCAGAGCGGACTTTTCTGCTGGCGGAAGGAGATCCCGCCGCCAACCAGCAGGCCGGCCACGCCCATGAGCACCAGAGACCACATCTAGGTCCCTTCCGGGGCTGCGGGGCGCAGGCCCTGGACCCAGTTGCGCAGCAGCCGGGCGCCGGCGTCGCCGGACTTCTCCGGGTGGAACTGGGTGGCACACAGCGGGCCGTTTTCCACGGCCGCGATGAACGGGGCACCGTGGTCGGACCAGGTCACCAGCGGCGCGGCCATCCGCGGCTGGATGACGTCGAAGTCCCACTTCTGGACACCGTAGGAGTGCACGAAGTAGAACCGCTCGTCCTCAACCCCGGCGAAGAGCCTGGACCCTTCGGGGACGGCGACGGTGTTCCAGCCCATGTGGGGCACGACGTCGGCAGGCAACAGTTCCACCTTGCCGGGCCACTCCCCCATGCCCTCGGCTTCGGTGCCGTGTTCGACGCCGGCCTCGAACAGCACTTGGAGCCCGACGCAGATGGCCAGCACGGGACGGCCTCCGGCGACACGGCGGCCGATCATCCGGATGGCGTCAACGGCCTTGAGTTCGCGCATGACGGTTTCGAAGGCGCCGACACCGGGGACGACGAGGCCGTCGGCATTGAGGACATCCTCAGCCTTGGAGCTGAGGATGACTTCGGCGCCGGCCCGCTCCAGCGCGCGGACGGCGGACCGGACATTCCCGGAGCCGTAGTCCAGCACCGTAACGGTGGGCTTTCCCTCCGGGGAGACCGGCTTGGTCGCGGCAGCGGGGTCGATGATGGCCCCGTCGCGGAGCAGCGGGCCGGTCACAAAGCACCCTTTGTCGACGGGATGCCCTCGACGCGGGGATCCGGCTCGACGGCGGCGCGCAGGGCGCGGGCAAAGGCCTTGAACTGGGCCTCGACGATGTGATGGGGGTCGCGCCCGGCGGTGACGTTCATGTGCAGGCAGATCCCGGCGTGAAGGGTGATCGCCTCGAAGACGTGACGGGTCAGGGAGCCCGTAAAGTGGCCGCCGATCAGGTGGTATTCCTGGCCTGCCGGCTCGCCGGCGTGGACCAGGTAGGGGCGGCCGGAGACGTCCACGACAGCTTGCGCGAGGGCCTCGTCGAGGGGAACGGTCGCCTCGCCAAAACGGCGGATCCCGGCTTTGTTGCCCAGCGCGGTCCGCAGAACCTCGCCGAAAGTGATGGCCACGTCCTCGACAGTGTGGTGGACATCGATGTGGGTGTCGCCGGTGGCCTTGACCGTCRTGTCGATCAGGGAGTGCTTGCTGAGGGCTGTCAGCATGTGGTCGTAGAACGGGACCGACGTGCTGATGTCTGAAACGCCGGTGCCGTCCAGGTTGATCTCGACCAGGACCGAGGACTCGCTGGTGGTCCGTTCCATGCGTGCGGTCCGGCCCTCGGCGGTGGTGGATCCGGTGGTGCTCATGTAGATGTGTCCTTTGGAAGAAGGCAGGGTGTTGGGCAATCTGGCGGGGACGATCGGGCTCCCCACCAAGTCTAGGCCTGCGGCTTTGCGGAGCCGGCCAGGATAAGTTCAAGTGCCTCCAGGAAGGCTGTGGTTTCTGTCTCAGTGCCCGCGGTGACGCGCAGGTGCCCCGGAATACCGACGTCGCGGATGAGGACACCGGCGTCCAGCATCTGCTGCCAAACCTCATGGGGGTTCTCGAGGCCGCCAAAGAACACGTAGTTGGAATCGGACGCGGCCGGGGTCAAGCCCAACCGCGTCAGTTCCGACACGATCCGGTCGCGCTGGCGCTTGATGTCCTCGACGTCCGCCATGAGCGCCTCCCGGTGGTGCAGGGCAGCCAGGGCCGCAGCCTGGGTGATGGCGGAAAGGTGGTACGGGAGACGGACCAGGCGCAGGGCGTCAGCGACCTCCGGTGCCGCGGCCATGTAGCCGAGCCGCGCACCCGCGAGGGCGAAGGCCTTGCTCATGGTGCGCGAGACGATGAGCCGCTCCCGGCCAGGGAGCAGGGTGAGGGCACTGGGCGTGCCGTCGTGGGCGAACTCGTGGTAGGCCTCGTCGACGATCACGATGGTCTGGCTGGCCTCGCCGGCGTCATAGACGGCCTCGACCACATCGAGGCCCAGCCCCGTGCCGGTCGGGTTGTTCGGGGAACAGAGGAAGACAACGTTGGGCTGAAGCTCGCGGACTTGCTGTGCCGCCGAGTCCGCGCTGAGCCCATAGTCTGACGCGCGGGCCCCGACGACGTATTCCGTATCCGTGCCGGAGGCCAGCAGCGGGTACATCGAATACGTGGGAGGGAACCCGAGGGCCGTCCGGCCGGGGCCGCCGAAGGCCTGGAGGATCTGCTGAAGGACTTCGTTGGAACCATTCGCGGCCCAGATGTTCTCCGCGTCCAGCCCGTGGCCAAGGTATTCGGCGAGGGCTTCGCGCAATTCGGTGAATTCACGGTCCGGATAGCGGTTCAGCCCGGCAGCGGCGGCACTCACGGCCTCGGTGATCGCTGCGCGGACATCGGCCGGGACCCCATGGGTGTTCTCGTTGACGTTGAGCAGGATGGGGACGTCCAGCTGCGGCGCGCCATACGGACGCAGGCCACGCAGATTGGTTCGGAGGGGCAGTCGGTTGAGGCGCTCAAGCTGGTCAGTCACGTGACCAGTTTAAGTGGTAGCGGGACGGGCGCTGAAACTGTGACGCCCGCGACGGCACCCGGGGGTGGTTACTTGGACGGGACGAACAGTTGCTGGCCCGGCATCACACGCGCGGCGTCCAGATTGTTCAGCTCCACGATGTCGGCCACGACGTCGCGGGGATCGCGCTCCGGAGCCACCGACCCGGCAATGGCCCAGAGGGACTCCCCCGGTTGGACTGTGACGGATACGGTCGGCGTCACCGAGAGCTGGTCTGCGGAATCTGCCGCTTTCGCGGGAGCGTTGAGGAATCCGCTGAACGACAGGATGAACGCCGCCAGCAGGATCAGCGGGACACCGAAGAAGACGAAGCGTCCGCGCCGGGTGAGCCGCAGCGGCGGCTGCTTGGTCCGGCCGCCGGAAACCGCGGCGGCTCCTTGCGGCGCCTGGCGTTGAGCGGGTACACGTTGCCGTGAAGGGAACCACCCTGGCCCATGCCGCCTTGGTCGCGACTGCCGTGTCCGAGGCTGCCGTGTCCGATGTTGCGGCGAGCCGCTGCGCCACCTGGACCAACACCGCGGTGGCGGGTCGTGACGTCCTGAATGTTAGTGCCGTCAAACGCGCTTGAAACTGACATGAACTGAGCCCTCCTGGACCATAAGTTGCCGCCCGGCGTACTCACGTACTCGCCGCCAACCGGCCGAACCTTCGAACATAGAACCGAACATCGCTTGCGAACCCAGTTCGTCGGAATCGAACACATATTCGAATCTTGCTAGTTCTGTTTTAGCACTTACTAACGAACGATGTCGAGACTCGCTAGAACAAATGTTTGAAAAAGGTCTGCGGCTGGCCTATTTTTGAGGGACAGGACAACCACTTTCGAACTCCCACTTTCGAACTACCCGTGGGAATTCATTCGTAGTTGATCAGCAGGGTCTGACATTTCAGGCCGGAAGTTCCCGGTGACAGCAGCCACGGCAGCCGGGCGGAACGGAAAGGCGTTGGCGAACATGGCAGCACAAGCCACCGGCGGCAGGGCCACCCCACGGAGCCCGCAGCCCGCCCGGGCCCCCAAGAGCCTCACCGTCCGGCAAAAGAAAATCCTGGAGACCATCCAGCGGTCCGTCACGGACAAGGGCTATCCGCCGTCCATGCGCGAAATCGGCGACACCGTCGGTCTCGCCAGCCTCTCGAGCGTGACCCACCAGCTCTCCCAGCTCGAAAAGCTCGGCTACCTGCGGCGTGATCCGAAGCGCCCGCGGGCCATGGAAGTGCTCATGCCGCTGACCCTGGACGAGGGGACCACACCGATTTCCGGTGTCGAGAAGTCAAGCGGCCTGCGGGCCGTCGGCGGCCTGTCAGTGACTGAGCTGGCCAGCGCCACCGACACGGCAATGGTGCCGTTCGTCGGACGCATCGCCGCCGGCGGGCCGATCCTCGCGGACCAGGTGGTGGAGGACGTCATGCCGCTGCCCCGCCAGCTCGTGGGCCATGGCGAACTCTTCATGCTCAAAGTGGCCGGCGACTCGATGATCGACGCCGCCATCTGCGACGGCGATTGGGTGGTTGTCCGCCGCCAGGGCGATGCCGTGAACGGCGACATCGTTGCCGCCCTGCTGGACGACGAAGCCACGGTCAAGACCTTCCGCCAGCGGGACGGCCACACGTGGCTGTTGCCGCAAAACACCCAGTACGAGCCCATCCTGGGCGACCACGCCGTCATCATGGGCAAGGTCGTCTCGGTACTGCGCTCACTCTAAACTGCGCTCCCCTTAGCCGTCCCGGGCCATGCCGCCAGTTCGGAGCGGCCACCCCGCGGCGGATTTCCGGCGCAGGGTGGCGGCCCCGGTTTGGGACTTAGGCTTTTGCGGAGTCTTTCGCCAGGCGCTTCAGGGCTGCCATGGCTATCGATGAATCGGTGGTGGGCCAGAACGGCGGCAGCGCGGCGCGCAGGAAGCCGCCGTAACGCTCCGTAGAGAGCCGCGAATCCAGCACTGCCACCACGCCCTTATCCGAGGTCGAGCGGATCAGCCGTCCGGCGCCCTGCGCGAGGCGGATGGCGGCGTGCGTGGCCGAGACGGCCATGAAGCCATTGCCGCCGGCCTGGGCCACGGCCCGCGAACGTGCCGTCATCAGCGGGTCGTCCGGCCGCGGGAAGGGAATCCGGTCGATGACCACCAGCCGGCAGGACACGCCAGGGACGTCGACGCCCTGCCAGAGGGACATGGTGCCGAACAAACACGTGTCAGGTTCGTCGGCAAACTGCCGCACGAGCGCCGTCATGGTCGACTCCCCCTGGCACAGGATGCTGAGGCCCAGCCGGGGCCGCATGGACTCGGCTGCTTCCTCTGCGGCGCGCCGCGAGGAGAACAGGCACAGGGCGCCTCCGCCGGAGGCGCGGATCAGCTTCTCGAGTTCGTCCAGGGCCTCGGGGGACGTTCCGCGGCCGGGTTTGGGCAGGTGCCGGGCGACGTAGAGAATGCCCTGCTTCGGGTAGTCGAACGGGGAGCCGACGTCGACGCCGGTCCAGCTCGGTGCGCCGTTGCCAACCAGGCCCAGGCCGCCGGCGGCGGGTTCGAAGGCGGCGCCGATGGCCAGTGTGGCCGAGGTCAGGATGACGGTGTGGTCTGCGAACAGGCCCTCGCGCAACCGCCCTGCGACGCTCAGCGGGGCAACATTGATCAACGCCGGCGCGCTCTCGTCCGGCTGCGAGTAGCCCTGCGCCGGATCGAAGCTGCTGTTGCGGGAGAACCACACGACTTCGCGGTTTTCGCGCGCGGCCAGGAGGCGTTCACAGAGCTCCAGGATGACCATGAGGCGCGAGCGGGCCAGCTGCCGTCCGCCGTCCGCCGACACGGAGCTGTCCCCCTTGGAATCGGACAGGGCGGCGCGGCATGCGTCGCGCAGCTGGTCGATGCAGTCCAGCTGCCCGCTGTTCAGGCCGTTGGGCATCAGCCCGCTGGGGACGCCGTCGATGGCGAGCTCCAGGTGGGCAGCGGCATTGTTCAGTGCATCCACGGTGATGCCCGTGTGCTTCCGGGCCCCGGACGCGGCGGCGTGCACCATCGCCACGGAGAGCTGGCCCGAGACCGCGCCCGTGACGCGGTCCTGAAGTTCGTGTGCTTCATCCACCACGACGACGTCGTACTCGGGCAGCACCGCCAGGCCTTCGAAGGCACTGACGGCGAGCATGGCGTGGTTGGTGACCACGACGTCGGCATCGGCGGCGTTCTGCCGTGCCAGTTCGCTGAAGCATTCGGCCGCGAGCGGGCATTTCTGCGCGCCGAGGCACTCCATGGAGGTGACCGAGACCTGGCGCCAGGCCCGGTCCGTGACGCCTGGCATGAGCTCGTCGCGGTCCCCCGTGGTGGTCTCCTCGGCCCATTCGCGCAGGCGGACGACTTCCTTGCCCAGCTGGGAGGACGGCCCGCCAAGTGCGGCGGCGAAATGCGGCACGCTGGTGTCCTCGCCCAGGGAAAACAGCTGTCCCTCGGAAGGTTCTTCGGACGGGAAGCCGCCCTCGAGTTTGTGCCGGCAGACGTAGTTGGAACGGCCCTTGACCAGGGCGACCTTGACGGGCCGCTCCAGGGCGGGCGTGATGGTCTTGAGCAGCCTGGGCAGGTCCCGGCCCACAATCTGCGTCTGCAGCGCCAGGGTGGCGGTGGAGACCAGGGTGGGTTTGTTGCTGGTCAGCGAATGCGCGATCAGCGGAATCAGGTAGGCCAGCGACTTGCCGGTGCCGGTGCCGGCCTGGACCAGCAGGTGATCGCCGCTGTCTATCGCGCGCGCCACCTGCCGGGCCATTTCGTGCTGGCCATCGCGGCTCTGCCCGCCCATGCCGGACACGGCACGGTCGAGCAGCTTAACAACAAACTCCTCGCCGGCCGCGCCGGCACCTGAACCGGCGCCGGCGCCGGTGTCAGTTTCGGCCGGCCCAGCATCAGCTGGTTCGGCGTCGGCTGGTTCGGCGTCGGCTGGATCGGCGTCGGTCCTGGTCACCGCAGCCTCAGTCATTGCTAATGAAGGGATCCAGTTCGGCGGCGAGTCCTTCACGCACCATCACCACGGCACGGGTCCCGGTTTCCTCGTGGTCGAGGCTGAGGATCTCGGCGTCGCTCTCGTGGAGCTTGCTGATCAGATCCCCGCGGTTGTACGGGATGAGCAGTTCAAGCTTCACGCTGGGCCGCGGAATGCCGTCGCTGATGGCCTTGAGCAGTTCCGGAATGCCTTCGCCGGTGCGGGCCGAGACCACCACGTGGCGTGGCTCGCGCTGCTTGAGCCGTTCGACCACGAACGGGTCAGCGGCGTCGGCCTTGTTCAGGACAATGATTTCCGGAACCTTGCGCGCGTCGACTTCGCTGAAGACCGTCCGGACAGCGGCGATCTGGCCCTCCGGATCCGGGTGCGAGACGTCCACGACATGCAGGATCAGGTCAGAGTCGGCGACCTCTTCCAGCGTGGAGCGGAATGCCTCCACGAGCTGGGTGGGCAGGGAACGGACAAAGCCCACGGTGTCGGCCAGGGTGTATCCCAGCCCGTCAGCGGTTTCGGCCTTGCGGACGGTGGGGTCCAGGGTGGCGAACAGGGCGTTTTCCACCAGCACCCCCGCGTCGGTCAGCCGGTTCAGCAGCGAGGACTTCCCGGCGTTGGTGTAGCCGGCGATCGCGACAGAGGGCACGGCATTACGACGGCGGTTGGCGCGCTTCGTTTCCCGGGCAGGCTTCATGGCGGCGATTTCGCGCCGCAGCTTGGCCATCCGGGTGCGGATCCGACGGCGGTCCAGTTCGATCTTGGTTTCACCGGGACCACGCGAGCCCATGCCGGCACCGGCGCCGCCCACCTGGCCACCGGCCTGGCGGGACATCGATTCGCCCCAGCCGCGCAGGCGCGGGAGCAGGTATTCGAGCTGGGCGAGCTCCACCTGGGCCTTGCCTTCACGGCTCTTGGCGTGCTGGGCGAAGATGTCCAGGATCAGCGCTGTACGGTCAATGACCTTGACCTTGACGATGTCCTCGAGCCCGCGCCGCTGGGAGGGGGCCAGTTCGGCGTCGACGACGACGGTGTCGGCGCCGGTGGACATCACGATGGCTTTCAGCTCCTGTGCCTTGCCGGAGCCGAGGAAAGTCCCGGGATCGGGCTTGGCGCGCCGCTGGACGAGCCCGTCGAGGACCTCGGAGCCGGCCGTCTCAGCGAGGGCGGCAAGTTCGCGCAGGGAGTTCTCGGCGTCCGCGAGGGTGCCCTCGGTCCAGAGGCCGGCCAGGACGACGCGCTCAAGGCGCAACTGCCGGTATTCGACCTCGGTGACGTCTTCGAGCTCGGTGGACAGGCCGGCCTTGCGGCGCAGTGCGTGCCGTTCCTCAAGGTCCTGCTGGTCGCCGTCGAAGTTGGTGTACACCTCGTCCAGGCGGGAGATGGCCTGCGCCTTGCCGAGCACCGACGTCGGGCTGCTGGTACCAGCACCGGCGGCGGTGCCATGGCTGGTGCCGGCGCCGCCGCCGCGGCCTGGGGCGGGGGTGTCCTTGGAAAGGATCCGGTCGATTACAGCTTGAATCTCTTCAGGGCTCATGTCCTGGGCTGCTGAATCGGGTCCGGTGTTGGGGTGGCTGGTCATGGTCTCCTTTAAAGGTTCGGCTCTTTCAGAATAGTGCCGATTGTTGCTCTGTGGGGCGGTATTCGCGCTGGGCTGACGGCGGGTGGTCATGGGGGCCTCCTGGAATGCCCGCGGCAACGGCGCCGGGGCGGGGCTGGCTCTGTGCAGAGCGGTGGCTGGGTGACGGTAGAGGCGGCTAAGGCGCCTGGCTACGGGGACACTGGCTGTCTGGGCGGTGCCGTGCCGGTGCAAAACACGGTGAGGTGGGTGCCTCCGCCACGCCGGGCCCGGGAGTACAGCGCCAGCACAGTGCTAGCAAAACTCCGTGCCTGGGAAATGGCTGGATTCCAAGTGGTGCGGGCGCCCGCGGGTGAGAAAACTCACCCCTGCGATGGCGCACTCAGCGGAAGGCGTTTACCTGCGTCGCTTCGGGGTCCCCGGCGTCCCTGACAAGGACGGGACGGGACCCGTGCCGGCTACTTGGAGATCAGGATCATGTTTTGTAGCGTAGCAGACGCCGGCGCTGCCACCCGGTTTCCCATACGGGCTGGCCGCGAACTAATCTGGCCCATTATGGAGTCTGCACACTATTTCAGCGCCCAGCCGGCCGGGCCATTTACCCGCAAGCCGCTCACCGTGGATCTTGCCGGTGAGACGCGCCGGCTGCAGACGTCCTCGGGGATCTTCAGCCCGGACGGGATCGACAAGGGAACGGCCGTACTGCTGGCCGACGTCCCGGCGCCGTCGCCGCAGGGCAACCTTCTGGATATCGGTTGCGGCTGGGGACCGATCGCCCTGACCATGGCCCTGCGGGCACCGCACGCCCAGGTCTACGCGGTGGACGTGAACGAACGCTGCGTGACCCTGACCAATGAAAACGCCGGGCTGCTGGGGCTGCACAACGTATCCGCCAGCACGCCGGGCGCCGTGGACCCCGACCTGCGCTTTGACACCATCTGGTCCAACCCCCCGATCAGGATCGGCAAGGATGAACTTCATGCCCTCCTGCGCCTGTGGATTCCCAGGCTGGCGCCGGGCGGATCGGCCTGGCTCGTGGTCCAGAAGAACCTCGGCTCCGACTCGCTGCAGCGCTGGCTCTCGGCGGAGCTCGACGCCAGCTTCAGCGTGACCCGGGAGAGCACGTCGAAGTCGTTCCGGATCCTTCGAATCAGGAAAGCGTCCCGCTAGCCACGATCACGGCCGGGCCGCTGAGTTCGACGTGTTCGTGCCCCTCCGGGCCCAGGAAGAATTTCACGCCGACGACGCCGCCGGGGACGTGGACGTTCCACGCGTCCGGCGCGCCCTGCCCGGCCCAATGGCGAATCGCGACGGCGGCGGCGCAGGCGCCCGTGCCGCATGACTGGGTCTCCCCCACTCCGCGCTCGTGGACCCGCATGGTGATGGTGCCGGTACCGTCGTGCACCAGTGGTTCGGAGGGCACAACGAATTCGACGTTGGTGCCGTGCGGCGGCGTCGGGTCCACCCGGGGGGCAGTGAACAGCTGCGTGGCCTCCAGTTCGGCTGTTTCGGCCAGGGCCACGACGGTGTGCGGGTTGCCCATGCTGACGGAGAGGGCGGGCCGCGCGACTTCGAGCCCGTCGGCGCTGACCAGCGAGTCCATGGCCCGCGCGGTCGCCTCGCCCGGGAAAATGAACTCCCAGGGGCCCATGTCCACGGCGTAGCCCGCAGCCGTCCGGACGATCGTCTTGGCACCGCCCCGGGTTCCAATGACGAGCGATTCGCCGGCCGGCAGGTCCACGAGGCCTTCGGCGATGAGGAAGTGCACAAAGACGCGGACTCCGTTCCCGCACATCTCAGAGAGCGAGCCGTCGCCGTTGCGGTAGTCCATGAACCACTCGGCATCGGGGTGCGCGGTCAGCAATTGCTGCCCCTCGGGCAGGAGCCGGGAGGGCACGGCCCGGATCAGGCCGTCGCCGCCGATGCCACGGTGCCGGTCACAGAGCGCCGCGACGTGCTCCGGGCTCAACTCGAGCGCGCCGTTGAGGTCTGCGATCAGGACAAAGTCGTTGCCCGTTCCGTGGCCTTTGGAAAACTTCAGACCGCTCAGCGGGGCGGTATCGCCGGCAGTACGGTCAGCGGCTACGGCTTGGGATTCGTCCATGCTCCAAGGTTACCGTTCCGCCCCGACCGCTCCGGCACCGTGACCCAAGCGCTACGCCGGAGGCAGAACCGGCGTCGCCCGGCAGAGGCCGGCGGCCTTGGCCACGAGGTCAGGATCGTGCCAGCCCAGCCAGGTGACCCGGGGATCCGCACGGAACCAGGTCAGCTGGCGGCGCGCGAACTGCCGGGTGGCGACGATGGTTTCGTCCGCGGCCTGCTCCACGCTGGAGGCACCGTCGAGCACCCGGAGGAACTGGGCGTAGCCGAGGGCCCGCGGCGCGGTCCGGCCGCTGCGGAGCCCTGCTGCGTCCAGCCGGCGGACCTCGTCCAGGAGCCCCCGGTCCACCATGGCATGGACCCGGTCGGCCAGGCGCTGCCGGAGCAGTTCCCGGTCCACCTCGAGTCCGATCTGGATGGCAGGCTGGAAGTATTGGCGGGCCGGCATGAAGGAGCTGAATGGCCGCCCGGTGAGCTCGAAGACTTCCAGGGCGCGGATGATCCTGCGCTCATCGCCGAGCCTGCCCGCGGAGACGGGGTCCACTGCCTCGAGCCGTTGCCGAAGGGGCGCGGCTCCCGCGGTAGCCAGTTCCGCCTCGAGCCGGCCGCGGATGTTCGGATCCGTGCCGGGGAATTCCAGGACGTCGAGGGCGGCGCGGACGTAGAGTCCGGAGCCGCCGGCCAGAATGGCCCGCTTACCCCGGCCGTGGATGTCGGCGATTAACGCCCGGGCCTGCTGCTGGAAGTCCGAGACGCTCGCTTCCTCGGTCACGTCCAGAATGTCCAGCAGGTGATGCGGCACACCGCGGCGCTCCGCCTCGGTGATCTTGGCGGTGCCGATATCCATGCCGCGGTAGAACTGCATCGAGTCGGCGTTGACGACTTCCCCCTCGAGTTCGAGGGCGAGGGAGACGGCCAGGTCTGATTTGCCGGATCCCGTCGGCCCGACGACGGCGATCACCGGCGGAGCAGCCGGCTGTGCCCCCTGCGCCGCCGAATTTTGGGCAGCGTCCTGCTGGGCAGCGGCCTGGGCTGTGGCCTCGACCGCCGTGGCCTGGGCTGTGTCCTCGACCGCTGTGGCCCGGGCTGCTGGGTTCTGGACTGCTGCGTTGCCGGGAGCGCCCTGCGGGCCGCGCACGGCGCTAACGGCCGCGGGCCGGGAGGCTGGGCATGCCCAGCGACACGCCGGAGGTGCCCGACGCGCTGGTCTTCCCCGCCGGGCTGGTTTTGCCTGCTGGGCCTGCGCCGCACGAATCTGCCTGCGACCGGTCCCAGGCATCGCCGGCACGGGACCGGCGCAGGCTGTAGTCCTCGGCCGAGGCGGGGTCGGAGACGAGGTGGAACGCCGCCGCCTCCGTGATGGTGACAGTCACCAGATCGCCGGGCCGGGGCACTTCGGCTCCGGCGGGCACGGAGAAGTGCACCAGCCGCTGGTCTTGGGACCGGCCGGAGAGGCGGTGGGTTTCCCCAGCCTTACGGCCCGACTGGGCCGTCACCATGACCTCGACGCGGCGGCCAAGCTGCCGGGCGTTTTCCTCGGCGGCAATCCGGTCCTGCAGGGCAGTGAGGCGTTCGAAGCGCTCCTGGACCACGGCCTTGGGCAGCTGGTCCGGCAGGTCCGCGGCGGGCGTGCCGGGCCGCTTGGAGTACTGGAAGGTGAAGGCGGTGGCGAACCGGGATTTCTCCACGACGTCGAGGGTGGCCTGGAAGTCCTCCTCGGTCTCGCCGGGGAACCCGACGATGATGTCCGTGGAGATGGCGGCGTGCGGGATTTTCTCGCGGACCTTGTCCAGGATGCCGAGGAACTTGGTCGAGCGGTAGGACCGCTTCATGTCCTTGAGGACCTTGTCCGAGCCGGACTGCAGGGGCATGTGCAGCTGCGGCATGACGTTGGGGGTCTCGGCCATGGCGTCGATGACGTCGTCGGTGAAGGCGGCCGGGTGCGGGCTGGTGAACCGGACCCGCTCCAGGCCCGGAATGTCTCCGCAGGCACGCAGGAGCTTGGAGAACGCCTGCCGGTCGCCGAATTCGACGCCGTAGGAGTTCACGTTCTGGCCCAGCAGGGTTACCTCGATGGCACCGTCGTCCACGAGCGCCTGGATTTCGGCCAGGATCTCGCCGGGGCGGCGGTCCTTTTCCTTGCCCCGCAGGGCCGGGACGATGCAGAAGGTGCAGGTGTTGTTGCAGCCCACCGAGATCGATACCCAGCCCGAGTAGACGGAGTCCCGCTTGGTGGGGAGGGTGGAGGGAAAGACGTCCAGCGATTCGAGGATCTCCAGCTGGGCCTCATTGTTGTGGCGGGCCCGGTCCAGCAGCGCCGGCAGGGCACCGACATTGTGGGTGCCGAACACGGCATCCACCCACGGGGCTTTCTTGAGGATGGTCTCGCGGTCTTTTTGCGCGAGACAGCCGCCGACGGCGATCTGCATGCCCGGGTTGGCTGCCTTGACCGGGGCGAGGATGCCGAGGTTGCCGTACAGCTTGTTGTCGGCGTTTTCCCGGACCGCGCAGGTGTTGAAGACCACGACGTCGGCCAGCTCGCCGGCGGAGGGGACGTAGCCTGCGGCTTCCAGCATGCCGGCCATCCGCTCGGAATCGTGCACGTTCATCTGGCAGCCGAAAGTGCGCACCTGGTAGGTGCGGGGCTGGGCCGGGGCGGGACTTTCCGGTGCGGAAACGGGGTCCGCAGCGAATGTCTGGGGCCCTGCTGGCTGCACCGCCGGTGGCGCTGTCGGAGAAGTCGTGCCGGCCGTTGGGGAGGGAATGGTAAAACTCACCTGTTAAGGGTAACGGGTAAGGGTGGTGGGCAGCGGCTGGGCCGGCGCAGACCCCGGCCCGGCGGTCCTAATCCCCGTCCCCCGCTGGGCCGGCGGCGGCATCGAGCACCTCACCCACCACCCGGAAGGCGAGCGACGGCTGGTATCCCTTGCGGGCCAGCATTGACGCGAGGCGGCGCGTAACTTTGTCGCGTTCGGCCCGGTCTTCGCCGCCGGTGAATCCCCGCAGCTTGCGCTCCACGAGCTCCCGGGCGGCCGTTTCCTCGTCGGCGTCGCTGAGCTGGTCCAGTGCACCGGCAGCGATCTCCGGGTCGATGCCCTTGTCCGCAAGTTCGCGCCGCAAGGCCCCTTTGGCGAGCTTGCGCGTCTGGGACCTGCTGCGGACCCACATGTCGGCGAACTCGGCGTCGTCAACCAGCCGCACTTCCTCGAAGCGGTCCAGCACGGCCTCCGCGACGTCCTCAGGGACGTTGCGCTCGGCCAGCTTGCGCGAGAGCTGCAGCCGGCTCTTGGGCGAATTCGTCAGCTGCCGCAGCACGATGGCACGCGCCACCGCCGCGGGGTCCGCGTCCCGGTCCTGCCCGGCCGGCGAATCCGCGCCATCGGTGCGGTCCGCCGGCTGATCCGGGCCGGCAAAGCCGGGGGCAGGATTCCGTGATGGAAATCCTGCCCCTTTGCGCCGCCGGCTGTTAGAAGCCGTCAACGGCCTTCAGCTTCGGAGATTCCTCGGTCTCAGCCGGGGCCTTGACGCCAACGCCGAGCTTTTCCTTGATCAGGCGCTCCAGTTCGGCCGCCAGCTCCGGGTTGTCGCGCAGGAAGCGGCGGGAGTTCTCCATGCCCTGGCCCAGCTGGTCGCCATCGTAGGTGAACCAGGAGCCCGACTTTTTGATCAGGCCGTGCTCGACACCCATGTCGATGATGCCGCCCTCACGGGAAATGCCCTGGCCGTAGATGATGTCGAACTCGGCGATCTTGAAGGGCGGGGCCATCTTGTTCTTGACGATTTTGGCCTTGGTGCGGTTGCCGACGGAATCGGCGCCCTCTTTCAGGGTCTGGATGCGGCGGACGTCGATGCGGATGGAGGCGTAGAACTTCAGCGCCTTACCACCGGTGGTGGTTTCCGGGGAGCCGAAGAAGACACCGATCTTTTCACGCAGCTGGTTGATGAAGATGGCCGTGGTCTTCGTCTGGCTCAGGCGGCCGGTGATTTTACGTAGGGCCTGGCTCATCAGGCGGGCCTGCAGGCCCACGTGGCTGTCGCCCATGTCGCCTTCGATTTCCGCGCGGGGAACGAGGGCGGCCACGGAGTCGATGACTATGACGTCAAGGGAGCCGGACCCGATAAGCATGTCCATGATTTCCAGCGCCTGCTCGCCGGTGTCCGGCTGGGAGACCAGGAGCGCGTCGGTGTCGACGCCCAGCTTGGCGGCATATTCCGGATCGAGGGCGTGCTCGGCGTCGATGAAGGCGGCAATGCCGCCCTGGCGCTGGGCATTGGCAACCGCGTGCAGCGCGACCGTGGTCTTACCGGATGATTCCGGACCGTAGATTTCCACGACGCGGCCGCGGGGCAGGCCGCCAATTCCCAGGGCGACGTCCAGTGCGATGGACCCGGTCGGGATGACTTCGATGGGTGCACGGACTTCATCGCCGAGGCGCATGACCGAGCCTTTGCCGAACTGCTTGTCAATCTGGGCAAGCGCTGCGTCGAGCGCCTTCTGGCGATCCGGGGCTGCGGCCATGATTCACACCTCTAATACTTTCTCGCTGTGGAGTGGCCGTGGAGGCCTTTGTCTGTCATCACTGACGCTACTGGCACCCTCCGACAAAGTTGTCGGGAGAACCACTTATGTGGAAAACGGTCTGAAAAAAAGCATATCGCTATCCGAACAGATATTCGAACAAGCGGGCGGCGTGTCAGGCGTCAGCGGTGCTCAGCCGGCGTCAGCGCGACGGCGCGGGCGTCAGCAGGCGTCAGCGGGGCCCGGTGGTGTCACGGGGTTTGACGTCGCGGCCCAGGCGGCGTTCCGGCGGAACGTCCTGGACGTCGCACAGGGCAAGCCACACCTGGCGCGGCGGAATGCCGGCGCTGAGGGCCTGGTCCGCGGTGCGGCCTCCGACCCCAGCCAAGACCAGCGAATTGCTCAGGACGCGGGAGTATCCCGCGCCGAACTCGTCGTCCATAAGCCGCCAAAAGTCACTGATTCGCACGAGTAAAGTCTCTCACGGCCGGGGACTCTAGAATGGTTGCCATGAGCAACCCAACTGAGTCCGCGGGAGATCCCGCTCCCGATACCGCCGGCGCGGACGCCGCCCTGGACGCCGTCGAGAACCAGCTGAGTCTGCTCTGGCGCCGGGGCCGGTCGATTTCCCACCAGCTCTCGCGCCAGGTCCACCCGGACATGGAACCCGCCGCTTACGGGCTGCTCAGCGTGATCCGCAAGCAGGGTCCCATCAGGCTGACCGACCTCGCATCCTGCATCGGCGTCGGCAAGCCTTCGGTGAGCCGGCAGATCGCCTTCCTCGAGGGCCTCGGGCTGGTGTCGAAGGAGGCGGACCCGCTGGACGGCCGGGCGCAGGCCATCCGTTTGACGTCCGAAGGCGAGGAAAGGATGCACCAGGTCCAGGACGCACGGCGTGAGGTGTTCCGGGAACGCCTGGCGGAATGGCCGGCCGAGGATCTGCAGGCTTTGGCCATGTACATGGCCAAGCTCAATGCCACCTACGAGCGCGACGGTTTCCCCCGGGACGAGCACGCCTGACTCCCCCACCGGGAACCCTGGTCACCGAAACACGTCAAAGGACCTCCGGCCTGGGCCGGAGGTCCTCTTTTGTGTCTTAGGTCTTAGGTGAGTGGGCGAGCTAGCGCGCTCCGGAAAGGAGGCCCTTGGCCAGCTCGTCGGAGAGATCGGAGTTCAGTTCCCGGTCGAGGTCGCGGCCATAGCGCTGCGCGAACTCCTGGGGAACGGTGTCCGGAACCGCGACGCCCTCGGCGACCGCGACGCGGTCGCTGACTTCGCGGAGCATGCTCGAAAGCGGAACATCGAGGGCCGAGCAGATCGAGGAGAGCAACTCCGAGGAGGCTTCCTTCTGGCCGCGTTCCACTTCGCTCAGGTAGCCCAGGGAAACGCGGGCACTGTGCGAGACTTCGCGGAGCGTACGGCCCTGGCGCTGGCGGACATCGCGCAGGACATCACCGATTTCGTGACGTAGTACAACCATCTTGCGCTCCTTCTGTTCGCTCTTGGCCTGATCGGCGAGGCCCACATCCTTCCAGCGGACAACGCCGTTTACGGATACGGGCTGCTTTACCATCTGTATCGCCTTGCTCCTCGTACTGTCGAGTCCGCCGGTGGGGGCGGACTCTGCTGATGTTTTCATCCTAGGCGCCTCCCTCATTTGGAAGCGACACAATGTAACAACTATTCGGAATCAACTTTTGTTCCCGGCAACTTTACGCCCGGTAGCCTTCGGAAGATAGGGCCTCCAGCAGACGCTCCAACGCGGCGCCGCACGCAAGTGCGCGGATCTCGGCACGGCTGCCGTCAAAGGAATAGGGGTACGACGTCGATCCTTCCGCCGTGGCGATGCCGACAAAGACCGTGCCCACCGCTTTGCCGTCGTGCGGTTCGGGACCGGCAACGCCGGTGGTGGAAACGCCGATATCGGCGCCGCAGATGCGGCGCGCCCCGTCGGCCATGGCTGCGGCTACCTGGCCGTCCACGGAGCCGACGGCGTCGAGCAGCTCAGCGGGGACGCCAAGGACGTCGGACTTGACCCTGTTGGCGTAGGACACCACGCCGCCCTGCAGCATCCCGGAGGCGCCGGGCGTGTCGGCCAGCACGGCGGTGACCATGCCGGCGGTGAGCGATTCGGCAGTGGCGGCGGTCAGGCCGCGGCCGAGGGCGCCGGTGACGGCCTGCTCCGCCAGGCGGTGCAGATTGGGGTGCAGGTTGGGGTGAAGAACGGGGTCCGGCTGGTTCATGGCTTGTTCTCCCTTGAACGTTGTTTCTCTGCCTTGATGCCGGCGGACCGCAGCTTGAGCGCCTCAATGACGTATTCGCCGCCCGTCCATAGGGTGATGGCCAGGGCGGCCATCATCACGATGAACGCCACGACGCCCAGCCACGGGGCAAGGGACGCCAGCGGAAGGACGTAGAGGAAGATGGCCGCGGTCTGCACCACCGTCTTGAGCTTTCCGCCGCGCGAGGCCGGGATAACGCCGTAGCGGATGACGAAGAAGCGCAGCGCGGTGATGCCCCACTCCCGGACCAGGATCAGGATGGTGACCCACCAGGGCAGTTCCTGGAGCAACGAGAGCATGACCAGCGCGGAACCGATCAGGAGCTTGTCGGCGATCGGGTCCGCAATCTTGCCAAAATCGGTGACGAGGCCGCGGGACCGGGCGATGTCGCCGTCGAGCTTGTCCGTGTAGATGGCGACCGCGAAAACGAAGGCGGCCGCCCAGCGCCAGACGCCGTTCTGGGCCTGCAGCCCCGGCGCGTCGAGGAGCAGGAACCAGACGAAGAACGGCACCAGCACTATCCGCAGCATCGTGAGGACATTCGGCAGGTTCCAGATCCGCGAGGCGGATCCGGCGTTGGCTTCGGCGCTATTCACCTTCCTAGGCTACCTTCTGCGCTACCGGCCGGTGAGCGACCAGGCGTCCTCTGAGCCGTCCTCGTCGCCGGAACCGCCGTCGGCGCCGTCATGGTAGTCGATCGCCTGGGTGCGGTTCTCCAGATCCGCCGCCACGAGGTCCTCGGCGTAACCGCCCTGGGCGATGTTCGCGTTGGCGTTATCGCTCAGCGCCGCGGTCTGCGAGTCGGCGGACACCGGACCGTCCTGCCCCTTCATCGCGGCCAGCACGGCGGCGAGGTCATCGGGCTTGACCAGCACGTCGCGCGCCTTGGAACCTTCGGAGGGCCCCACCACTCCCCTGGACTCAAGCAGGTCCATGAGACGGCCGGCCTTCGCGAAGCCGACGCGGAGCTTGCGCTGGAGCATCGAGGTGGAGCCGAACTGTGTGGTGACCACGAGCTCGGTTGCCTGGAGCAGGACCTCGAGATCGTCCCCGATGTCGTCATCGATCTGCTTCTTCTGCGCCTCGGGCGCGACGTCATCGCGGTAAACGGCCTTGAGTTGGCCCTTGACGTGCTCGACGACCTTGTGGATCTCGGACTCGGTGACCCAGGCACCCTGGACACGCATGGCCTTGGAGGCCCCCATTGGCAGGAACAAGGCATCGCCCTGGCCGATGAGTTTCTCGGCGCCCGGCTGGTCCAGGACCACCCGGGAGTCGGTGACAGAGGAGGTGGCGAAGGCCATGCGGGAGGGCACGTTGGCCTTGATCAGGCCGGTCACGACGTCGACCGACGGGCGCTGGGTGGCCAGGACCAGGTGGATGCCGGCCGCACGGGCCAGCTGCGTGATGCGGACAATCGAGTCTTCGACGTCGCGCGGGGCCACCATCATGAGGTCGGCGAGTTCGTCCACGATGACCAGCAGGTACGGGTACGGCTTGATGACGCGCTTGGAATCCACCGGCGGGTGGACCTTGCCGGCCCGGACAGCCTTGTTGAAGTCATCGATGTGCTTGAAGCCGTAATTGGCGAGGTCGTCATAGCGGGCATCCATTTCCCGGACCACCCACTGCAGGGCCTCGGCCGCCTTCTTCGGGTTGGTGATGATCGGGGTGATGAGGTGCGGGACCCCCTCGTAGGCCGTGAGTTCCACGCGCTTGGGGTCCACCATGACCATCCGGACCTCGTCCGGGGTTGCCCGCATCAGGATCGAGGTGATCATCGAGTTCACGAACGAGGACTTGCCGGCACCGGTGGCGCCGGCCACGAGCAGGTGCGGCATCTTGGCCAGGTTGGCCACGACGTAGCCGCCCTCGACGTCCTTGCCGACCCCCATGACCATGGGATGGTCGGTGCGGCGGGCGTTCTGGCTGCGGAGCACGTCGCCCAGGGACACGGTTTCGCGGTCCGTGTTGGGGATTTCGATGCCGATGGCCGACTTGCCCGGGATGGGGCTCAGGATGCGCACATCCGAGCTGGCCACGGCATAGGAGATGTTCTTGGACAGGGCGGTGACCCGTTCCACCTTGGTGCCCGGGGACAGTTCGATTTCGTAGCGGGTCACTGTGGGGCCGCGGCTGAAGCCGGTGACCTGCGCCTCCACGTTGAACTGGTTGAGGGTCTCGGTGAGCGAGGCGACAATCGCGTCGTTGGCCTCGGTGCGTTCCTTGGGGATGGAACCGGGTGTCAGCACGTCCGACGCCGGCAGGGTGTAGGTGACGTCGCCGGCCAGGGAAAGCTGCTCGGTGCGCTGCGGAATCGGGGTGGGCAGCGGTGCGGGCGCGACCGGGTTGGAGGGGACCTTTGCGGCCGCAGCGGCGGCATTGAGCGATCCCGCGGCCACCATCCCCGGAGTGACCAGCGGGATGGCCTCGGTGGCGTCGCCGCCGGACTCCGCCGCAGCGCCGGCGGATCCTGCCGTGCCGAGCCCCTGGGCGGCTTTGATCTTTTCGACGGCGATCTCGGCCTGGGTGGGACGGCGGACGCCGGGCGCGACGTCGGGCGCGGCGTCGGCCGCGACGCCAGAGCGCGCCTTGCCCCTCGTGCCCTTGGCCGGAGGTGCGTCCGCTGCTTCCTCATCTGCGATGAGGGCGCGTTCGAAGGCCTCGTCGCCGACGTAGCCTTCCAGGCCGGACTCGTCGTCGTGGTCCTTGCCGAAGAGGCGCTTGCGCTTCTTCCTGGGCGGGGCCGGTGCGTCGTTCTCGTACAGGTAGCTGCGGTCGTGGCGGTCGCCGCCGTCGTCGTCTTGCAAGTCGATGCCCATCAGGTGCTCGTAGGCGTCGCGCAGGCGGCCAGGGATCGCGCCGAAGGGCGTGGCGGTGACGATCAGCAGGGAGGTGAAGGCCAGCAGGCCGTAGACCGCGACGGGGACGGCGGTGTGCACGGCGGCCAGCGGGGCGGCGGCGAGGTAGCCGAGCATGCCGCCGGCCCGGCGCAGGCCATCGAAACCGTCGGCGACGGTCGGCTGGCCGCCAATGATGTGCGCCAGCCCGGAACCGGCGAACGTCATGATCAGGAAGCCGATGCCGACCCGGTTGTTGCCGCGGCCGTCGTCGGGCTGGCGGAACAGCCGGAAGGCGCACACGAACAGCATGAGCGGAAGCAGCAGGGCCATCCAGCCGAACGTGCCGTTGACGATCGCAAACACGAGGTCAGGGAGCCAGCCCTGGAACCCCCACCACGCGAAGGTGGCAACGAAGACTCCCAGGGCCAGGTTGAACAGGGCGGCGCCGTCGCGGCGGTCCTCGGGGGCGAGGTCGCTGACGTCGTGGCCGACCCGCCGGATGCCGGCGCCGATCACGTGGGCGATGCCCAGCCAGGCACCGGCCAGCAGCCTCACCACCCAGGGCTGGTGCGGCTCAACAACGGCCAACTGCCGGGTCCGCGCGGTGGCTGTGGTTCTACCTGCGGTGCCACCTGCGGCTCCCCGCGGCCGGGCGGATTTGGATGCGGCGGGACGGGACCCCCGGCCGGGAGAACTGCCTGATTTGCCGCTTGAGTTTCCTCTAGGCGCGGAAGAAGTACGAGTCGCCATACCCGCCACGGTACCGGATGCCGGGCCGAAAACCCCGAATTTCCGGGCGCCCGGGATCATGTTGCCGCCACCACCAACGGGAACGGCCTCCCCCGCCTCCCGCGGCKCTGAGGCKGCGGGTTGGCGGGGAAGGCCGTTGACCAGGCATGCGCCGGGCGGTGTGAAGGGCTCACGCCCGGTGAACCACCTGAGGCTTACGCCCGGTGAACCACCTGAGGCTTACGCCTCAAGGACCACCGGGATGATCATGGGCTTGCGGCGGAGCTTGCGGTTGACCCACGTGCCGACGACCCGGCGGACGACCTGCTGCAGCTGGTGCGTCGTGTGGTCCGTGCGGTTCAGCACGGCTTCTTCGAGGGCCTCATTGATCTTGGGGATGATCTCGTCGAAGACGGAATCATCCTCCGCCACGCCGCGGGCGTGGATTTCCGGCCCGGACACCACCTTGCCGGTGGCACGGTGGATGACCGTGATGATGGAGATGAAGCCCTCATCGCCGAGGGTCTGGCGGTCCTTGAGGTCTGCTTCGGTGACCTCGCCGACGCTGGAGCCGTCGACGTAGACGAAGCCGACCTCGACCTGGCCGACGATGTCGGCCTGGTGGTCGCGCAGGTCGATCACGCTGCCGTTGTCCGCGAGCAGGATGCTTTCCTCCGGCACGCCGGATTCGAGGGCGATCTTGCCGTTGGCGATGAGGTGGCGGGTTTCGCCGTGCACCGGCATGGCGTTGAGCGGCTCAAGGATGTTGTAGCAGTACAGCAGTTCGCCGGCGGCAGCGTGGCCGGAGACGTGCACCTTGGCGTTGCCCTTGTGGATGACGTCGGCGCCGAGCTTCAGCAGTCCGTTGATGATGCGGAAGACGGCATTTTCGTTGCCCGGGATCAGGCTGGACGCAAGGATGACGGTGTCGCCCTCGCCGACGACGACGCGGTGGTCGCCGTTGGCCATGCGGGACAGGGCGGCCATGGGCTCGCCCTGGGAGCCGGTGGACATCAGCACAACCCGGTTGTCCGGCAGGTTGTCGATGTTCTTGATGTCGACCAGGATCCCGGCCGGGACCTCCAGGTAGCCCAGTTTCGCGGCGATGGCCATGTTCCGGACCATGGAGCGGCCCACGAAGGCAACCTTGCGGTTGTGGTTGGCGGCGGCATCGAGAACCTGCTGGACGCGGTGCACGTGCGAGGAGAAGGAGGCGACGATGATGCGCTTGGAGGCCTGCCCGAACAGCCGGTCCAGGGTGGGTCCGATTTCCTTCTCGGCGGTGGTGAACCCCGGGACGTCGGCGTTGGTCGAATCCGACATGAACAGGTCCACGCCTTCTTCGCCCAGCTTGGCGAAGTGCCGGAGGTCGGTGATGCGGCCATCCAGCGGCAGCTGGTCCATCTTGAAGTCACCGGTGTGCAGGACGGTGCCGCCCGAGGTGCGGAGGAACACGGCCAGGGCGTCCGGGATGGAGTGGTTGACGGCGATGAACTCGCATTCGAAGGGCCCGTACTTCTCGACCTGGCCCTCGACGACGATCTTCGTGTTCGGCTTGATCCGGTGTTCCTGCAGCTTGGCCTCGATGAGGGCCAGTGTCAGCTGTGAACCGACGATGGGGATGTCGGCGCGCAGGCGCAGGAGGTAGGGGACGGCGCCGATGTGGTCTTCGTGACCGTGGGTCAGGACTACCGCGACGATGTCCTGGAGACGGTTCTCGATGTAGGAGAAGTCCGGCAGGATGAGGTCGACGCCGGGCTGGGTCTCTTCGGGGAAGAGGACGCCGCAGTCAACGATGAGGAGCTTGCCATCGATCTCGAAAACGGTCATGTTTCGACCGATTTCCCCGATTCCGCCGAGCGGTACGATCCGCAGGGTGTTCTTCGGGAGGCGGGGCGGCGTGACAAGGCCGGGAAGGGCGGTTTGGGTCATAGTGCACTACTTTCCAGGCTGAAGCCGGGCTGGTTCTTAACCGTCAGGATTGGCTCCCGATCAGGAAAAGACCATCCCCGCTTCCGCCAAATCCTCGCGGATGGTTGCGATCTCGGCCTCGCCCGGCTCCACGAGGGGCAAACGGACAACCGAGTTGGGCAGGACTCCCTGCCACTTAAGAACCTGCTTGGCAGCGACAGCACCCTGAATGTGGGTCATCACTGCGCGGACCACGGGGTCCAGTTCGAAATGTAGGGTGCGGGCGGTAGCAAAATCGCCTGCAAGTGCGGCATCGATCAGCGCACGGAATTGCCGCGTCGCGACGTGCGCGGAGACGCTGACCAGCCCGACGGCGCCGGCGGCCATCCACGGCAGCGTGAGGCCGTCGTCGCCGGAGTAGACATCAAGATCGGTGTTCGCCAGGACGCGCGTGACGGCGTTGAAGTCGGCCTTGGCATCCTTGAGGGCGACGATCCTGGGGTGGTCGGCGAGCCGGATCATGGTCTCGGGCAGGATGGGCACGCCAGCGCGGCCGGGGATGTCGTAGACCATGACGGGGAGGTCGGCGGCGTCGGCCACGGCCTCGACGTGCGCCTGGATACCGGCCTGGCTGGGCTTGTTGTAATACGGCGTGACGATCAGCTGGCCGTGCGCTCCGGCCTTGGCGGCGCGCTTGGCCATCTCGATTGAGTGCGAGGTGTGGTTGGTCCCGGTCCCGGCGATGACCTTGGCGCGGTCGCCCACGGCCTCGACGATGACGCGGAAGAGCTTCTCTTTTTCGTCGTCCTCGAGCGTGGAGGTCTCCCCCGTGGTGCCGGAGATCACGAGGGCGTCATTGCCGTCGTCGACGAGCTTGCTCGCCAGTTCCGCCGACTGCAGGTAGTCGACCTCACCGTCCGATGTGAAAGGCGTGACCATGGCAGTCACGAGGGTCCCGAACGTGTAAGAGCGAATATCAGAGTCAGCCATATGAAAAACGTTACCTTGTCTGCGGCATGTTAGGACAATGGCGGCGGTGTGACGAACGTCAAACTCGGCGGCCGTGCGTCACGTTTCGGCGGCCCGGCCGGACTCAGGGCCGCCGAAACCGCGCCAGCACACTGTATTGGAGACTCGCGGTCAGCACCTCGGTGCCGGTGCCGGCCGCCTGCCGGAGCGGGAGCCCGTCAGGACCCCAGAACCCGCTCAGGCCACACGAAGGGCCGAGCGGCGTGGCGCCCGCCAGGTTCGCCAGGACGGAGAACATCCGGTTGTCCATGGCCCGGGCGCCGAGATGCAGTGCCAGCCGGTGGTCTTCGCCGGCCGTGTAGAGGGCCGAGACGGCATAGATGTCCGCCCCGGCGTCCGCGGCCCATTCCGCATGGCCCGGGCGGGCTGCGTCGAAGCAGATCGCCAGGGCGACCTTCCAGCCGTCGATCTCCAGGACCGCGGGATTCCTGCCGGCCACGAAGAGATCCCGCTCCGGTCCGTGCAGGTGCGTTTTGAAGCTGGCCTCGATGGAGCCTGTTGGATGGACCGCGAGGGCGGCCAGCCGCGGCGTCCCGTCCGCGTCTTTGAACGCTGCACCGACCACGGCGGTCATTCCGGTGCGCCGGCAGATTTCCCGGATGCCGTCCAGCCGCCGGTCAGCCGCGCTCAGCCACTCCCCGGGTCCGTCCAGCAGGTCCAGCCGGTACCCCGTCAGCGAGAGTTCGGGAAAGATGACAAGCCGGGCTCCATGCGACTCGGCGTCTTCGATCAGCCGGATGTGCTCGGGCACGTTGGCGGCAACGCCACCATCCAGGGCCTGGTATTGGACGGCGGACAGCGTCAGCGCGGTGATTGAGCCAGTGGTCACCCTGCCATCCTATGCACTCCCTCTTTCTCCGGAGGGAGCCGAAGGTGCCGAGCAGTAGCGCCCGACGGCGGTTTCGCGAAGGGCCTCCGCCCAGGCGGCCAGACGTTGGGCCGCCCGCACGTAGTCGAACAATTCGGTTGGAGTGAGGGCATCGAGGTCCGTCTCGGCCAGCCGCCGCGCCAGCTCAGCTCCCGGCGGTACCGCGGCCAGCGCCGCCCCCTCCTTCCCCCACTGGACGTCCTCGGCCGGCTCCCCGGCGACCAAGCGCCGGAAGAGGAAGTCCACCACGCCCGGGCTCATGGCTTTGAGGACGCCGGCCGCCGGCTCGCCACGCTTTGTTCTTCCACCAGGCGTCGCGCTGGTCCATTGCGGGCCCGACGGATCCGGGCCCGGAAAATGTCGGCTTGTGGAATCCCGGCCGGTGAATTCGGGCTTCAGGAAGGCTGGCTCTGGGGCGTCGTTCATGCGCCCATCGTATTCGAACATATATTCGAATTCAAGGGCTGCCCGGAGAAGGATCGGGGCTGCGGGCAGGCCGAAGATGAGACGGTCACCGGACCGATCGTGAGACGATCAGATGATGACGGCGCGCGGAATGACTACGGCTTCCCGGACCGTCCGGGGCACTCCCCCCGGCGTCCGGCTGGCCGGTATCGACGCCGCGCGCGGCCTCGCCCTGCTGGCCATGATGGCCACCCACGTGCTGGCGACCTTTGAGCCGGACCAGCAGCTGACGCCCACCTGGATCGGCCTGGCGTTTTCCGGACGGGCAGCCGCGCTGTTCGCCGTGCTGGCCGGAGTCGGACTCGCCTTGTCCACGGGGAAACAGCAGCCGCTCGAGGGCGCCGAACTGCGGGCGGCCCGCAGAGGCATCGCCTTGCGGGCGCTCGTGATCGGTGCCGTCGGGCTCTCCCTGGGCGGGCTGGAAGTCAACATCGCGATAATTCTGGTCCACTACGCCCTGCTGTTCCTGTGCGTGCTGCCCTTTATCGGGCTTGGGCTGAAACGCCTGGCCGCACTCGCGGCCCTCGGGATACTGGCTGCCCCCGCCCTGGCCTACCTCCTGCGGCCGTGGCTGCTGTCCGCCGATCCGCCCCTGCGGCTGGGGCACAACCCAAGCTGGGAGGATCTGGCCACGCCGGCAAGGCTACTGGGCGACCTCTTCCTCACGGGCTACTACCCTGTCCTGCAGTGGATCGCTTATCTCCTCGTAGGGCTGGTGATCGGCCGGATGGCGCTGTGGAAAGCGGCCGTGCCGTTCCTGCTCGTTGCTGCCGGCACGGTGGTGGCCGTCATGTCCAAATGGCTGGGGACGCTCATGTTGGAAGACTGGGGTGGCAGGCAGGCCCTTCAGGCGCACATCGGCGATCCCGCCTACCCGCTGGAGAGCCTGCTGCAGGTCAACCTGGCCGGCATCGACCAGTCAGGCTCAGTGTGGTGGCTGGCCACGAGTGCACCGCACTCCGGCGCCACGCTGGATCTGTTGCACACCTCGGGGGCCGCTGCCGCCGTGATCGGCCTGTGCCTGCTGCTGGGCCGGCTGGGCGACTGGCTGGAACTGGATCTGCTGCTGCCGCTGCGCGGAGCCGGGGCCATGACGTTGAGCCTCTACACGGCTCACCTGTGCATCATGGCCGCCCTGCACGACCAGCCCTTGATGCCGGGCTGGACCGTGGAGGGTGTGTACTTCGCGCAGGCTGTCGGGGTGCTGGTGGCCGGCGGAGTCTTCGCGGCCATGGCGTGGCGCGGGCCGCTGGAATGGGCGACCCATGCGGCCAGCCAGGCCGGCCGCCACCGGCCGGCTCAAGTCCGCCGGCCTCGACGCGTGCGCTAAGGTCCGGCGCTAAGTTCCGCCGCCGGGCCCGGCGCGGTCCACAGGCCGTCCGCCGAGCACGGGCCCACCGGCCTGCCGCCAGGTCCGGCACGGCCCACAGGCCTTCCGCACAGCGTCCGGCTAGTTCTTCTGCGCCCCGGCGCGGAACATCCGCACGGCGTCGCGCATTGAAGCGCGGGCGCGCTTGCGGTCTCCGGCAGCATCGTACGCACAGCTGAGCCGGAACCAGGAACGCCAGTCCTCGGGGGCGGCTTCGGCCTCGGCGCGGTACTTCTCAAATTCGGCGTCTGCGGCTTCGCGGATGATCCGGCCGGCGGGCGTGCGCGGCAGCGTGTCCTCCGGCAGGCCTCCCTCGGCTTCGAGGATCTTTGCCAACCGCTCAGTGCGGGCACCAAACAGCAGTTCCCGGATCAGGGCCCAGGCCCCGATGACCGGCAGCACCAGGTAGGCGACGCCGATCGCCTTCGCCACGAGGCTGGGATCGGACATCAGGAGCACGGAACGTTGAAGGGACACCACCAGGTAAAACACGAGCAGCAGGGTGACGGCCCCCACCCAGATCTTGGTGCGGTTCGCTTTCAGGGCAGTCAAGGCAGCGGACATCGGGCTCAGAGTCCCAGGTCCAGGTAGCCGTCGAGTCCCACGGTGAGACCGGGGTGAGCGGCGACGCTGCGGATCCCCAGCAGCACCCCGGGCATGAAGGACGCACGGTCAAAGGAGTCGTGGCGGATGGTCAGCTGCTCCCCCGGCCCGCCCAGCAGGACTTCCTGGTGCGCGACAAGACCGGCCAGCCGGACACTGTGGACCCGGATGCCGTCGACGTCGGTGCCGCGGGCACCGGCGAGTTCCGAAGTGGTGGCGTCCGGGCTGGACGGCACGCCAGCCTCGGAGCGCTCGGCCGAGATCAGCTGTGCCGTGCGCACGGCCGTGCCGGAGGGCGCATCGACCTTGTCCGGGTGGTGCAGCTCAATAATTTCAACGGATTCGAAGTACTTGGACGCCTTGGCGGCGAAGGCGGAGGCCAGGACGGAGCCGAGGGCGAAGTTCGGGGCGATCAGGACGCCGACGCCGGGCCGGTTGGCGAGGAGTTCTTCCAGGCCCGCGAGCCGGCCGGCATCCCAGCCGGTGGTGCCGACCACGGCGTGCATGCCGTGCTCGACGGCGAAGCGAACGTTCGCCTCGGTGCTTTCGGGGACGGTCAGGTCCACCACGATCTGCGCGCCGGAGCTGACAAGGGAGTCGAGGGGGTCGTTGCGGCCAAGGGCCGCGACGAGCGTCAGGTCCGCGGCGGCGTCGATGGCCTTCACGGCCTCTGCGCCCATGCGCCCGCTGGCGCCCAGCACGGCGACGGAGAGTTGTTCGGTCATGCCATCAACCCTACCGCCGGGGCCGCTGCGTTCCGGAACCGGCGGCGCTTGGTTACAGGGCCGCCGTCGGGGGCGACAGCCTGCCCGCCACGCGGCGTGAGCAACGGTCCGCGGGGGCCCGGGCCCGCCGGCTCGATGGGTCACACGCCGACCCAGGCCTGTCAGGCTGGATTGACGCCCGGCGCCTGTCAATCTAAACTGACAGGCATGGAGACTGACGACCTGTCCGCGCATATTCATTCACTCGACCCCGCCGTCGGTCTGCGGGCGGTCGGCGCCCTCCATCGCCTGGCAGAACAGGTCGAGGCAGCGCAGGTCAGAGCTGCCCGACAGCAGGGATGGACCTGGGAGCAGATCGGTGACGCCCTGGGCGTCTCGCGGCAGTCCGTCCACGCAAAATACCGAGAGTGAGATCAAGCCATGTTTGAACGATTTGCCGACGACACCCGAAAAATCATTGGCTTCGCCATGGACGAGGCCCGCTGCAGCGGCGACAAGCGGCTGGGCACGGATCATCTGCTGCTGGGGGCGCTCCACGATCCTGGTCCCGCCGGCCTTCTGGGTGTCACGCTCGATCAGGCTCGGGCCGCGGCGGCGAGGCTTGACCGCACGGCACTCGCGTCAATCGGTATAGCTGCCCACGGCTTTGAGCGCGTCCCCATGCCCGGCCGGGGGAAGAAGCCGCCCTTCAGTTCGGGCGCCCGGTCGGTAATGGAAGGCATGCTTCGGTACGCCACGGACCAGAAGTCACGACAGATCACCACCGCGAATCTGCTGCTGTCGCTGCTGGACCGCGAGGAACACGATCCGGCAGCCGTGCTGCTCAAGGAACTGGGGGTCGACCGGGCGGTGGTCCGGCGCAGGGTTCTTTCCTCCTGATCCGGAGCCGGCTTCCGGTCACCACTGCCTCTACTCTCCGGCGCCGACCCACTCCACAGTGCCGTCGGCGAAAAACTGTTCCTTCCAGATCGGCACCTGGGCCTTGATCCGGTCGACGAGTTCTGCACATACGGCGAAGGCCTGGCCGCGGTGGGCCGCCGAGACGGCGCACACCAGGGCCGGATCGCCGATCTCCAGCATGCCGATCCTGTGGGCCGCCCAGATCCGCACCGGCTGCCGCCGGTCCCGGGTGGCGCCGGCGCCACCGGCGGCATCCTCCGGAGATCCGCCGGGCACGGCATCCCCGGCCGGGACCGAGTGCTCCGTCACAAGCCCGGCGACGACGTCGGCCATCACCTGGTGCGCCGTCGGGTGGGCGCTGTAGCTGAGCCGGGAGACCTGCTTGCCGCCGTCGTGGTTGCGGACGACGCCGCTGAAGCTGACCACCGCTCCTGCCGTGTCCGACTCCACCGCCGCGATGGCCTGCTCCACCGAGATGGGTTCGGCGCTCAGCACGGCATGCACGATTTCAAATCCGGTATCAGTGCCCATGGCTGCCTTCCAGTTGGTCGCAAAGGTGTCCAAGAATGGGATCCAGCACGGCCAGGCCGTCCATCACGCCTTTCGGGGATCCGGGCAGGTTCACGATGAACGTCTGTCCAGCTGCGCCCGCGTGTCCCCGGCTGAGCATGGCCATCGGAGTCTTGGCCGTTCCGGCGGTCCGGATGCCCTCCATGATGCCCGGGATTTCCCGATCCAGCAGGGGCAGCGTCTGTTCTGGCGTTGCGTCCGTGGGGCTCAGCCCGGTGCCGCCGCTGGTGATGATGACGGCCGGCTGCTGGCTCAGCAGGGCCCTCAGCGCGGCCCCGACCGGCGCCCCGTCCGGCACCACCATGGCGGGGAACGGCTCGAAGCCGTGCTCGGTGAGCCAATCGATGATCACAGGACCCGTGAGGTCCTCATAGACACCGGAGGCCGCCCGTGTGGAGGCGATCACGACACCGGCCTTGCGGCCCGTGGCTTCGCCGTGGCGGTGGGGTTCGGGCATGTTCATAGGGTCCAGTCCCCGCTCTTGCCGCCGCTTTTGGCGAGCACCTTGATATCGGTCAGGACCGCGTGCTTGTCCACGGCCTTGATCATGTCGTACACGCTCAGTGCCGCGACCGTCGCCGCAGTCAGGGCTTCCATCTCGACCCCGGTGACGCCGCGGGTCTTGACCGTGGCGAAGATTGTCACGGCGTCGGTGTCGAGCTCAAAATCGATGGTGACCTTGGCGATCGGCAGCGGGTGGCACAGCGGGATCAGGTCCGGCGTCTTCTTGGCCGCCATGATCCCGGCGATGCGGGCCACGGCCAGGGCGTCGCCCTTCGGGAGCTCACCGCCGCCGAGGAGGGACAGGACCTCGGCCGTGCTGCGGACGGTCGCGGTGGCCGTGGCTTCCCGGGTGGACTGCGCCTTGTTGGACACATCCACCATCTGGGCCGTGCCGTCGTGGCGGAGATGGGTCAGGCGGGTGTTGCCCACTGCTCCGTTGTCCACTTCGCCGTTGTCCGCTCCGCCGTTGTCTGCTGGTGTGGCATCCGCTTCGGGGTTTTCTACATCGTTCACAGGATCCATACTTCCACTTCGTCGCCCGCTGCGAGCGCCGCTGTTCCCTCCGGCACGTGGACCAGGGCGTTGGAACGGGCCAGGGCATGGACCAGGTGGGATCCCGCGCCGCCCTCCAGCCTGACCGTGCCGTCCGGAGCCAGTGTGCCGCGGCGCACCTGGTGCTTGCCCGCCGGGGATGTCAGCGGTTCGGCGAGGCGCGCGCGGACGGCGGGCCGGGGGGCCGGGGCGCCGAACAGTTCTGTGAGGACCGGGCGCAGGAACATTTCAAAGGACACGAGGCAGCTCACCGGATTACCCGGGAACCCCAGCACAGGGACGCCGTCGAAGCTGCCGATCCCCTGCGGGCCGCCGGGCTGCATCGCCACGGCGCCGAATTCGACGTCGTGTCCGGCCATTGCCTGCCGGACCACCTCGTAGGCACCTTTGCTGACGCCGCCGGTGGTGACGATCAGGTCCACGGCGGGGGCATGCCGGCGCAGCAACGCGGCGAGCTCATCCGGCTGGTCCGTGGAGACGCCGGTCCGTGTGACCTGGAGCCCGGCCTGGCGCATGGAGGACTCGAGCAGCGTGCCGTTGGAGTCGAAGATCTTGCCCGGTCCCAGCGGGCTGCCCGGTTCCACCACCTCGTCGCCGGTGGTGACCAAGAGGACCCGGAGGGAGGGATGGACGGGCACCTCCGTGTAGCCCATCGCCGCCAGCAGTCCCAGCTGACCGGGGCCGAGGAAGGTCCCCGCGCCGAGGGCGAGCTCGCCGGAGCGGATGTCGCTGCCGGCGTCGCGCACGAACGTTCCGGCGGCGGCGGCCGGCAGGTGGACCGTGGCGGGCTCCCCCGGCACCGGGAAGGAATCGGGCACGGCCTGCTCGATGGGAACGACGGCGTCGGCCCCGGCCGGCATCATCGCGCCGGTCATGATCGGGGCGGCCGTGCCGGCGGCCAGTTCCGCCGGTGCGGCACCGGCCGGGACGGGCGCGACGACGCGCAGTTCCCTGCCGCCGTCGGGCACGTCGGCGCTGCGGACCGCGAAGCCGTCCATCTGCGAGTTGGCGAAGGGGGGAAGGTCCAGCGGCGCCAGGATGTCGGCGGCGATCCCCCGGCCCAGGGCTTCGAGCAGCGGGAGCCGTTCCACCCGCCCCTCGGCGCGCAGGGGGGCCAGCAGGGCCCGCACCTTGTCCCGGTGCGCTTGAACGCTGACATGCCTTGTCTCGGTGCGGTGCATGCGTTTCCTGACCTCTGCTCGGCTCGCTAGGACTTCACGTCAACTCTAACCGTGTGGTAACCCGTGGCTCCGTTCGGCGCGACCGGGGCGGATTCCTCGGCCTGCGGCACGCCGTCGAGGGCTGTGGCCCGGACCTGGACCTCATACTGTCCCGGCTCCAGCGGCAGGGCCAGCTTCCACTGGTACCAGGTGTCCTTGGAGATGCCGGGGGCCAGCTCGGCCTGATGCCAGTCGCCGCGGTTGACCCGCAGCTCCACCTTGCCGATGCCCGTGTGCTGGGCCCACGCGACGCCGCCGAAGACAACCGTCCCGCCCTTCACGTTGGCCCCGTCGCGAGGCACGTCAATGCGGGACGATGTCTTGATGGGCCCGCGCTCGCTCCAGCCGCGGGGCGTCCAGTAGGCGACGTCGTCCGCGTACCGGGTCACTTTGAGTTCGGTGACCCACTTCGTGGCGGAGACGTAGCCGTACAGCCCGGGCACGATCATCCGGACGGGGAATCCATGTTCGAGCGGGAGCGGTTCCCCGTTCATGGCGACGGCCAGCAGCGCGTCGCGGTTGTCCGTGAGGGCCTCCAGCGGGGTCCCTGCCGTCCAGCCGTCCGTGCTGCGGGAGAGCACCATGTCCGCCCCGGGCTTGGGGCCGGCCATGGCGAGCAGTTCGCGCACCGGCCAGCCGAGCCAGCGGGCGTTGCCGATCAGGTCCCCGCCGACCTCGTTGGAGACGCAGGCGATGGTCACGTGCCGTTCCGTCAGGGGTTTGGCCAGGAGGGTGGCGTAGTCGAGCTCGATCTCCCGTTCCACCAGGCCCGTGACTTTCAGCGTCCATTCCGCAGGGTCCACCAGCGGGACGCGCAGGGCGGTGTCGATCCGGTAGAAATCTCTGTTCGGCGTCACGAGCGGGCCCAGCCCGTCCAGCCGGATCTCGGCGCCGGCCGGGATGGGCGGCGCGGGAGCGGCGGGCACCGGGAGGACCAGCTTGCTGCGCACGTCGCTGACGACGGCGGCAGCTCCCCTGAGGGTGGAGGCGAGCACACCGGCGACGGCGGCAACCGCGGCTGTCCCGCCCAGCGCCAGCAGGAACCGGCGCCGGGCGGGCCCGGCGTCGTTGGCTGTAGCATCTGCAGGCGCCACGGCGGGGGCTTCCTGCGGGGCCGGCTCAACCGGTGGTGTTTCCGCCGGGCCGGACGCCACCGCCGGCCGCCGGCCGGCATCGGGTTGCCACTCCAACAGTTTCCGGATGAGCCACCGCAACAGCGCGATCCCCACCAGTGCCACCAGCACCGGGACGGGGATGGCGTTGGCGGTCAGGTCCGCCCGGCTCAGCACGGCCACGAGCCCTACCGCGCCGAACACCGCGATGAGAATCACCCCGGCGAAACGGCGCCGCACTTCGAGGACTCCGGAGAGCGCCGCGAGCGCGGCGATGACCAGTGCCATGCCGCCCAGCAGCGCCACCTTATCCGCCGTGCCGAACAAGGAAATGGCCCACTCCTTGACGCCAGGCGGGACGGTGTCGATCACGGCCCGGCCGACGGCCGTCACCGGAGACACCGTGGGGCTCACCAGGCTGGCCGTGAGTTCACCGAGGACCACCGCCGTCCCCACGGCCACCAGTCCGGCCCCGGCGGCCCACAGGTCCCGGGACTGCCGCTGCCGGACTCCCGGTTCCGTATGCTGCTGTTCCCTGCCGGCGAGTGTGCCGCCGGTTTCCTTCCCCTGCCCGTCAAATCCGACGCCGCTGCTCACTGTGCCCGTCCCGTCCGGAGTTTTTCCTCTACCGCGTCGCGCGGAATCCTGTTGCGTGTGCCCTGGGCTGCTGCTGCCGGGGCTGATGCTCCCCCGGCAGCAGGCTCCCCGGCAGAAGTGCCGTGGCTGCCACCCGGCTCCTGGCCGGCTGCTCCCTGGCCGGGGAGCAGCAGCGAGAACCGGCATCCGCCGTCGACGTTCTCCACGGTGACGGTGCCTTGATGGGCGCTGACGATTCCGGCGACGATGCTCAGGCCAAGGCCGGCGCCGCTGTAGCGCATGACGCCCGCCGGCTCATCCGGCCCGGGCACCCGGAAGCCGTCGCCCCGGGCCGCGCCATCAGGGGCCATACCGTCCAGTCCGTCGTCCGGGGCGGCCCAACGGCCGGCCTGCCGCCGCGCCGGGTCCTTCTGCCAGCCGGTTTCGAACACATGCGGGAGGTCCGCTTCCGGGATTCCGCCGCAGCCGTCGGTGACCGCGACGACGGCCCGGTCACCGTTCCGGCCGACTTCCACGGTGACCCTGGAGCCGGGTCTGCTGTGGACGATCGCGTTGAGCACGACGTTCCGGATGGCACGTCCCATCGAGGGGCCGTCGGCGAGGGCCAGGCTTTCCCGTTGGCCGCCGCCGTCGAGCGTAATGCCGTGCTGCTCCGCCAGCGCGGCGAGGTCGGCAATGGCGTCGCTGGCGAGGTCGTACAGGTCCAACGGCTCGGCCTTGAGCCGCATCGTTCCGGCATGGATCTTCGACAATTCCAGGAGGTCGTTGACCATGCCGGCCATGAGGTCGGTCTGCGCGATGAGTTTGCGGTAATAGCCGGGAACATCCGCGGCCATTCCGTCTTCCAGGGCCTCGGTCATGGCGCGCATGCTCGCCAGCGGCGTCCGCAGGTCGTGGGAGATCCAGCTGACCAGTTCGCGGCGGGCGTTTTCGACGGCGGCCTCCCGTTGCCGGGAGGCCTCCAGCATCCGGCTGCTGGATTCGAGCTCGGCGGCGAGGGCGGCAAGTTCGTGGCTCATCACCGGGGACTGGATCCCGGGGCTCTCGCCGCGGCCGATGCTCCGGGCAGCCTCGACCAGCGCCTTGGCGTTCCGCGAAACCCTCGATCCGAGCACGAGCGCGATCGAAACAGCCACGGCGGAAGCCACGGCCAGGACGTACCACATCACTTCGAGGTCCCGGGCCGAGATGAACATGGCGTTGAAGGCGCTGACCATTCCGGCCGTCAGGACCGCCACGGCAGCGAGCACCACCACACAGATCTGGACTGCGAACGAGGCCCGGCGCAGGGATTTCAGGATGAGCAGCGACGCGGCCCCGATCAAGGCTCCCCAAGCAACGGCCCAGCCGATGATGGTCAGGAGTTCAGAGGTCTGCATCGGCGGACTCCTCCTCGTCGCTGGGGTCCAGCCGGTACCCCACGCCCCAGACCGTTTTCAGGACGGAGGGGCGGGTGGGGTCGTCCTCGATCTTCTCCCGCAGCCTCCGCACGTGCACCGTGACAGTGGACAGGTCCCCGTAGTCCCAGCCCCAGACCGCCTTCATGAGTTCCTCGCGGCTGAAGACCTGCCGGGGACGGCGGAGCATGAAGGCCAGCAGGTCGAACTCCCGGGCCGTCAGCGCCAGGGGCGTGCCGTGGCGTGAGACGGTGCGGGCGGCCGGGTTGAGGTCGAAACCGCCTACTTCGACGGAGGGCTCCGGGCTGAACTCGGGAATGCTCCTGCGCAGGACCGACCGGACCCGCAGTACCAGCTCGCGGGGCGAGAATGGCTTGGTGACGTAGTCGTCCGCGCCGGCTTCCAGGCCGAGGATCCGGTCGTCTTCCGTTCCGAGGGCGGTGAGCATGATGACCGGGACACTGTGTGCGGCACGGAGCCGGCGGCAGACTTCCACACCGTCCAGGCCCGGCAGCATCCGGTCCAGCAGGACGAGGTCCGGGCGGCGTTCGGCCGCAAGGCGCAGGGCTGTGAACCCGTCGGCGGCGAGGACCACCTGGTATCCCGCCTGAACGAGGTAGTCCCGGACCACTCCGGCGATGGTCGGTTCGTCCTCGACGAGAAGGATGCGCCGGTACTCCGTTGCGTCCGGGGCCGGCTGGGTCTTGTTCACGCTTCCAGCATAGGTTCGCCGCCACGGTCCGGGCAGAGCTCCGGACCCCCGCGGGACATCGTTCCCGAATCTGTAATATCCGTGCCGTCATGCGGCTGTGACGTGGGCAGCGAGGTGGCGTAGCCTGACTCTATGACAGTTCAACTGGGTATGCCCCAGCCCCGCGCGGCAGGCAGTCCCGGAGCGGGAATGCCTGCTGCAGCCGCGCTGTCCGGGCGTCCGGAGGGCCTGCCTGCCGGGCTCGTGGATCGCTACGGCCGCCGTGCCACCGACATGCGCCTCTCACTGACGGACAAGTGCAATCTGCGTTGCACCTATTGCATGCCGGCCGAGGGCTTGGAATGGCTGTCCAAACAGGCGGTGATGTCCGCGGAGGAAATCGTCCGGATCGTGCGAATCGGCGTCGATATGCTCGGCGTGCGCGAATTGCGGCTGACCGGCGGCGAGCCCCTGGTGCGGGCGGACCTGCTGCAGATCATCGCCGCGCTCCGCCAGGCCCACCCCGACCTGCCAATCTCGATGACCACCAACGCCGTCGGCCTGGACAAGAAGGCCGCCGGACTCAAAGCCGCGGGACTGACCAGAATCAACGTCTCGCTCGACTCCCTGCATGAAGAAACCTTTACCAAGCTGACCCGCCGGCCCTTCCTGGACAGGGTCCTCGCCGGCGTCGACGCCGCCTGGGCCGCAGGCCTGGGCCCGGTAAAGCTCAATGCTGTACTCATGCGCGGGATCAACGACGCCGAGTCGCCGGCCCTCCTGGCCTGGGCACTGGACCGCGGCTATGAACTGCGCTTCATCGAACAGATGCCGCTCGACGCGGACCACGGCTGGACCCGGCGGAACATGATCACCGCCGCGGAGATCCGCGAACTGCTCTCGGTCGACTACGTGCTCAGTTCCGACCCGCGGGACCGCGACGGCGCCCCGGCGGAACGGTTCGAAGTCCGGGCCCGGGTTCCCGGCACCGACCGCGCCACCGGCCCTCTGCTCGGCACTGTGGGCATCATCGCCTCCGTCACGGAGCCGTTTTGCTCGGACTGCCGCCGGACGCGCATCACCGCCGAGGGCAAGATCATGAGCTGCCTGTTCTCGCGCGAGGAAGTGGACCTGCTGGGGCTGCTGCGCGAGGGCGCCAGCGACGAACAGCTCGCCGAACGCTGGCAGGATGCCATGTGGATCAAGCCCAAGGCCCACGGCATGGACCATGTGGGCCTCGACGCGCCCGACTTCGTCCAGCCGGACCGCAGCATGAGCGCCATCGGAGGCTGATTTTTTTCGTGAATGTACGCTACTTCGCTGCCGCACGCGCTGCCGCCGGCGTGGATGAAGAACGCTACGACCTCGCCGACGGCGACACCCTCGCCTCGCTGCTCGAGGCGATCCTCGCCGTCGAGCGCCCCGAACCGCCGGCCGGTACGCCGCCGCTGGCCCGCATCCTGTCCCGCTCCAGCTTCCTGCTCAACGAAGTTGCCGTGCGGGACCATGCCGCGGCGCTCCAGCCGGCCGACGTCGTCGACGTGCTGCCGCCGTTCGCCGGCGGCTAGGCACAGCACAGCTGGGCCCGGATTCCTGGGCTACCGCGTGGACCGGACCGGTCCTAGAGTGTGGACTACCCGCGGCAGGCGACAAAACAATCAGGAGAGCGCCATGTTCACACTGCAGATTGAGCACAGGATCAAGGATTTTGGCATGTGGAAGACCGCCTTCGACCGTGATCCGGTGAACCGGGCGGCGTCTGGTGTCACTGCGTACCGGATCAGCCGCCCGGTGGACGACCCGCACTATGTGGTGGTCGAGTTGGACTTCGACCAACGCGAGCAGGCGGAAGCCTTGTTGGCCAATCTTCAGGCGAAGGTCTGGAACTCCGCCGACGCCGCCCCGGCCCTACAAGGGGCTCCAAAGACCCGGATCCTCGAAGCCGCCTCCTAAGACCTCACACCGGGACGGAGGCGCCCTCAGCGACGCGACGGCACACGGTGGTCATGAAGGGCGTGAAATCGCTCGCCTTGCCCAGGCGGAGACCGGCGGCGTGAGTCAGTTCACCGTCGTCCACCCGGAAGGTGTGCCGTGCGGTGCCGCGGTCACTCCGGCGTTCCACGGTCAAGGTGCCGCCTTCCATGCTGGCGCGCGCGGGTCCCTCGGGCGGCAACCCCAAGCTGTTGACGTGGTACCAGAAGGCCTCGGGATGGTCCGGGTCCGTCGTGAAGACACCGTGGCCCTCGGACCGGGTCCCGTCCGCATCCGTGTGCCGGTAGCTCTGGGTGACCGCAAGCCCGGCGGCTGCCCGGGAAAAGATAATCTCGGTGTCCGCGGTGCGCGCCGGACCCCACGCGGTTGCCTCCCAGTGCGTGGTCCCCGTCCAATGGCCCAGGAAAGCCTCAAGCGCCTCGCATGCATTGCCTGGCAGCGGCCGGTCCACAGTTTCTCCCATACGGAGTTCCTCCCGAGTGACCCCGCCACCATCATGGCGCCGCGCCAGTTGGAATGTCTAGGCCAGGAGCCCGAACGTCTCGCTTTCCTCGAACGGGCCAACCACCGTGACGGTCCGCGGGGCTGCCGCGAGCTCACGGGCGAGCTCCTGGACCTCCGCTGCTGTGACGGCCTTGATCTGGCGGAGGGTCTCATCGATGTCCTGGTACTCGCCGGACACCAGTTCCGCGCGGCCCAGCCGGGACATCCGGGAACCGGTGTCCTCCAGCGCCAGCACGATTCCGCCGCACAGCTGTCCCTCCGCCTTGCGGAGCTCCTCGTCTGAGATGCCGTCGGCAGCCAGCTTGTCCAGTTCGGCGCCCAGCAGATCAATGACCTGCCGGACCTTCGACGGGGTGCATCCGGCGTACATGCCGAAATAGCCGGCATCGGCGTAGGAGGAGGCGAAAGAGTAGGTCGAGTAGACAAGTCCGCGCTTTTCCCGGACCTCCTGGAAGAGGCGGGAGGACATGCCGCCGCCGAGGACGGCGTTGAGCACACTCATCACAAAGCGGCGGCCGTCGGTGGCGACCAGCGACGGGCAACCCATAATGATGTTGGCCTGCTCCACCTGCCTCTTGACCACATGCAGGCCGGCCGTGCCGGTGATCGATGCACGTTCGGTGGAGCGGCGCTGCACGGGGGCGGCCGCGGCCTCAAGGTTCCAGCCGGCGGAGTGCAGGGCATCCACCACGAGCCCGCAGACGACGTCGTGGTCCAGGCCGCCGGCCGCGGTGACCACGAGCTCGTCGGGACGGTAGTAGCGGCGGTAGTGGTCCCACACCGAGTCGCGCGCCACGGCCCGGATGGCTGCCGGCGTGCCGCCGATGGGGCGGCCCAGCGGGTGCGTTCCCAGCACGGCGGCCACGAAGTTCTCGTGCGCGACGTCGGTGGGATCGTCGCTGTCCATGGCGATTTCCTCGAGGATGACGTCCCGCTCCTGCTCCATCTCCTGCGGGTCCAGGACCGCACCGGTGATCATGTCCGCGATGACGTCGATCGCCATGGGAAGGTCCGTGTCCAGCACGCGGGCGAAGTAGCAGGTGCTCTCCTTCGCGGTGGCCGCATTGGATTCCCCGCCGACCTCGTCGAAGGCCGAGGCGATCTCCAGCGCGGTGCGGCGCTTGGTGCCCTTGAAGAGCAGGTGCTCCAGGAAGTGCGTGGAGCCGTGCTGGCCGGGAGCCTCGTCGCGGGAGCCGACGCCGACCCAGAAACCGATCGTGGCAGAGCGCTGGCCGGGCATCGCTTCGGTGAGGACGCGGACGCCGCCGGGCAGGACCGAGCGTCGCACCTCGGAGCCGCCGTCGGCGCCGTGGATCAGGGTGTCAGCGTGCTGGTTCTGCTCTAGCGGCAGGGGGACGACAGTCATCAAGGCCTTTCATTGAACACATGCCAAATCTGCCTGCCATCCTACCTTTAACAGCAGCGGGGCCGGTGGTTGATCCACCGCGAGAGGGACAGCTTTCCGCGATCGTCGATCTTGGTGATTTCCACCTGGATCTTCTGGCCCACGGAGACGACGTCGTCGACGTTGTCCACGCGCTTGCCGCCGGCGATCTTGCGCAGCTCGGAGATGTGCAGGAGGCCGTCCTTGCCCGGGGTCAGGGAAACGAAGGCGCCGAAGGTGGTGGTCTTGACGACCGTGCCCAGGTAGCGCTCACCGATTTCCGGGATCTGCGGGTTGGCGATGGCGTTGATCGCGGACCGTGCTGCGTCGGCAGACGGGCCGTTGGTGGCGCCGATGTAGACAGTTCCGTCGTCCTCGATCGAGATGTCGGCTCCGGTGTCTTCCTGGATCTGGTTGATCATCTTGCCCTTCGGGCCGATGACCTCGCCGATCTTGTCAACCGGGATCTTGACCGCGATGACGCGCGGCGCGAACTCGGAGAGCTCGTCCGGGGTGTCGATCGCGGAGTTCAGGACGTCCAGGATGTGCAGGCGGGCTTCGCGGGCCTGCTTCAGGGCGGCGGCCAGGACCGAGGCCGGGATGCCGTCGAGCTTCGTGTCCAGCTGGATGGCCGTGACGAACTCGGAGGTACCGGCAACCTTGAAGTCCATGTCACCGAAGGCATCTTCGGCGCCGAGGATGTCGGTCAGGGCGGCGTAACGGGTCTGGCCGTCGACCTGGTCGGAGACCAGGCCCATGGCGATACCGGCAACAGCAGCCTTCAGCGGCACGCCTGCGTTCAGCAGGGACAGCGTGGAGGCGCAGACGGAACCCATCGACGTCGAACCGTTGGAGCTGAGAGCCTCAGACACCTGGCGGATGGCGTAGGGGAATTCCTCGCGGGACGGCAGCACCGGCATGATGGCGCGCTCTGCGAGGGCACCGTGGCCGATTTCGCGGCGCTTCGGGGAACCGACGCGGCCGGTCTCTCCGGTGGAGTACGGCGGGAAGTTGTAGTTGTGCATGTAGCGCTTGCGCGTCACGGGAGACAGCGAGTCGATCTGCTGTTCCATCTTGAGCATGTTCAGCGTGGTGACACCCATGATCTGGGTCTCGCCGCGTTCGAAGATGGCCGAGCCGTGGACGCGGGGCAGAACCTCAACCTCGGCGGTGAGCTGGCGGATGTCCGTCAGGCCACGGCCGTCGATGCGGATCTGGTCCTTGAGGATGCGCTGGCGCACAACCTGCTTGGTGACGGAGCGGAAGGCTGCGGACAGTTCCTTCTCGCGGCCTTCGAACTGGCCGGCCAGGGAAGAGGTGACCTCGTCCTTGAGCTCGTCGGACGCGGTGTCGCGTTCCTGCTTGTCGGCGATCTGGAAGACAGCGGCCAGCTTCTCGGCGGCAGCGGACTCCACGGCGGCGTAGACGTCGTCCTGGTAGTCCAGGAAGACCGGGAACTCGACGGTCGGCTTGGCGGCGCGGGCTGCCAGGTCGGACTGTGCTTCGCAAAGGGCCTTGATGAACGGCTTGGCAGCCTCGAGGCCCTCGGAGACAACCTCTTCGGTCGGGGCGGTGGCGCCCTGTTCCTTGATGAGGTTCCAGGAGTTGTCGGTGGCTTCGGCTTCAACCATCATGATGGCGACGTCGTCACCGGCGATGCGGCCGGCGACGACCATGTTGAAGACGGCGTTCTCGAGCTGGGAGTGCTTCGGGAACGCAACCCACTGCGAGCCGTTCTCGTCCGCAACGAGGGCAACGCGGACGCCGCCGATCGGGCCGGAGAAGGGCAGGCCGGAAAGCTGGGTGGACATCGAGGACGCGTTGATCGCGACGACGTCGTAGAGCTCGTCCGGGTTGATGGACAGCACGGTGACGACGATCTGGACTTCGTTGCGCAGGCCCTTGACGAACGCGGGGCGCAGCGGGCGGTCCATGAGGCGGCAGGCCAGGATGGCTTCCGTGGAGGGACGGCCTTCGCGGCGGAAGAACGAGCCCGGGATGCGGCCGGCGGCGTACATACGCTCTTCGACGTCGACGGTCAGCGGGAAGAAGTCGAAACCTTCACGCGGGTGCTTGCCGGCGGTGGTTGCGGACAGCAGCGCGGTCTCTTCATCGATGTAGACCATCGCTGCGCCGGCTGCCTGCTTGGCAAGGCGGCCGGTTTCAAAGCGGATTACACGCTTGCCGAAGCGGCCATTGTCAATGATTGCTTCTGAGAACTGGATTTCGGGACCCTCCATAGAGAGTCACCTCCGTTTCTTGGTTCACGGAGCCCAGCCGCATCAACCCAGTCCAGCATCTGTCTACTGGCCTGCACTGCACCCGGTCATCGATCGAGACCCACGGGCCGGGCCTCATTCCTTGAGGCCGTTCCCGGGGATCACTACCGAGGACCGCGAATGCGTGATGCGGTTGATCCTCCTGTTTAGTTTTTTCCTGAAGAAGGCGGCCCTTTCCGGTCCGGAAGGGGCCGCCCCTTAAAGCTGACTAGCGACGCAGGCCGAGGCGCTCGATGAGCTTACGGTAGCGGGTGATGTCAGTATTCTTGAGGTAGGTGAGCATGCGCTTGCGACGACCAACCATGGCCAGCAGACCGCGCTGGGTGTGGTAATCGTGCTTGTGCTCCTTCATGTGCTCAGTGAGATCCTTGATCCGCTGAGTCAGGACTGCAACCTGGACCTCCGGCGAACCGGTGTCGCCCTCGGACGTTGCGAAATCCTTGATGATGGACTGCTTTACAGCGGCTTCAAGTGCCACAATAACTCCTAGAGATGTGCCGTGAGGCCCGAATCAGTAATTCACTGCCGGGGGTGCCGTCCCGGAATCCCCCGCCGAAGCCGGGTATTCCGTACACAACAGGAGCCAGCCGCCACGGACTGCAGCCGGATCCAACGTTCAGTTTAGTGGCACGTCCGCGGTCTTGTCGAAACCGCCGGGCGCGGCCGCCGACTCTGGCGGCGCGCCAGCTGCCTGCGGCGGTTGCGGGTTTCCACTTTCCTGGGCTGAGAGCAGTTCGCGAATGGCGGCGACGCCCCGGTAAAGCTCCGCGAAGGATGTGCTGAGCGGCGAGAGCCCGATCCGGAGGCCCTGCGGGGCGCGGAAATCGGGAATCACGTCCTGGTCCCACAATGTGGCGGTCATTTCACGGAAGGCCGGGTGGTCGATCGTCACGTGGCTGCCGCGCAGTTCCGCCGCCCGCGGGGTGGACAGCTGCACGCCGGCCGGCGCCAGCCACGCGTCGTAAAGTTCGAGGGCATAAGCGGTCAGCAGCCGCGACTTCTCCCGGAGCGCAGCCATCCCCGCTTCCTCGATCAGGTCCAGGGTGCCGCGCATGGCGAGCATCCCGAAGATCGCCGGAGTGCCGCTGAGGAAGCCGCGGATGCCGGGGGCGGCCTCGTAGCCGGGACCCATCTCGAACGCGTCCTTGCGCCCCATCCAGCCCCAGATGGGCTGCTGCAGCCCGGCCAGGTGCCGTGCGTTGATGTAGGCGAACGCGGGCGAGCCCGGTCCCCCGTTCAGATATTTGTAGGTGCAGCCTGCCGCGAAGTCGACGTCGGCGTCGTMCAAAGCGATCTCTACAGACCCGGCGGAGTGGCACAGGTCCCACACCACCAGTGCGCCGGCGTCGTGGATTGCCGCGGTGATGCCCGGCAGGTCCGCGAGGAAGCCGGAGCGGTAGGCGATCTGGCTCAGGACCACGACGGCGGTGGCCGGCCCGGTGGCGTCCCGCACCTGCTCGACGGTGACGCCGGAGGCGGGATCGGCGTGGATCCAGCGCAGGCTCAGGCCTTCTTCACGGGCGATTCCCTCCACCAGGTAGCGGTCGGTGGGGAAATTATCGGTGTCCAGGACGATCTCGGTCCGGGCCGGATCGGTGACGGCTGCCAGCGCGGCGCGGATGAGCTTGTACAGCACCACGGTGGTGGAATCGGCAATGATCGTCTGCCCCGGCGCCGCGCCGAGTACGGCGCGGCCGAGCTGGTCGCCGATCTTCTGGGGCAGTTCGAGCCATTCCTCGTCCCACCCCCGGATCAGGCGGCCGCCCCAGCTGTCCTGGATGAAGCTGCTGATGTCGGTGACGGTCCGCTTGAGTGGACGGCCCAGGGAGTTGCCGTCAAGGTAGGACAGGTCCGTGTCCGTGCCGACGAAGTGGTCGCGGTAGCCGGCCAGCGGATCCGCGGCGTCGAGCTCGAGGGCGCGCCTCCACAGGCTGTCCGTCGCTTCGGTGTTGGCGGAGATGCTCACTGGCCGATCTCCGTCCGCACGGCGAAGAGCTCGGGGAAGAAGGTCAGTTCGAGGGCCTTCTGCAGGAACGCGGCGCCGCTGGATCCGCCGGTGCCGGCCTTCATGCCGATGGTCCGTTGGACGGTGCGCAGGTGGCGGAAGCGCCACAGCTGGAAGTTGTCCTCAAGGTCCACAAGTTCCTCGCAGGCCTCGTATGCGCCCCAGTTGTCGGCGGCGTTCTCGTAGATGTACTTGAACACCGGGACCAGTTCGGGGCAGAACTCGTGGGCCTTGGTGACGTCGCGCTCCAGCAGGGAGGCAGGGACGTCAAAGCCCTGGCGCTTGAGATAGGCGAGGAAATCGTCATAGATGCTGGGGGCTTCGAGCAGTTCGCGCAGCATCTCGTGGGCCTCGGGGTCCGATTCGAACACCGGAAGCATCTTGGCGTTCTTGTTGCCGAGGAGGAACTCCACCGCACGGTACTGGCTGGACTGGAATCCGGACGAGTTGCCGAGGAAGCCGCGGAACTGGGAGTACTCGGTGGGCGTCAGGGTGGCCAGGACGGACCATTGCTCGGTGAGCGTCTTCTGAATGTGCTTGACGCGGGCAATCGCTTTCAGGGCGGACCCGAGGTCGTCCGACCGCAGCCACGCGGCGGCGCTGCGAAGCTCGTGCAATACCAGCTTCAGCCACAGCTCCGTGGTCTGGTGCTGGATGATGAACAGCATCTCGTCGTGGTGTTCCGGGGTGCTGACCGGCTGCTGGGCGCTGAGCAAGGTGGGCAACTGCAGGTAGGACGCGTAGCTCATCCGCGCGCTGAAGTCCCGGACAATGTCCTGGTCCAGTTCCCTCGTGTTTTTCTCGATGGTCACGTGTCTTGCCTTCCTTGCCAAGTGGCTGTGAATCAGCGCGGCTCCAGTGAATCAGAACATTGTCAGCGCGGGGGCCGACGCCGATCCGGCCGGGTTTTTAGTGGGCGAACAGGAGGTCGTGGGCCTGGACGACGTCCAGGCGCATCTGCTCCACCAAAGCTCCAGCCCCACGGTACGCCACCATGCCGCGGAGCCTGGCGACAAATTCCACCACAACTGTCTGGTCGTACAGATCGAAGTCGTCGGGAGACTCTTCCGGGCGGTCGATCACGTGGGCCTCGACCTGACGGCTCACGCCGTCGAATGTCGGGTTCGAGCCCACGGAGATGGCGGCGGGCCAGCGCGTGCCTGCCTGGTCCACGAGCCAGCCGGCGTAGATGCCGTCCGCGGGGATGTACCCGGTGACCGTCGAGGAGAGGTTCGCGGTGGGGAACCCGAGGTCGCGGCCACGTGCGGCACCGTGTACTACCTCGCCGCGCATCCGGTGCGGCCTGCCGAGCACGGCAGCGGCGGTGGCGACGTCGCCCGCGCGCAGGGCCTCGCGCACCCACGTGGACGAACAGCGGCGGTCCGTGCCGTCGTCGTCGTGGATGGGAAAGCCCTCTGAGCCGAATTCGCTGATGACCAGCACCTCGAACCCGAGCTTCTTGCCCAGTTCCTGCATGGTGGCGAGGTCGCCGGAATTGCCGCGGCCAAACCGGGCGTCGTGGCCGATCACCACGTGGCTGGCCTTGAGGCTGTCGACCAGCACTGTCGCGACGAATTCCTCGGGAGTGAGGCTGGCGAGCTCCATCGAGTACTTCATCACCAGCACGGCGTCGAGGCCGAGCTCTCCGAGGGCCACGAGCTTGTCCTCCAGCCCCATGATCAGTTCGGGAGCCGATTCCGGACGGTGTACCTGCGCGGGGTGCGGGTCGAAGGTGATGGCGACGGCGCGTGCGTGATTCAACCGGGCGGTACGGATGAGCTGCGACAGCACCTGCTGGTGGCCGCGGTGCACGCCGTCGAAATTGCCGAACGTGACAACCGAAGGACCAAAGTCCGCCGGGACCTCGGACAGATCGTTCCAGATGTGGACCATCAACCTCGCCTTTTGCTGCCTGCCATGAACTGCTCCGGAGCGACCGTGCCGGCTCCGGAACTCTCTAAGATTACCCGCAATCCGGGCAACTTCCGGACGGTCCGCCGGGCTCCCGGGGCAGCCCCGTAAAGGCCCCGCCGGAGGGACCACGGTTAATCGGCGGCAGGGCGAAGGTGTGAGGCGGGTGCGCGCTAGCGTCCGAGCAAAAGCCGCCGCTCGCTGTCGCGCACCGTCTGTTTCCGCCAATTCCGCCAATGCAGCAGCACGGCGACGAGGATGAGGGGGACGTGCAGCCCGGGCAGGATATTCGCTAACCACCGCGGGAGGTAGATGTCCGTGACGGAGCCCGAGCCGTCGCCAAGATTTTTCGCGACGACGGTCAGCGGGCACTGGAAGCCGGTGCCCGCAAAAATCAGCGATTCGCTGGCAACCACGACGGCGGCGGCCCTCGTTTTCCGGTCATTGCGGCCCGTGATGCCGGCGTACAGGACGTAGGCCATACAGGCCTCGATCACGAGCCAGGCAAGGGTGTGGAGCGTCTTCACTGCCCGCAGCATCAGACTGCGCTGGTCCATGCCTCCACCCTAGGCCCGCCCGGGCGCGCATGCTTGGGACTTTCGGCCCGGTGCAGGGAGCCCGGCGACGGAGGGGCGCCGGTTTCGGGGGTCCCACCGGGTCAGTCGAGGCGAGCTTCAGTCCAGGCGAGGGGTCACTCCAGGCGGAAGTAGGTGTTCCGGCGGGGCGTCCGGGCGGGGTCGAGGTGGGGTGGCGGGATGAACCAGGGGATCCCGGTCCGTATCTGGATGCTCCAGTGTTCCTTGTGGATCACGTGGTGGTGATGGGAGCAGAGCATGGTGCCGTTGCCGGTTCCGGTGGTTCCGCCGCGGGACCAGTAGGTGATGTGGTGGGCCTCGCACCAGGGGGCCGGGATCGTGCATTGCGGGAAGGCGCAGCCCCGGTCCCGGGCCGTGATGGCCTTGCGGATGTGGGGCGGGAAGACGCGGGAGGCGCGGCCGATGTCCAGGATCTGGCCCTCGCCGCCGAGGACGACCGGGATGATGTCCGCGTCGCAGGCCATTTTGCGCACCGTGAACGCGGTGACGGGACCGGTGAACGCCAGAGATCCCGTGGCCCCGTTTTCGGAGCCGGTCGTCCCGAGCCGGGTGAGCAGGTCGCGGTAGTCGATGGTGGCCATGATCTGGGGCCGAAGTCCGCCTGCGGCGGGCAGCCCTCCGGTGGCGAGGGCTGCTTTGCACGCGCCGACCAGGCCGTCGAGCAGCCGTTGCGGCCGGGAGCGGAGGTCCAGGGACAGCAGTGCGGCGTCCTTTTCGGCCGTGGCGGGCTCGTCAGACGGGCCGGGCGCATCCGACGCCGCTGACCCGTCGCCCGGTCCGGCTTGCGCCGTGTTGCCGGTGGCGGTGCCCTCGCCGGTGCGAGGGTTGGTGGCGGTGTTCATCACGGTGATCAGGTGCTCGAACTGGTCCGCGGTCGCGAAGATTTCCAGGTGCTGCAGGCCGTGCCGGGGTTTGCGGAGAAAGGCGCCCTGGATCCGGCGGAGCAGTTCCTCGGAGGGCTCGGCGCCGTCCTGGTCCAGCGCCTCGGTCCACCGGCGGGCGATCCGAGCCAGGAAGTCGGCGTCGTTTTCGATGGCCGTCACTGTCAGGGCATGTTCCATGGTGGCGGCGGCCTCGGGGAGGCAGCTGTGCCGGACCCGGTCCAGGGCGAGCGTGACGAGGGTTGCGGCCCGGGACGCGACCTCGCCGGACGCGACGGCGGCGGCGAGCTCCTCCCGGACCGGTGGCCCGGTATGGCCGCCGCTGCCGGCGCGGGGCAGCAGCTCGGCGGCCAGCGTCAGCCGGCGCTTTGCCTCGGCGGCGCTGATCCGCAGCCGCGCCCGCAAAAAATCTGTGGCGTTCCGGTAGCCGTCATCCGCTGCAGCGGACATCCCCATTTGCCCGGCAAAGTCACCGCGGGGGCCAGTTCCGGCCCCGGCCTGCGTCCCGCCGACAGGTACGCCGTGAGCCCCGGCGTCGGAAACGGCATCAGCTCCCCCGCCGGCCCCTGCATCCGTCCCGCCGTCGGATTCCTGTTTCCAGCCCGTGAGCCAGCCCGCCTGGGACGCTTCCTCACCCCAGCCGTGTGCGGCCGGCGCGGTGAACGCGGCTTGTTGGCGCGTCCGCTCTACCGCGGCCACGGCAACGAGCTGGAAGTATTCGACCGTGCGGGACAGGTCCTCGACGTGGCCGGCAAAGTCCGCGGCCTCCCGCAAGCCAAACCAGGCGGCGTCGACATCCGCAGTCGGGCTCGAAGCCCGCAGCGCCGCCAGCGCCGCGTCCACCGCCGCACCCGCGGCGGCCAGGCGGGGATGCCGGGAGGACACAGCCGGGCCGGCCCACGGGGCCCGGTCCGGGATGAACTCTCCAATGGCTTCCATAACTAAACCCTGCCAGAGGGGTACGACAGAAATAACGGAAGCCATTCTGCCGGCGCGCGACTCATAGTGGGTGACTCCCGGCAGCACACCTCAGAGCACCTGGAGCCCATAGGGCACGTCTGGGCACGTAACACTGCGTACGACCCCCGCCCTCCTACGGACCCGTGCGTGGCAAGCTGTAGGGATGGACAGCACAGCCGCTCCCCAAGTCGGGGAATCACCGTTCGCACCACTGCTGCCGGGCGATCCGCGCCGCCCGTTGGGCCCACGCGATCCTGGCGATGCCTGGGTCGATGGCGACCGGGGGCGGTTCTGGGGTCGGTTCGGTTCCGCCGGGCTCCTGGTTCACGACCCCGCCAAGGGGGTCCTCCTCCAGCACCGCGCCTTGTGGAGCCATCAGGGCGGCACCTGGGGGCTCCCCGGCGGCGCCCTGCACCAAGGGGAAGAAGCCATCCACGGCGCGTTGCGGGAAGCACACGAGGAAGCGGCCGTGCCTCCGGGGAATCTCCAGGTCCTGTTTACGTCAGTGTTCGACGTCGGCTACTGGTCTTACACCACCGTGGTGGCCCTTGCACTGCAGCCGTTCGAGGCCGCGATCAGTGATGCGGAAAGTATCGAACTGCAGTGGGTGGGGATCGACGGCGTCGGCGGCAAGGAACTGCACCCGGGCTTCGCCGCGGCCTGGCCGGGGCTGCGCAGCAGGCTCACGGAGGCCCGGCGCATCGCCGGCCGCTTGTAGTCAGCCGGAGTTAGTGGTCCCGCGGCGCGGGCCGTCGGCGGTACAGCCAGATGAGTCCCAGGATCGGCAGCAGGAGCGGGATGAATCCGTAGCCGCGGCCAAACAGGGACCACACTGTCTCATGCGGGAAGTTCACCGAGTCGAACACGCTGAGTGCTCCCACCACCAGGACGCCCACAAGCTCCACCATGACTGCCGCCACCGAGACCTTGAACGCGGTGCGCCCCGGCTTCGCCAGCGACACCGTGGCCACGACGTAGACGGCAGCGGCGAACGCGGACAGCAGGTAGGCCAGCGGCGCCTCGGAAAACTTCGTGAGAATCTGGTAGCCGGCCCGGGCCGTCGCCGAAATCGCGAAGATGGCATAGACAGCAATCAACAGCCGTCCCGGCCCGGTGTTGCGGGTATCGGTCGTCGCCGGCGCAGTGTCGGCGGATCCAGCGTCCGCCGGCCCAGGGGTCCGGGACGCCGGCGCCGCCGGGTTTCCGGTGCCGTCGTGCGGGGAGTTTGCGCTCACGTTTTCTGCCTCTTCCATCTCAATACCAGATCTGGTTCATGCGCGCCGCCATCACCAGGGCGGTGACGCCGACGGCGGCCAGGACAAAGTTGCTCCAGCGGGTCCGCTCCAGGATGGACCAGTAAACGGCCCCGATCGGGAGGATCAGCGCCGTCGCCAGATAGCCCCAGAACTCCCAAGACTCCCCCGCGATCCGCTCGCCGCTGGCCACCCGGACAATCGAACCCCCCAGATAGACCAGGAGGGCAAGTTCGACGGCGGCCACCGACAGTATCGTCGTGTCGTTGGGCGCCTTCTTCAGGAGGCCCGCGACGACGCAGATGATGCTGGAGAGCAGGCCAACCACCAGAATGATGTAGAAATACGCGTCCACTACTGGCCGGCCAGCTTTTCTGTGGGCTGCTTATCTGTTGGCTGCTTGTCTGTGGCCGGCTTGCCGTTGCCGGGCTTTTCATTATCCGGCGCGAAGACGAGCACAGGTTTGGCGTAGCTTCCCGCATCGGCCAGGAGGGCCACGAGGGAACCATCCGGCGCGAACGCCGCTGCCGGTTTGTCCGCGGTCGCTGCCTCGGGCGTGCCTGCGGTTGCTCCGGCTCCGATTCTGCGGCCGAAGGAAATCTCGGTGGTTTCCGCCTCGCTGAGTTCGCGGTTCGGCATGAGTGCCCGTGCGGCGTCCGAGATTTCCAGGACATCCAGCGTCTCGGCCAATTGTTCGAGGGTGTGCGCCTGATCAAGGGTGTATGGACCCACTTGAGTCCTCCGCAGTGCAGTCAGGTGGCCGCCGACGCCGAGAGCATCGCCGAGGTCGCGGGCCAGGGCACGGATGTAGGTACCGGAGGAGCACTCCACGGTGACGTCGACGTCGAGGGCCTCGCCGTCGTGGACGGGACGGGTCTCGTGGATCTCAAAGCGGTGGATCGTTACAGGCCGGGCTGCGAGCTTGACCTCTTCACCGGACCGGACCCGGGCGTAGGCGCGTTCGCCGTTGACCTTGATGGCACTGACGCTGCTGGGAACCTGCTCGATTTCCCCGGTCAGTGCCGCGACGCCGGCGCGGACGGCGTCTTCGGTGACCCCGGCGGCGCTGCGGGTGGCGGTGACCTCGCCTTCCGCGTCGTCCGTCACGGTGGATTCACCGAGCCTGATGGTGGCCGTGTAGGTCTTGGACGTGCCCACGATGTAAGTCAGCAGCCGGGTGGCCTTGTTGATGCCCACCACCAGAACGCCGGTGGCCATCGGATCCAGTGTCCCGGCGTGGCCAACCTTTCGGGTACCGGCAATCCGCCGCATCCGTCCAACCACATCGTGGCTGGTCCAACCTTGCGGCTTGTCTACTATCACCAGTCCAGAAAGCACGCCTCCCAGTATATGCGGGCCAGCCCTGCCCCGACGCCCACCGTCCCGCCGCCACCGCGGACGCCGGGCGTTAGGATGGCAGACATGCCCGAGCTTGCCGCACATGTCCGCGACGTCCCGATCAACCAGATCCGCGAGATCACCGAAGCCGCCTGGGGAACGCCCGGTGCGATCGTGCTGAGTATCGGGGAGCCGGGCTTCGCAGTCCCCCGCCATGTCCTCGAAGCCGGCATGGCGTGCCTGGACCGGGACGAGACCAACTACACACCGAACGCCGGGATCCCCGCGTTGCGGGAGGCCTTCGCCGCCCGCTTCCGTGAACACAATGCGACGCCGGTCGGCGCGGAGCGCGTCTACGTGGTCGACGGCGCCCAGCAGGGCCTGCATTTCGCCATGAGCCTGTTGCTCTCCCCCGGGGATGAGATCCTCATCCCCAATCCCGGCTACCCCACCTTCGCGATGACGTCCAGCCTGCTGCACGCCGTTCCGGTCCGCTACCCGCTGTACCCGGAGCACGATTTCCAGCCGCGGATCGAGGACATCGAGGCGCTCATCACGCCCCGCACCAAGGTGCTGATACTGAATTCCCCGTCCAACCCGCTCGGTGCTGTCCTGGGCGAGGATCTGACCCGCCGGCTCGTGGAGCTGGCGAGGCGGCACGATCTGTGGGTCATCTCGGACGAATGCTACGAGGCGTTCACCTACGATGTCCCGCACGTCAGCCCGGCCCGCTTCGACAGCGACGCCCCAGGCGAAGCACGCGTTTTCACCTCGCTCACGCTCTCCAAAACCTACGGGCTGACGGGACTGCGGATCGGTGCGCTGATCTGCCCGCCGGGGCTGGAACAGAAGATGAACAACGTCATGGAGTCGATCGTGTCGTGCGTGGCCTCGCCGTCGCAGTACGCCGCGCTGGCAGCGCTGACCGGTCCGCAGGACTACGTCAGCCACGCCCATGCCCACTACCGGGCCAACCGCGACGCGGCCTCGGCGGTGCTGCGCACCCACGGCATCCCCTACCTCGCGGCCCAAGGCGCGTTCTATTTGTGGGCGGACGTCTCGCATGCCAGTGGCGGGGATGTCCGGTCATGGACGCGCCGCTTCCTGGCGGACTCCGGGGTGGCCTTCGCCCCCGGCACGGCGTTCGGCTCGATCGGCGAGGGCTGGATCCGGATCGCGCTCTGCGGCAGCCAGGCCGATCTTGTGGAGGGCCTCGGCCGCATCCCTGCGCGCGAGCCGGCGGGCACCGACGGGTCAACCGGCCCTATCGCCGGCGAAGCTGGCGCCCTAGCCTGAACTCACGGCGATTCCAGGCCTGCCCGGTGTACTGGCGGCGGGCTGGCCCGGCAGGGCGCCGCCGATTTCCGGCCGAGGGAGTACATCGTGTGGTGGCAAGACCTGTTGTGGGGTTTCTGGAATGGGCTGACGGCATGGATCGTCCTGATCGCCCATGTCTTCGGCTTCTGGAGTGAATTCCCGTTCTACAACTCCGCCCGTGCGGGAAACTGGTACGACTTCGGCTATCTCCTGGGCATGGGATCTCCCGTGCTGGGCGGCGGGCTGGGAGCCCGAGGACGCTCAAGACGCCGCTAGGCGGACAGTGCGGCGTCGAGCCAACTGCGGAGGGCCGCGGCCGGCGGCGCTCCAGCCTGGCGGGCCGCCACAGTGCCGTTCTTGATGACAAGCAACGTGGGAATGGCCTGGATATCGAACCGGCGGGACAGCCCCGGGGAGGTGTCGACGTCGACCTTCACGAGCTTGACCTTACCGGCCCGCTCCACCGCCAGCTTGTCCAGCACCGGGCTGACCATCCGGCACGGCCCGCACCAGGCCGCCCAGAAATCGACGAGAACCGGAACCGAAGACTGCTCCGCCACAACCGGAAAATCTGCGTCACCCGCCGCCACTATCCACGGAAGATCCTGGCCACAATTGCCGCAGCGCGGGTGCCCGGCAGCCGCCGCAGGAATCCGGTTGGTCTTCCCGCAGTGCGGGCACTTAGTCAGGCTGGATTCCACGGCACGCCGGTGCCTTCCCGCATACACGCACTCATGGGTCCATGGGACTCGCCTGCACTTGGACGGGCATAGAGTCGAAGGTCACCGACGCCGCGGACAGGAGACAAGCCAGGAGAAATGAGCGTCCGCGGGAACTGTCGACTTCGCCGGCCCACCGGAATACAATCCGCTTGGGAAGCAGGCGTGGGTTTCCGGCTGTGCTTCCCCGATCTTCAAACGGTCTCATCGGTCTCGAACTGTGGATACTTCATCACGGCCACGGGAGCACACCATGAGAAAACTAATGACATTTCCATCCGCGGCTGCTATCGCCGCGGTGTTCCTTTCCACCCTCACGGCTGCGGCCGCCACCCCGAACGGACAGCCACCGGCCACTTTGGCGGGCGGACTGGTGGCCCCGCTTCATGTCAGCGCCGGCCATGACAAAACCGTCACGGTCAGCGAAGAATTCGCGGGCCGGCTGACCCGGATCGACGCTCACGGTACCAAGAGCGTCCTCTACTCGAATCCTGCTTGGGACGTCGCCGGAAATGCCCAGCGCGGATCGACAACCTACTTCCTCGAGAGCCAGGGCGCTGGGCCCGAGGACCAACGTCCGCTCGCCGGTCATGTTCACACCATCGATGGCGACGGTCGGCAACGCACCTACGGCGACTTCGCCGCACTGGAAGCTGGGCATAACGCCGACGGAGAAGTCCACTACGGCTTCCGCAACCTGCCGAACGGGTGCGCAGCGCTGCTGCCGCCCGAGATGCCGGCGGCCTACAACGGTGAAGTGGATTCCCATCCATACGGGATTACCGTCTCCGGCCACACCCTCTATGTGGCGGATGCGGGCGCAAACAGCGTGGTGTCCGTTGATATAGAGAGCGGGAAGACACGGACCGTCGCTGTACTGCCGCCTCGGCCGTTCACGATTACGGCCGAAGCCGCAGCCGCCAACCACCTGCCGGCCTGCGTGGTCGGGCGGAGCTACGACTTCGAGCCGGTACCCACCGATGTTGGGGTTGGGCCGGACGGCTGGCTCTACGTCACGTCGTTGCCGGGAGGACCCGAGGACCCGTCCTTTGGGGCCAGGGGCGCCGTCTTCAAGGTGGATCCGGACAACGGTCACGTGAAGGTGTTCGCGGACAAGATCCTGTCCCCCACCGGCTTGGCGGTGGATAACGACGGCGACGTGTTCGTCGCGTCCCTGTTTGGTATGGGAGTCCTCAAGATCGACGGGGACTCCGGCCGGCAGAGCACGCTGTTGAGCGCTGGGCTCACGGCCGACGTCGCCCTTCAAGGTTCCACGCTGTACGCCACCGTCAACGCCCTTCCGACTGAGGGCCCCTCGACAACACCCCCCAACGGCCAAGTCGCGGTCCTGAGCCTCAAGCACGCATCGCAAAATAGCGCCTCTGGCACCTAGCAGCACCAAGACCCGGAACAGCAGGGGCCGGATCCGTTACCGGTTCCGGCCCCTGCTGTGGAAGGCATTTCTACTTGTTGCGGTCCTCATCGATTGCGTCGTTGTCAATGAGGTCCAAGTCCTCTTCGTCAAAGTCGTCCTCGTCGAGCTCCACGTCCTGCGGAGTGTCACTCTTGTAAGGATCGGCGTCGCCGGCGTGCTTTGCACTTTCGGCAAGCGCGGCCACCTCGGCGTCCCGCTTCTTCGCCGCCCGGAGCAGCTCCTCAAGGTTCGAGGCGTTGACAGGGATCTGGTCAGCCACGAACTCGAGCGTCGGAGTCAGCCGCACGGTGATGTTCCGCCCGACTTCCTGCCGCAGCACGCCCTTGGCCTTCTCAAGCCCCTTGGCGGCATCGGCCTGGGCCACCTCGTCACCGAACACGGTGTAGTAAACAGTTGCGTGCTGCAGGTCGTTGGTCACCCGAGAGTCGGTCACGGTGACGCCTTCCAGGCGGGGATCCTTCACCCTCCGGCCCAGCGCCTCAGCAACGACAACCTTAATCCGCTGCGCCAACTTGGCAGCCCGTGCGGGATCAGCCATTTCCACTCCTAAAAATTTGGATGTACGACGGCGCTGTAATGGCTGCCGTACACCAGTTGGGTTTTCATGCCACGCGCCTAAGGCGAGTCTACGACGGACTCCCGTTGGATTCTTCCGGCGGCCCTTTGGAGCCGTGGAGGGGGCCCGGGAGTGGCATCGGGCCTGCCGGAGCTGGGGGGCTGACGTCGTAAGACGTCGGCCACCCAGCGTAGGGGCGGGGCCCCCTCTACGGCGGAAAAGTGCAGGGCCGCCGGAAAATCCAACGGCCCCGCACCTGTACTGCTAAACCAACCTAGACGCGCGGCTTCTCGCGCATCTCGAAGGTCTCGATGATGTCACCTTCGGTGATGTCGTTGAACGAGCCAAGACCGATACCACACTCGAAGTCCGTGCGGACCTCGGTTGCGTCGTCCTTGAAGCGCTTGAGCGTCTCAACGGTGAGGTTGTCACCGATGATCTTGCCGTCGCGGCTGATGCGGGCCTTGGCGTTGCGCCGGATAACACCGGAGCGGACGATCGAGCCTGCAATGTTGCCGAACTTGGAGGAACGGAACACTTCGCGGACCTCGGCGGTGCCAAGCTGGACCTCTTCGTACTCCGGCTTGAGCATGCCCTTGAGGGCTGCCTCGATGTCATCGATTGCTGCGTAGATGACGGAGTAGAAGCGCATGTCCACGCCTTCGCGGTCTGCCAGTTCGGCAACACGCTCGGCGGGCTTGACGTTGAAGCCGATGATGACGGCGCTGTCGACCGTTGCCAGGTTGACGTCGTTCTGCGTGATCGCACCGACACCGCGGTGGATGACGCGGAGCTGGACACCCTCGCCGACGTCGATCTTGAGCAGCGCGTCTTCGAGGGCTTCCACGGCACCGGACACGTCACCCTTGAGGATGAGGTTGAGGGTGTCGATCTTGCCATCGGCGACGGCCTGGTCGAAGTCTTCCAGGCTGATGCGCTTGCGGCGCTTGGCCAGGGCGGCGTTGCGGTCGGCAGCTTCACGCTTCTCGGCGATCTGGCGGGCGGTACGCTCGTCAGCGGTCACGAAGAAGGTGTCACCGGCGCGCGGGACGTTGGACAGACCCAGCACCTGCACAGGGCGGGACGGGCCGGCCTCGGTCAGGGCGCTGCCGTCGTCGTCGAACATCGCACGGACGCGGCCGTGGGCCGTGCCTGCCACGATGGTGTCGCCGACGTGCAGGGTACCGGACTGAACCAGGACGGTGGCCACGGAACCGCGGCCCTTGTCCAGGTTGGCTTCAATCGCGATACCGCGGGCGTCCTTGTTCGGGTTGGCGCGCATGTCCAGAGCGGCGTCTGCGGTGAGCAGAACGGCGCCGAGGAGCTCGTCGATGTTCAGGTTCTGGCGGGCAGAGACCTCCACGAACATGGTGTCGCCACCGTATTCTTCCGGAACCAGGCCGTACTCGGTCAGCTGGCCGCGGACCTTGTCCGGGTTGGCGCCTTCCTTGTCGATCTTGTTCACGGCCACGACGATCGGCACGTTGGCCGCCTGGGCGTGGTTGAGGGCTTCAACGGTCTGCGGCATGACGCCGTCGTCCGCTGCGACCACCAGGATGGCGATGTCGGTAACCTTCGCACCACGGGCACGCATGGCGGTGAACGCCTCGTGGCCCGGAGTATCGATGAAGGTGATCTTGCGATCGATGCCTTCGTGGGCGTGGGTGACCTGGTAGGCACCGATGTGCTGCGTGATACCGCCGTGCTCGCCCGCCATAACGTCGGACTTGCGGATGGCATCGAGCAGTCGGGTCTTACCGTGGTCAACGTGACCCATGACGGTGACAACCGGAGGACGTGCCTCGAGGTCTTCATCGCCTTCGGCTTCCAGTTCGGCGTCGAAGTCGATGTCGAAGGTGGAGAGCAGCTCGCGCTCCTCGTCCTCCGGGGACACAACCTGGAGCTTGTAGCCAAGCTCCTCGCCGAGCAGGGCGAAGGTCTCTTCATCCAGCGACTGCGTGGCGGTGGCCATTTCGCCGAGGTGGAAGAGGACCGTCACCAGTGCTGCCGGGTTTGCCTCGATCTTGTCGGCAAAGTCCGTGATGGACGAGCCACGGCGAAGCCGGACTACGGTGTTGCCGTCGCCGCGGGGTACGCTCACGCCACCCAGCGACGGAGCACTCATCTGCTCCAGTTCCTGACGCTTGGCACGCTTCGACTTGCGCTGCTTGCCACGGCCTGCGCCGCCCTTACCGAAGGCACCCTGGGTGCCGCCGCGACCGCGACCGCCCTTACCAAAGCCACCACCGGCCGGAGCGCCGCCACCGGCACCGGGAGCACCGGTACCCGGAGCGCCACCCGGACGGCCCGGACCACGGCCTCCGCCGCCGGGACGGCCGGCACCAGCGGGTGCGGGACGTTCGGTGCGGTTAGGCATCATGCCGGGAGTCGGGCGGTTGCCGCCGGCTCCTGCCGGACGACCGGCGCCGGGAGCGCCGGCCGGACGCGGGGCGCCGGGGCGGGGGCCGCCTGCGCCTGCTGCCGGACGGGGACCACCCGGACGGGGGCCGCCTGCGCCTGCTGCGGGGCGCGGACCACCGGGGCGTTCACCCTCGGTGCGGCTTCCGCCCGGACGGGGCATGCCCTGGGAAGGAGCGAACGGGTTGTTGCCCGGACGCGAGGGGCGTTCGTTGTCGCCGCCGCGGCCGCGGGGCATGCCCTGGGACGTGGCGAACGGGTTGTTGCCGGGACGGGGACCGCCCGGACGCGGTGCAGAACCACCCTGGCGTGCCGGAGCAGCCGGGGTTTCAGCCTTAGGGGCCGGACGCGCGCCGGGCTTGACGCCCGTCGACGGAGCGGCCGGGGCCTGGGCGGCGGGGGCTGCCGGGGCCTGGGC